>NZ_JBIBGE010000006.1:0-232228 GCF_042956345.1 Pseudomonas sp. NPDC008258
CAGTGAAACGATGCATCGCCGATGGTAGTGTGGGGTTTCCCCATGTGAGAGTAGGTCATCGTCAAGATTCATTTCGCAAAACCCCTATCTGCGCATGCAGGTAGGGGTTTTGTCTTTGTGGGCCAAAAAAGTCCCCTGGCCTCACAACAATTCCTGTGGGAGCGGGCGCGCCCGCGAAGCAGAGAACGCGGTGGATGGCACCGGCTTTGCCGGTGTTCGCGGGCGTGCCCGCTCCCACAGGGATTTGCGCCAGCATTCAGAAATTGAGCAAGACAGTCGCTCCCACAGGTAACGCATCACGCGTGATATCGTTCCCCCCACCGACCTCAGCAGCTGCCAGAGAGTTTCCGATGCCCCACAACACCCATCTCCACCCCGGCTTCATGATCGTCCACGGCAACCGCCTCGACGACCTGCGCAGCCTGGTAGTGAGCTGGATGCGTCGCTACCCCCTGGCGCCGCTGGAAAACGAAATCGCGCTGGTACAAAGCAATGGCATCGCCCAATGGCTCAAGTTGGCCTTGGCCGAAGACCCGCAGGCCGACGACCTGGGCGGCTGTGGCATCGCCGCTGCAATCGATGTGCAATTGCCTGGCAGCTTCATGTGGACGCTGTATCGGAGCGTGCTGGGCCGCGACGAGATCCCGGAAGTTTCCCTGCTCGACAAGGCACCGCTAACCTGGCGCCTCATGCGCCTGCTGCCAGCGTTGATCGAGCGCCCGCATTTCGAGCCGCTGCGGCGTTTCCTTACCGATGACAGCGACCTGCGCAAGCGTTACCAACTCGCCGAGCGGCTGGCCGACCTGTTCGACCAGTACCAGGTCTACCGTGCCGACTGGCTAAAGGACTGGGCTGCGGGCGAGCACATCCTCAATACTGCACGGGGCGAGCGCAAAGCGCTGCCTGGGGGCAACCGCTGGCAAGCCGAACTGTGGCGTGCGCTGCTGGACGATGTCGGCGAAGAGGGGATGGCACAGAGCCGCGCCGGGGTGCATCAACGCTTCATCGAGCGTATCAACAGCCTGCAGGAGGCACCTGCCGGGCTGCCATCGCGGGTAATCGTATTCGGCATTTCCTCGCTGCCAGCCCAGGCTCTGGAAGCACTGGCCGGGTTGGCGCGCTTTAGTCAGGTGCTGTTGTGCGTGCACAACCCCTGCCGCCACCACTGGGCCGATATCGTTGCCGACAAGGACCTGCTGCGCCATCAGTACAAGCGCCAGCAGCGCAAACAAGGCATGCCCCTGCAACTGGACGACCAGTCGTTGCATCAGCACGCCCACCCGTTGCTGGCTGCGTGGGGCAAGCAAGGCCGGGACTACATCAACCTGCTCGACAGCTACGACGACCCAGGCAGTTACCAAGGTGTATTCAGCGATGGTCGCATCGACCTGTTCAGTGACGGCTCGCCCACCACGCTGCTGAACCAGCTGCAAGACGACATCCTCGAGCTGCGCCCGCTCGCCGAAACCCGCGAGCTATGGTCGCCCGTCGATACCGCAAAAGACCGCTCCATTCGTTTCCACATTGCCCACAGCCCGCAACGCGAAGTGGAGATCCTTCACGACCAGTTGCTGGCCCGCTTCAGCGCCGACCCCACGCTACGCCCGCGTGACGTAATCGTCATGCTGCCGGCCATCGACACCTACGCGCCACATATCCGCGCCGTATTCGGCCAGTTGCAGCGCAATGACCCGCGCTTTATCCCCTTCACCCTCACCGACCAGGGCCAGCGCGGCCGCGAGCCATTGCTGATTGCCCTCGAGCACCTGCTCAAGTTGCCGGACAGCCGCTTTGCGGTCAGCGAAGTGCTCGACCTGCTGGACGTTCCGGCAGTCCGCGCCCGCTTCGGCATCCGCGAAAACGACCTGCCCACGCTTCACCGCTGGATCGAGGGTGCCGGCATACGCTGGGGGCTCAATGCCGAGCAGCGTGCCAGCCTGGGCTTGCCCGCAGGGCTTGAGCAGAACAGCTGGCGTTTCGGCTTGCGGCGCATGTTGCTGGGTTACGCGGTGGGTGTGGGTGACGCGTGTGACGGCATTGAGCCCTACGATGAAATTGGTGGCCTGGATGCGGCACTGATCGGCCCGCTGGCCGCGCTGCTCGATGCACTCGAAGTGGCGTGTCAGGCTTTGGCCGAGCCTGCTACCGTCAGCCAGTGGGGCGAGCGCCTGAATGCATTGTTGCAGGTGTTCTTCCTTGCCGAGGGCGAGCGTGATGAACTGTTGCTGATGCAATTGCAGGACCTGCGCGACAGCTGGCTTGAAGTATGCGAGGCCGTTGGCCTCCACGACCCGCTGCCATTGACCGTGGTGCGTGAAGCCTGGCTGTCGGGCCTCGACCAAGGCAAGCTGTCGCAACGCTTCCTCGCCGGCGCGGTGAATTTCTGCACCCTGATGCCGATGCGTGCCATCCCGTTCCGCGTGGTCTGCCTGCTGGGCATGAACGATGGCGACTACCCCCGCGCCCAGCAGCCGCTGGACTTTGACCTGATGGCCAGCGACTACCGCCCAGGTGACCGCTCGCGCCGCGAGGATGACCGATACTTGCTGCTCGAAGCGCTGCTATCGGCACGTGACCAGCTCTATGTCAGCTGGGTCGGGCGCAGTATCCGCGACAACAGCGAACGCCCGGCCTCGGTGCTGATCGGTCAGTTGCGCGATCACCTCGCCGCCGGCTGGCAGCTGGCCGGTGCGGAGCACGGGCAGCCTGCACAACCGGGCGAACAGCTGCTGCATGCCATGACCCAGGAGCACCCGCTGCAGCCATTCAGCCCGCGTTACTTCCAGAAGGGCAGCCCGTTGTTCAGCTTTGCCCACGAATGGCAGGTGCTGCACCGGCAGGACCAGCAGGACGAGCAGGGCGACTCCACCCTGGCGCCTTATCACGACGATGAAGCCTTGACCCTGACCCAGCTGAACGACTTCCTGCGCCACCCGGTGCGGCATTTCTTCAGTCAGCGGCTGAAGGTGTACTTCGAAGCGCTGGAGGCACCCACCCCGGACGAAGAACCCTTTGTCCTCGACACCCTGCAACGCTACGGCGCCAGTGAAAGTTTGCTGGGTGCAGCCTTGTCCGAGCCGGATAACGCCGAGCAAGCCTTGCACGCCCAGGCCCATCGCCTGCAAGCCTGTGGCCTGCTGCCGCTGGCCGGTTTCGGCGAGCTGCTGCAAAGCGAACTGATTGAACCACTACCCGACCTGCTGCAACGCCACGGCCAGTTGTTGCAACGCTGGCCGCAACTGGTCGAGGGCGCCTTGCCGGTGCATTTCGAGCACGGCCAGCATCGCCTTGAAGGTTGGCTGGGCCGGGTGTTCCAGGCGCCTGACCAGAGCCTGCTCAGCATCACCACCGTACCCAACACCATCAGCGCCGGGCGTAACAACCTCAAGTGGCACCGTTTGATTGCGCCCTGGGTCACGCACCTGGCAGCTTGCGCTGCGGGCTACCCTTACAACACTGCGTTGGTGGCCAGTGACCTGACCTTGTTGCTGGCACCATTGCCGCAAAACCAGGCCGCACAGCTACTGAGCGACCTGTTGGTGGCCCGCCAGGCAGCGATGAACGCGCCGCTGCCGGTTGCGGCCAAGACGGCATTCGCCTGGCTGGCCCAGGACGATGCCGACAAGGCGCTGGCAGCGGCTGCCCGCGCCTACGAAGGTGACGAGCGCACCAGCTTTGGCGAGCGTAGCGAGAGCATCGCCCTGGCACGCCAGTTCCGCGATTTTGCCGCACTCACCGCTGACGAAACCTTTGAAGGCTGGTGCGAAACGTTGTACCGCCCGTTGTTCACCGCCCCTTGGCAAACCCTGGGCAACCCGGAGAAAGGCGCATGACCCAGGCACGTCCATTGGCATTGAGTTTCCCGCTGCATGGCAGCCAGCTGATCGAGGCCAGCGCCGGTACGGGCAAGACCTTCACCATTTCGGCGCTCTACCTGCGGCTGATCCTCGGCCATGGTGGTGAGCAAGGCTTCGAGCGCGAACTGTTGCCTCCGCAAATCCTCGTGGTGACCTTCACCGACGCCGCCACCAAAGAACTGCGCGAACGTATCCGCGCCCGCCTGGCCGAAGCCGCCCGCTTCTTCCGTGGCGAACTTGAAGCTGCCGACCCGCTGTTGCACCAGTTGCGTGATGACTACCCGCAAGAGGCCTGGCCGCGTTGTGCCGGCCGCCTGGAAATCGCCGTGCAGTGGATGGACGAAGCCGCCGTGTCGACCATTCACGGCTGGTGCCAGCGCATGTTGCGCGAGCATGCTTTCGACAGCGGCAGCCTGTTCACCCAGACCCTGGAAACCGACCACAGCGAGCTGCTGGGCCAGGTGATGCGCGATTACTGGCGGCGTTTCTGTTATGGCATGCAGGGTGAGGCGCTGGCCTGGGTGCGCAGCCACTGGGTCAGCCCCGATGCCTTGCTGCCGCGCATCCGCCCGCTGTTTGGCCGTGTGCGTGCCCTGCAGGATGGGCCAGAACCCGCAGCACTGATCCAGGCATCGCTGCAGCAACGTGGTGAACAACTGGCCCGGCTCAAGGCGCCGTGGGCGCAGTGGTCCGAGGAGCTGCGGCAAATCTGCCGCGATGCACTGGCCGCCAAACAGGTCGACGGCCGCAAGATGCAGGCCCGCTACTTCGAGCCTTGGTTCGACAAGCTCTGCGCCTGGGCGGGTGATGAGCAACTGGTGGAGCTCGACCTGGGTACAGGCTTCACCCGCCTGACCCCGGCGGGCATGGCCGAAGCCTGGAAAGGCGAGCCACCCGAGCACCCGGCGCTGAACGCCATGCAGACCTTGCAGCAGCAATTGCAGGCCCTGGAAAGCCCGGATGCGCCCCTGCTCGAACATGCTGCCAACTGGGTATCGGCACGGTTCGAAGTGGAGAAGCGTCGGCGTGCGGAAATGGGCTTCGATGACATGCTGGTGCGCCTGCAATACGCCTTGGCCAGTGAGGCAGGTGAGCGCTTGGCCAGCCTGATCCGCGAACAGTTCCCGGTAGCGCTGATCGACGAATTCCAGGACACCGACCCGGTGCAGTACGGCATTTTCGAGCGCATCTACCAGATCAGCGAAAACCGCACGCAAACCGGCCTGTTCATGATTGGTGACCCCAAGCAGGCGATCTACGCCTTCCGGGGTGCCGATATCTACACCTACCTCGCTGCCCGGCGCGCCACCAGCGGCCGCCTGCACAGCCTGGACACCAACTACCGCTCCAGCAAGGCCATGGTTGCGGCGGTCAACCAGGTGTTCCTGCAGGCCGAGGCGCGTGAAACGGGGCGGGGTGCATTCCTGTTCCGCGAGGCCGATGACAACCCGCTGCCGTTCATCGAGGTACGCGCCAAAGGCCGTGGCGAGCAATTGCTGGTCGACGGTGAAGCGTGCGCAGCCTTGCAATGCTGGCAGCTGGAAAGCGAAGAGCCGGTTTCCAGCAGCGTCTACCGCCAGCAGTTGGCCGCCAGTTGCGCCAGCCATATCGTCGCCTTGCTCAATGGTGGGCAACAGGGCACGGTGGGCTTCCAGAACAGTGAGGGCACATTGCGCCCGTGCCTGCCCTCGGACATCGCCATCCTGGTGCGTGATGGCCATGAAGCGCAAATGGTGCGCGCCGAACTGGCTGCGCGTGACGTGCGCAGCGTGTACCTGTCCGATAAAGACTCGGTGTTTGCCGCCCAGGAAGCCCACGACCTGCTGGCCTGGCTCAAGGCCTGTGCCGAGCCTGACTCGGAGCGCCTGCTAAAGGCTGCACTTGCCAGCCTTACACTGGGCCTTTCGCTGGCCGCGCTGGACCGGTTGAACCAGGACGAGCGGGTCTGGGAAGGCTGGGTCATGCGTTTTCGTCATTACCGTGACACCTGGCAACGTCAGGGCGTGCTGCCGATGCTGCGGCACCTGCTGCACGACTTCCAGCTACCGCGCACGCTGATCCGTCGCAGTGATGGCGAACGGGTACTGACCAACCTGCTGCACCTGGCCGAGCTGTTGCAGCAGGCGTCCGGTGAGCTGGACGGTGAACAGGCGCTGATCCGTCACCTGGCCGAGCACCTGGCCAGTTCCGGGCAGGCGGGTGAAGAGCAGATCCTGCGCCTGGAAAGCGACGAACAGTTGGTCAAGGTCGTGACCATCCACAAGTCCAAGGGCCTGGAGTACCCCTTGGTCTATTTGCCGTTCATCTGCACCAGCAAACCGGTGGACGGCAGCCGCCTGCCGCTGGCCTGGCATGATAGCCAAGGCAACGCTCACCTCACCCTTACCCCGGACCAGGCGCAAATCGAGCGTGCCGACGACGAGCGCCTGGCCGAAGACTTGCGCCTGCTCTACGTCGCCCTGACCCGTGCCCAGCATGCTTGCTGGCTGGGTGTTGCCGACCTCAAGCGCGGCAACCAGAAAAGTTCGCAACTGCACCGCTCGGCATTTGGCTACTTGCTGGGTGGTGGCCTTGCCCTGGCGAGCTCCGGGCAACTTGCCGAGTGGTTGCAGGCATTGGCGGCGGCCTGCCCGCACATCGCGTGCCCAGGCCTGCCGCAGGCAGATGAGCAGTTGTATCGCATGCCACACGCCGAACGTGAGCTGCTGCCCGCACGCAAACCGCGCCGCTCGGCTGCCGAGCACTGGTGGATCGCTTCGTACAGTGCCCTGCGCGTCGGCGATCAGACGCTCGTTGCCGACAGCTCGCAGGCCCAGCAACTGCTGGATGACGAAGTGGCCGATGCCCAGGTACTGCGCGAGGTCCCGGCCGACAGCGGCGATATCCACCGTTTCCCGCGTGGGCCCAGCCCAGGCACCTTCCTTCATGGGTTGCTGGAATGGGCGGGCCATGAGGGGTTCGGCCAGGTCAGCAGCAACCCTCAGCTGATCGAACGTACGGTTGGCCAGCGCTGCAACCGCCGTGACTGGACGGGCTGGATTCCCACCCTTGACCAGTGGCTGCGACGTTTGCTGGTCGAGGCGCTGCCGTTGCCGGGCAACCAGCAGAGTGTGACCCTCGCGCAGTTGCAGCACTACCAGATCGAGATGGAGTTCTGGTTCGCCAGCCACCAGGTCGATGCCGAACAGCTCGACCGCCTGGTTGCACGCTACACCCACCCCGGCCTGGCGCGCCCTGCGGCGCAGCCGACCGTGCTCAACGGCATGTTCAAGGGCTTCATCGACCTGGCGTTCGAGCTGGACGGGCGGTACTACGTGGCCGATTACAAGTCCAACTGGCTGGGCCCGGACATCCAGGCCTACGATGCCATGGCCATGGAAAAGGCCATCATCGAGCATCGCTACGACCTGCAGTACGTGCTGTACCTGCTGGCGCTGCACCGGCAGTTGCGTGCCCGCCTGCCGGACTACGATTACGACCGCCATGTCGGCGGCGCCCTGTTCATCTTCCTGCGCGGCGCCAGCAGCAGCGGCCATGGCGTGTACCACACCAAGCCGCCACGCGAGCTGATCGAAAGCCTGGATGCGTTGTTCCGCGGTGAGCGTGCGCCCGCTCAGCAGGACCTGTTTGCCGGAGCTTTGATATGAGCCGCGCCATAAGCCGAAAGCTGGTCGACCTGTTACCCACCCCGCTGCACGCCGAGCACCTGTTGGCGCTGGCGCCGCAGCATGACAGCGGTGACCTGCTGCAACTGCTCGACCGCTGGGTAGAGCGGGGCTGGCTGCGTGCCCTGGACCGCGCGTTCGTGATGTTTCTTGAAGAGCGCGACCCCGGCAGTGACCCGTTGCTATTACTGGCGGCGGCGCTGGCCAGTCACCAGCTGGGCCATGGGCATGTCTGCCTGGACCTGCAACAAACCCTGGCTGAGCCCGATTTTGCCTTGTCGCTGCCGCCCGAAGGCGACGCCCTGACCGGCCCCTTGCTGCTGCCATCGCAGTTGTTGGCCAACCTCGATCTGCAGGCCTGGCGCCAGCGCATTGCTGCCAGCCCGCTGGTGGCTATCGGCGATACTCCAGGCCAGCAAGCTCGGCCGCTGGTGCTCAGCAGCGAGCGCTTGTACCTGCGCCGTTACTGGAGCTACGAGCGGCGCATCGACCATACCCTGCGTCAGCGCCTGACCCAGGCCGAGGCCCCACCGGCCGACCTGCCAGAGCGCCTGGCACAGTTGTTCGAAGCGGGTGCGCAAGCAGGCCAGGTGGACTGGCAGAAGCTCGCCTGCGCCCTGGCGACCCGTGCCGGTTTCAGCATCATCACCGGCGGCCCCGGCACCGGTAAAACCACCACAGTGGTGCGCCTGCTGGCGTTGTTGCAGGCGCCCGCGGTGGAGCAGGGCAGGCCGCTGCGCATTCGCCTGGCTGCGCCGACCGGCAAGGCGGCCGCTCGCCTCACAGAATCCATCGGCCAACAGGTCGAGCGCTTGCAGGTCAGCGCCGAGGTACGCGGGCAGATCCCCACCGAGGTCAGCACCGTGCACCGTCTGCTTGGCAGTCGCCCCGGCTCGCGGCACTTCCGCCACCATGCCGGCAACCCGCTGCCGCTGGATGTGCTGGTGGTGGACGAAGCATCGATGATCGACCTGGAAATGATGGCCAACCTGCTCGATGCCCTGCCACCACGCGCACGCCTGGTGCTACTGGGCGACAAGGACCAGCTGGCTTCGGTCGAAGCGGGTGCGGTACTGGGCGACCTGTGCCGTGATGCCGAGGAGGGCTGTTACTCGTCGGCGACCCAAGCTTGGCTGGAGCAGATTGGCGGCGAGTCGCTAGCCGGCAGTGGCCTGAAGGCCGGCGATGAACAACGCAACCCACTGGCCCAGCAGGTGGTCATGCTGCGCTTCTCACGGCGCTTTGGCGAAGGCAGCGGCATTGGCCAGCTGGCGCGGCTGGTCAACCGGCAGGAGTCCCACGCGGCGCGCAACCTGCTGGCCAAGCCGCCGGCCGACGTGCACAGCCTTGCCCTCAAGCACGAGCAGGACCGAGCATTCGACCGCCTGCTGCTCGACGGCCTGAACCGCGGCGCGGACGGTCCGCAGGGCTATCGCAGCTACTTGCGTACCCTTGGCCGCTACCGGCCTGCACTGGAAACCGCATTTGACGACCCCGCGTGGGAGCAATGGGCGGGCAAGGTGCTGCACAGTTTCGAGGACTTCCAGTTGTTGTGCGCGGTGCGCCGAGGTGCCTGGGGTGTCGAGGGCCTGAACGAGCGCGTGGCGCGGGTGCTGCACAATGCCGGCCTGATCGACAGCCAGCAGCCCTGGTACGAAGGGCGCCCGGTACTGGTGACGCGCAACGACTACGGCCTGGGCCTGATGAACGGTGACATCGGCATCGCCCTGCGCCTGCCGGATGAGCGTGGCGAGCCACTGCTGCGCGTGGCCTTCCCGCGTAACGACGGCAGTGGCGGCGTGCGTTTCGTCCTGCCCAGCCGGCTCAACGAAGTGGAAACGGTATTTGCCATGACCGTGCACAAGTCCCAGGGCTCGGAGTTCAGCCACACGGCACTGGTGCTGCCCGACGCTCTCAACCCGGTGTTGACCAAGGAGCTGGTGTATACCGGCATCACCCGTGCAAAGCACTGCTTCAGCCTGGTCGAGCCACGCCAGGGCATTTTCGAAGAGGCGGTGGCGCGCAAGGTAAGGCGTATTTCCGGGTTGATGCTCGAACAGGTGTAGGAGCGCGAAGGCCCTATCGCCGGCAAGCCAGCTCCCACAGGTACTGCATGGCCCTTGAAAGCTGCACTGTACTTGTGGGAGCTGGCTTGCCGGCGATAGGGCCTTCAATCCCCACACATACAGCGGCTCATTCCTACATTGATGCGGCCATGTGCTATCGTTGCGCCGATACCGTAAAGGACCTGAGAGATTTCCCACATGAACGTGGCCGCAAGGCGAGTGACAAGCTGTGCGCTTTCGCTATTGCTGGCCGCCCTGTTCATTTTTACAGGCCCCGCCCGGGCAGACACCGCCACAACCGCCGCCCAGGCGCAGCAACGCGCCAAGGCCGTCACCCAGGTCGTACTGGGCATCTTCAGCTACGCCCGCTGGCCCGTCGAACCCTCACCGTTGCGTTTGTGCCTGGTCGGCCCGACCGAATACGCCGATGACCTGATCAAAGGCCATGTGCAGGAGTCCGGCCGCCCGCTGCAAGTTCGGCGCTTGCTGGCAGATGATGCCCAGGTCGCCCAGGCCTGTGATGCCATCTACATCGGCAAACTCGACCAGGGCCAGCGCGACAAGCTGTTCGAGCGTGTCAGCGGTCACCCGGTACTGAGCATCAGCGAAGCGAACGACCCCTGCACCGTTGGCAGCCTGTTCTGCTTGCGGGTCAGTGACCAGCAGGTGGCCTTCGAGGTGAACCTGGATTCGGTGGCGCGTTCCGGCGTGCGCATCCACCCCAGCGTGCTGCAACTGTCGCGGCGCCGGGCGGTGCAGCCATGAAGGCCACCCGCAAGCCTGGCGTGCGCCCCACCCTGCGTTCGGTGCTGGGGCGTGGCCACCTCAGTGTCGCCCTGCTCGCCGTGGGCCTGGCCGGTATTTCGCTGACCCTCCTGGGTGTGCTCGCGCTGCGCGTCTACGCCAACCACAACCTGCACCTGATCGCCCGATCCATCAACTACACCGTGGAAGCCGCTGTGGTGTTCGACGACAGCGCCGCGGCCAACGAGTCGCTGGCGCTGATCGCCAGTAATGAGGAGGTGGCCGAGGCCAAGGTCTTCAACAACGAAGGCGAGCTGCTGGCGCACTGGCAACGCGGGGATACGGGCATGCTCGCCAAGCTTGAAGTGCAGGTGGCCACCGCCTTGCTGGATGAGCCGGTCAACCTGCCGATCATGCACCAGCAGCAGAAAGTCGGGCACACCGAATTGGTCGGTCAGGGCCGTAGCCTGTTGCTGTTTATGCTCAGTGGCTTGGCCGGCATCCTGTTCTGCACGATTCTCAGTGCCTTGGCCGCCCAGTATCTGTCGCGGCGCCTGCTCAGCAATATCACCC
This sequence comes from Pseudomonas sp. NPDC008258, assembly GCF_042956345.1. Taxonomy (NCBI): domain Bacteria; kingdom Pseudomonadati; phylum Pseudomonadota; class Gammaproteobacteria; order Pseudomonadales; family Pseudomonadaceae; genus Pseudomonas; species Pseudomonas sp. NPDC008258. The sequence continues at coordinate 10,906 of NZ_JBIBGE010000006.1, forward strand.
GCCCTCTGCGTGGCCTGGCCAGCGTTGCTCACGCCGCCCGCCGCGAGCGTAGCTTCGACAGGCGTGTGCCGGAAGCGCCGATTGCCGAGCTCAACGAACTGGGCAACGACTTCAATGCCCTGCTCGACGAGCTTGAAGTGTGGCAAAGCCACTTACAGAGCGAAAACCAGACCCTGGCCCACCAGGCCAGCCACGACAGCCTCACCGGGCTGCCCAACCGCGCCTTCTTCGAGGGGCGCTTGAGCCGCAGCGTGCGCAATGCGGCGCGGCAGCAGGAGCATCTGGCGCTGCTGTTCCTCGACAGCGACCACTTCAAGCAGATCAACGATACCCTCGGGCATGCCGCGGGCGACGAAGTGCTGATCAGTGTGGCCGAACGTGTGCGTGCCCAGCTGCGCGAGCACGACCTGGTGGCCCGCCTGGGCGGCGACGAGTTCGCCGTGCTGCTGACGCCGCTGCAGTCGCGTCAGGACGCTGAGCACATTGCCGAAAAGATTGTGGCCAGCATGAAGCTGCCGGTGCAGCTCGACAGCGGCCGAACTATCGCCACTTCGCTGAGTGTCGGTATTGCCTATTACCCGGACGACGGCGCTGACCCCGCCAGTCTTCTCAATGCCGCCGATGCGGCGATGTACCAGGCCAAACGCAAACGCCGTGGCCATTGGCAAGTGGCGCAGACGGAACGGTCCGCCAGTGAAATCAAGAACAGGAGCTGAACCCGTGATGCAAGCTTTACGTTTTCCCCTTTGGGCCTTGTTGCTCGCCGTGCTGGCGTTGACCGGTTGCCAGACTGCCCCACCCAAAGGCCTCACCCCCGAACAGATTGCCGTGCTCAAGCGCGAAGGCTTTACTCCAACCGATGAAGGCTGGGCCTACGACCTGTCCGGCAAAGTGCTGTTCGGTAGCGATCTGGATAGCCTCAACGGCCAGAGCCAGGAGATTGTCGAGCGCATTGGCAAGGCGCTGCTTGGCGTTGGCATCCAGGGCGTGCGAGTGGACGGGCATGCCGATGCGTCGGGCAAGGCGGCGTACAACCAGCAGCTGTCCGAGCGCCGTGCGCAGAGCGTGACCAAGGCACTGGTCGGGGTTGGCATGCTGGCGCAGAACATTCAGTCCCGAGGCCTGGGCAGTACCCAGCCGGTTGCGGACAACCGCACCAGCGCCGGGCGCACCGAGAACCGGCGGGTGTCCATTGTGGTGGCGTCTTACTGAGCCCAGTCTCGTGGCTCACCACATTCCACTGTGGGAGCGGGCGTGCCCGCGAAGCAGGCAACGCGGTGTCTGGCACCGGCTTCGCCGGTGTTCGCGGGCGCGCCCGCTCCCACAGAATCGGTGTTGCCCCGTCACTCCTGGGCAAAGCGAATCTGCCGCGTTTCCCCCATCAACAACGGCGCATTCGCCTCGGTCACGCCACGGATGTAATCCCACAGCAAGGTAATCCGCTTCAACTTGCGCAAATCCTCCCGGCAATACATCCAGAACTGCCGCGTCACCTCGATCTCCTCCGGCAATACCGTCACCAGGCGCGGGTCCTGCGCCGCCAGGAAGCACGGCAGTATGGCCAACCCACGGCCTTGCAACGCGGCGGTGTATTGCGCAATCACACTGGTACTGCGTAAGTGCGCGCTGGCGCTTGGAATCAGGTTGGCCAGGTAAAGCAGTTCCGAACTGAACGCCAGATCATCCACATAACTGATAAAGGGATGTTTGGCCAGGTCCGCCACCTGGCGAATCGGCGCATGGCTGTCCAGGTAGTCCTGGGTCGCATACAGCCGCAAGCGGTAATCACACAGCTTGCAGCACACGTAAGGCCCGTGCTCCGGCCGCTCCAGCGCGATCACGATGTCTGCCTCGCGCTTGGACAGGCTGATGAAGTGCGGCAGCGGCAGGATATCCACGGAAATCGCCGGGTAGGCATCCACAAAGTGGCTCAGCTGCGGGGTAATGAAAAAGCTGCCAAAGCCCTCGGTGCAGCCCATGCGCACATGCCCCGACAACGCCACGCCCGACCCGGACACCTGCTCGCAGGCCATGTGCAGTGTGCTTTCGATCGACTCGGCATAGCCCAGCAGGCGCTGGCCCTCGGCAGTGAGGACAAAGCCGTTGGTCCGCGACTTTTCGAACAGCAACGTGCCTAGCGCCCCCTCCAGCGAGCTGATGCGCCGCGACACCGTGGTGTAGTCCACGCTCAGCCGTTTGGCAGCACTGCTGGCCTTGCGGGTTCGGGCCACTTCAAGGAAAAACTTCAAATCGTCCCAGTTGAGCGCGCTCAGGGATGTGAGGTCTTTTTGCATGATGATCCGGTTTTTTTGTGCGTTCTTGTTGGATGTTTGCACATCTATACTCGAAACAAGCCTCAGGACGCCACCTCGCGTTTGCTTGGCGCTGGCGATCTCGTCCCGACAATAATTCCAAGGAGAACGCAGATGAACGCACCGCAATCCCCGAACCCGACCAAGGTCGAGCAGGTGAAGCTGCTGATCGACGGCCAGTGGGTCGAGTCGAAGACCACCGAATGGCGCGACATCGTCAACCCGGCCACCCAAGAGGTGCTGGCGCGCGTACCGTTCGCGACAGTAGAAGAAGTCGATGCAGCCGTAGCCGCTGCCCACCGAGCCTTCAAGACCTGGCGAGACACCCCGATTGGCGCGCGCATGCGCATCATGCTCAAGCTGCAGGCGCTGATCCGCGAACATAGCAAGCGCATTGCCCAGGTGCTCAGCGCCGAGCAGGGCAAAACCCTGGCTGACGCCGAAGGTGATATTTTCCGCGGCCTGGAAGTGGTGGAACACGCCGCTTCCATCGGCACCTTGCAGATGGGTGAATTCGCCGAAAACGTCGCCGGCGGTGTCGATACCTACACCCTGCGCCAGCCTATCGGCGTATGTGCCGGCATCACCCCGTTCAATTTCCCGGCGATGATCCCGCTGTGGATGTTCCCCATGGCCATCGTCTGCGGCAACACCTTCGTGCTCAAACCGTCCGAGCAGGACCCGCTGTCGACCATGCTGCTGGTCGAGCTGGCGCTGGAAGCCGGCGTACCCGCCGGTGTGCTGAACGTGGTGCACGGTGGCAAACAGGTGGTGGATGCCATCTGCACCCATCAGGACATCAAGGCGATTTCCTTCGTTGGCTCTACCGAAGTGGGTACCCACGTGTACAACCTGGGCAGCCAGCACGGCAAGCGCGTGCAGTCGATGATGGGCGCCAAGAACCACGCCGTGGTGCTGCCCGATGCCAACCGTACGCAAACCATCAATGCCCTGGTCGGTGCCGCCTTCGGCGCGGCGGGTCAGCGCTGCATGGCCACCTCGGTGGCGGTGCTGGTGGGCAAGGCCCGTGAGTGGCTGCCGGACATCAAGGAAGCAGCCAGCAAGCTCAAGGTCAATGCCGGGTGTGAGCCGGGCACCGATGTCGGCCCGGTGGTTTCCAGACGCGCCAAGGAACGTGTGCTGGGCCTGATCGAAAGCGGCATCAAGGAAGGCGCCAAGCTGGAACTCGATGGCCGCGACGTCACGGTGCCGGGTTACGAGCAAGGCAACTTCGTTGGCCCAACCCTGTTCTCGGGGGTGAAGACTGACATGCAGGTCTACACCCAGGAAATCTTCGGCCCGGTGCTGGTGACCCTGGAGGTCGATACCCTCGACGAAGCCATCGCCCTGGTCAACGCCAACCCGTTCGGCAACGGCACTGGCCTGTTCACCCAAAGCGGCGCGGCAGCGCGCAAGTTCCAGAGCGAAATCGATATCGGCCAGGTTGGCATCAACATCCCGATCCCGGTACCGGTGCCGTTCTTCAGCTTCACAGGCTCCCGTGGCTCCAAGCTCGGCGACCTCGGCCCGTACGGCAAGCAGGTGGTGCAGTTCTACACTCAGACCAAGACCGTCACCGCCCGCTGGTTCGATGACGACAGCGTCAACGACGGTGTGAACACCACCATCAGCCTGCGCTAAGGAGACGTCATGCGTATTGCATTCATTGGCCTGGGCAACATGGGCGCGCCCATGGCCCGCAACCTGATCAAGGCCGGGCACCAGTTGAACCTGTTTGACCTGAACAAAACCGTTCTGGCCGAGCTGGCAGAACTGGGTGGGCAGATCAGCCCGTCGCCCAAGGACGCGGCAGCCAACAGCGAGCTGGTCATCACCATGCTGCCGGCGGCGGCCCATGTGCGCAGCGTGTACCTGAACGAAGATGGCGTGCTGGCCGGTATTCGTGCCGGTACGCCTACCGTGGACTGCAGCACCATCGATCCGCAGACTGCCCGTGATGTGTCCAGGGCCGCAGCGGCCAAAGGCGTGGACATGGGCGATGCGCCGGTGTCCGGTGGCACTGGCGGTGCGGCAGCCGGCACCCTGACCTTCATGGTCGGCGCCAGCGTCGAGCTGTTCGCCACCCTCAAGCCGGTACTGGAGCAGATGGGCCGCAATATCGTGCACTGTGGTGAAGTCGGCACCGGGCAGATCGCCAAGATCTGCAACAACCTGCTGCTGGGCATCTCGATGATCGGCGTGTCCGAGGCCATGGCCCTGGGCAACGCGCTAGGCATCGATACCAAGGTGCTGGCCGGCATCATCAACAGCTCGACCGGGCGTTGCTGGAGTTCGGACACCTACAACCCGTGGCCGGGCATTATCGAAACCGCGCCAGCGTCGCGTGGCTATACCGGTGGCTTTGGCGCCGAACTGATGCTCAAGGACCTGGGGCTGGCCACCGAAGCGGCGCGCCAGGCACACCAGCCGGTGATCCTGGGGGCCGTGGCCCAGCAGTTGTATCAGGCCATGAGCTTGCGTGGCGAGGGGGGTAAGGATTTCTCGGCTATCGTCGAGGGGTATCGCAAGAAAGACTGACGCAAGAGGTGGGCTTCATCGCGGGCCAGGTGGCCTTCCCTCTGTAACTGCGCACCAGAGGGAAGGGCACCTGCCCCGCGATTTTTTTTGCCCCGATTCTGCAGGCGCCACATAACCCTGTGGGAGCGGGCATGCCCGCGAAAACCGGCAAAGCCGGTGCCATCCACCGCACTGCCTGTTTCGCGGGCGCGCCCGCTCCCACATAGTTAGTTGTGCAGTGTCTGATCAGGCGAAGACGAAATACTTGCGCACGGTCTCGACCACTTCCCAGGTGCCTTTCATCCCCGGCTCGATCACGAACACGTCACCGGCCTTCAGGTGCTTCGGCTCTTCGCCTTCCGGGGTGATGATGCAGTAGCCATCGAGGAAGTGACAGAACTCCCACTTCTCGTAATTGACCTCGAACTTGCCCGGGGTGCAGATCCAGGTGCCCATGATCTTGCTGCCGTCGGCCGACAGGTAGGCATTGAGGTTGACGGTGTGCGGATCGCCGCCGATGCGCTTCCACTTGGTGGCGTCCACGACCGGCGTCGGGCAGGTTTCGCGCAGGACGGTGATGAAATCGGACATGGGGCAACTCCTGGTGACTGGTTGAGTGACTGGTCACCATAGGGCCATCGGCCGAGCCGCAGTTGCCTGGGCTCGACGTCCAGCTGTCTGGTCGCGCTATGCCCACCAATACCGCACAAAGTGGAAGAACACCGGCGCCGCAAAGCACACCGAATCCATGCGGTCGAGCATGCCGCCATGGCCTTCGATCATGTGCCCCCAGTCCTTCACCCCGCGGTCGCGCTTGATTGCCGACATCACCAGCCCGCCGAAGAAGCCCATGGCGTTCACCGCCAACGCCATCAGCGCGGCCTGCCAGAAGGTGAACGGGGTAATCCAGCACAGCAGGGCGCCGATCAGGGTGGCCAGTGCCACACCGCCGGCCAGCCCTTCGACAGTCTTGGACGGGGACAGGTTGGGCGCCACCTTGTGTTTGCCAAACAGCTTGCCGCACACGTACTGCAACACGTCACTGATCTGGACCACCAGAATCAGCCAGGCGATCAACAACAGGTTGCGGCCCTCGTAACCCGGGATATCCAGCGTCATCAAGGCGGGTACGGACGACACGCAGTACACCGCGATCATCAGCCCCCACTGCACTTTCGAGGCGCGTTCGAGAAAACGCGTGGTGTCGCCGCCAAGGCTGGCCAGGATTGGCAGCAGCAGGAACAGGTACACCGGGATGAAGATGCTGAACAGGCCGTACCAGTCCATGGCGATCAGCACGTACTGCACCGGCAGCGCCACATAGAACGCCGCCACCAGCGCCGGGTAGTCGCTGCGCCGGGTCGGGGTAAGGGTCATGAACTCGCGCAGGGCATAGAACGACACGCCGTAGAACAGCACGATCACGCCGTACTTGCCGAACAGGAAGGCGATGCCGATCACCAGCACCATCACCCACCAGGCGTTGATGCGGGCGTTGAGGTTGTCGATTACCGCATGCGGTGCTTGGCCGGCGCGCCATTTGAGCAGGCGGCCGATCACGCTGGCGAGCAGCAGCAGGGCGCCGATGCCGGCGAACAGCGAAAGGGTGTTGTTGTCCATGTCAGGCATCCTTCGGGGCCAGGTTCAGCAGGGCCTGGCTGGCCCGCTCGAGAAAGGCCTGCTTGCTTTCATTAGCGTGCAGGTGCAGCGGTTCGCCAAAGCTCAGTGTGCACAGCAATGGCAGGGGCAGGGCACGGCCCTTGGGCATCACCCGGTTGAGGTTGGCGATCCAGACCGGTACCAGCTCGACGTCGGGGTTGGCTGCCGCCAGGTGGTACAAGCCGCTTCTGAACGGCATCAGCGGTTCGTCACCCAGGTTGCGGGTACCCTCCGGGAAGAAGATCAGCGAGTCGCCCTGGGCCACGGCTTCGAGGATCGGTTGCAGCGGGCTGGCCTGGCCTTCGCTGCGTTGGCGGTCGATCAGCACGCCGTTGAACACCTTGCGAATGAGAAAGTCGCGAATGCCCGGCTTGGCCCAGTAGTCCGCGCCAGCCACCGGGCGGGTGCGCTTGCGCAGCGGTTGCGGCAAGGAGGCCCACAGCAGCACGAAGTCACCATGGCTGCTGTGGTTGGCAAAGTACAGGCGCTGCACCGGCAGCGGCGTGCAACCCAGCCACAGGGCGCGGGCGCCCGTGATCAGGCGGGCGGCGGAGGTGATGACGTAGGCGGTCAGGTTGGCGAGCATGGGGCGTTCGTTATCCCTTCAAAGGCAGTGTCAGCAGGGTAGCCAAGGCTAGCGAGAGCTGCAGGCCCAGGCATACGGCCTGACGGCGCAACAGGCCTAGTGCGGCCTGGCTGCGGGCAGGCCAGGCGCGGCTGTCGGTGGCCTGTGGTTTGAGTTTCAGTTCGAACAAGGCGCGGTCCAGGGCCTGGGTGTCTGCCGCCAGGTCTGCGCTATTGGCAAGGTGGGCAAACAGCTCGGCATCGATTGCCACGCGGATGGCCCAGTACTTGTGCAGCACGCCGAGCGCCAGCAGCACGCTGCACAGCAGGCTGGCCAGCGGTTGCAGTGGGGCATTCAGCAGAGGTGCAAGGCCGTAGGCCAGGGCCAGCAAGGTGAGGCCGTCGGACAGGCGTTCCAGCTGTTTGCCTCGGCCCAGCAGGCTGGCAACCACGCGCAGGTTCATGGCTGTGCTCCCAGTTGCTGGAGCACATGGCGATGGGCACTGTGCAAGACGATGCCGGGGCGTGCTTTACGGATAAGGGATTCTGCCTGCTGGGCGTCATCGCAGCGGCCGGTAACGATCAGCCAGGCTGCCACGGCAGTGGCGCTGCGTGAGTAACCCAGGGCGCAGCAGACCAGTACCGGGCCTTGGGCGCGCAGGTGTTCGATGGCGTTGGCGGCCTGCCGTAGCAGGGCAATGTCTGGGGCTATCAAGTCCAGTGCAGGAAAACACTGATAGCCGAGAACTGACACGACCTCTGTGGGAGCGGGCGTGCCCGCGAAGCAGGCGCCGCGGTGGATGGCACGGGCTTCGCCCGTGTTCGCGGGCACGCCCGCTCCCACAATGGGAGCACCAGCGTTTGGCAGCTCCGCACACAGATCGACAATCGCAGCAAATTTCTCCCCCTCTCCGTGTCCTGGAATGCGCCCAAGGTATACGCCATCGCATACCTCATCCGCTTGAGGGTGGCCCTTCGTCCAAAGCCGCGAATTGAGCCACGCACCTGCCAGATAGGGCGCCAACAGCCACCGGCTCGCATTCGACAAGCGCCCGTCGACACCCTTCTGAAAACCACCCGCCCCGAACACGGCGTAGTTCAGCGCCACCAGCCCCAATGACACCGCCGGCCAACTCAACCACAGCCAAGCCCCGCCCATCGCAGCGGCAGGGAGTACACACAACAGCGCGCCCAAGGCATAACAACCGGCGACCTTCCAGCGCTTGGCATCCTGAGCAAGACGGGCCGCCTGAAAGGGCAGGCGCCCCGGATACCGCCACAGCCACAGGCAGGCAAACCCGGCCAGCGCCCCAGTGGGCACATCGATGAAATGATGCTGCCAGGTGGTCAGCACCGACACCCCGATCAGCGCCATCCAGCCATGCATCAGCCAACGCCAGGGCTGGCGTCGCACATGCCGGGCAAACATCGTCCAGATAATCACCAGCAAGGCGATGTGCAGCGAAGGCGCCTGGTTGAACGGCTTGTCGAAGCCCATCAACACATCGAACAGCCAGCCGAACAGCCCACCCAGCTCCGGCCGCTCAAAGGTGAAGCGCAGCGGCCACAGCAGGAAACAGGAGACGCTGATCACCTGTGCGCTGAGTAGCGCCAGCGCGTGGCGGTCCATTTCCTGGCGTGTGCGCGGCAGCAGGAAGGACAACCCGTAAAGCAAGTCGATCGACCAGTACGGGATGATCGTCCAGGGCCACAGCGGCATGCCGTGCTCCCAGCCGAACACCAGGCTGCCGACATCACTGCGCCCAGCCGTGTAATGGTTCGCCAGCCCATAGCTGATGAAGAACAACGGCCCCAGCAGCAGTAGCCAGAACACGCCCCGGCGGATCAACCCAGGCTCGCGTGGCGGGCTCACTCAGCGCACCCGCTGTGCCAGGCTGACGCTGAAAATGCCCCATTCATCGATACGCTGGGCCAGCTTGCGGAAGCCCGCCGCCTCAACCAACTGGTCCATCTCGGCCTGGCTGCGGCGGCGCATTACCCAAGCCTCGCCACCGCGGTGGCTGATGAGCGCGCGGGCGATCATCTCCAGTTGCGGGTGCCATGGCTGGCCGGTGTAGACCAGGTAGCCGCCATCCTCTACGGCGTCGGCCAGCCCGGCCAGGGAATTGCCCACCAGTTGGTTACTGGGGAAGAGTTCGTACAGCCCTGACACCACGGCCAGCGTTGGGGGTTGTTCTAGCGTGGCCAGGCTCTGGCGATCGAAAGCATCGCCCTGGACGAAGCGGGCAGTGTCGGCCAGGCCCTTTTCGCTGATCAGCGCGCTGCCTTGCTGAACGTTCAGTTCGCTGTAGTCGCGCAGAAGGATCGAATCCGGCAACTGCTCAAGGTCTTGCAGGGCTTCGAGGATATAGCGGCCATGGCCGGCGGCGATATCGACAATGTGCACGGGCCGTTGTTGTTCACGCAGGCAGGCGATGGCCAGGCGCAGCAATTCTTCGACGTGCAGCTTGCGCTGGCGAATGCCACGCCAGCCGATGGCGTGGAGGTAGTTCTGGTCGATCAGGCGGCCCAGCTTGCCCTTGCCGGTCGGCTGGTTGCGGTAAACGTAGTCGAGGGTGCTGCCGGAATCGAAGCCGGTGTCAAAACCTAGCTTCACGCCCGCAGACAACCCCTTGCCCAGGCTCAAGCCGGCGCGGGTGGCGCGCCAGTAAAGATCGCGGGGCGAGTTGCGTGGCAGCGGGGCAGCCAGGCTTTCTGCCTCGGCGCAACTGGCGCCGGTCTTGTCGGCATCCAGCAGTGAAGGCAACGCGGCGGGGCTGGCGAAGCAATGGTCGACAAACCGTTCGATGCGCCTCAGGGCATGGGCCCGATCACGTTCACCCAAGGTGTCGTGGAAGAACCCGGGCAGGATGTGCATTTCCTTGCGTGTGCTGCCGAGCCGGTCGAAAAACCGTTCTTGCGGCTGGCGCTCGACCACGAAGTCGGCCCCTGAGACCAGCACTTGGGTTGGTACCTGAATGGCCTGCGCATCCGCCACCACCCGGTCGGCGGCCTCGTACAGGCCCAGCAGCATGGTCACGGAAATCGGCCGGCTGATCAGTGGGTCGGCCACATATGACATGACCCGCTCAGGGTCATGGGTGAGCAGGCGCGGCTTGACGTAGCTGTTGACGAAGAAGTTGCCGCGCAAGGCTTTCAGCAGCTTCAGGCCCGGGCGGGCGAATGGCACGTACAGTTTGACCTTGAATGCCGGCGAGGCCAGCACCAGGCAGCGTACCTTGGGTGCGTAGTCGTGGGCCCAGGTGGCAATCAGCACGGCGCCGACGCTTTGCGCCAGCACCACCATGTCCTGTTCGGCGATACCGTGGTGGGCCTGGATATGTTCGATGAAGGTTTGCACGTCGCGCACGCTGGTGGCAAACCCTGGGCTGTCGCCGCGTGCACCGGGCGACTGGCCATGGCCGCGGGCATCCCAGGCGAAGAAGTCATAGCCCGGCATGTCCAGCTCATCGGCCAGGTGGGCCATGCGCCCGCCGTGTTCGTGGCCCCGGTGGAACATCACCACGGCCCGGCGTGGCTGGTGTTCGTTGCGGGTGGCAGGCCAGTGACGGTAATGCAGCTCGACACCGTCATGGGTGGAGAAGTGCAGCGCTTGCGCTTGGCGCATGGTCAACGTCCTTTTGCGACGACTATAGGCTCAGCGGGTTTCGGCCAGCCCCTGGCGAACCCGGTTGTAGAGGGTATAGAGCGAGAGCGCGAGGATGACCAGCAGCAGGCCATTGAACCAGCTGCCGTTCAGCAGGCCAAAGGCGACACCGGTGCCCAGCACGCCGAAGGCAAAGGCGCGGTCGCTTTTACCCATGGGGCCGTCGTAGCGCCGCGAGGCGCCTGCCAGCGGGCCCATGACACCGGCGTATTCGCTGAAGGTGGCGCACAGCACCACCAGCACTACCAGCGTAGGTGACACCCCGGGCAACAAAGCGAAGGGCAGGTACAGGGCTGCATCGGCAATCACGTCGCAGAGCTCGTTGAGGTAGGCACCAAGGGTGGATTGCTGGCCGAACTCCCGGGCCAGCATGCCATCAACCGCGTTCAGCGCCATGCGCAGCAGCATCCATACCGGCACCAGGATGAACAGCCAGGTGATGTGCGCCAGGGCGGCCAGCAGCAGGCCCAGCAGGACCGATACCACGGCGGCGGCGACGGTGACCTGGTTGGCGGTGACGCCTCGGTCGTAAAGGCGTTGCACGGCCGGGCGCAACAAGGCCTGGAAGCGTGGTTTCAGCTGGTAGATCGATGCCACTGGAAAGTCCTTTTAGTGGGGCGTCATGGCGCCATTGTGTGTGAGCCTTCTTCGCGGGTAAACCCACTCCCACAGGTATAGCGTCAACGCGCAAGTCTCCCAGCCCTTCAGGCTGCGCTGTCGTGCATAGCACTGATGCTGGGCACACCGCATACCCTGTGGGAGCGGGCGTGCCCGCGAAAAATCCAACGCGGTGTATGGCACCGGCTGCGCCGGTGTTCGCGGGCGCGCCCGCTCCCACAGGGATCGCGCCAGCTTTTAGTAATTGAGCAAGACAGTTGCTCCCACCAGCCGATCAACCAACCCCGACGCATACCCTGGCAACGCCGCAAAGTCCCGCGCGCACACCAGCAACCGGCGGTTGGCCCAGGGTTCCGCCAGGGCTACCCAGTGCAGGGGCAACAGCCCTTGCCAACGCTTCACCGCTGCCAGTGGCACCACCCCGACCCCAGCCCCGCCTGCAACCATGCGGATCACCCCATCAAACCCTTCGGCCCGCACTCTCACCTGCATGCGCCGCCCCTCCCGCAGTGCCTGTTCCTCCAGGTACAACGCCAATGCACTGCCTGCTCCAAGCCCGACATGACCATGCGCCAGGCTGTCGATGAAGCTGGGGGCAACCTGGCTGGCCAGCGGATGGCCTGGCGGCGTTACCAGCACCAGTGGGTCGTCACGAAACGGCCGGGTTTGCAGGTGCTGGAAAGGCGCGGCGGTTGAAACAATGCCAAGGTCTGCCATGCCTTGAGTAATCGCCTGCACGATGCGCAGGCTCGGCAGTTCCTGTATGTCCACGCTGATTCCGGGGTTGTCAGCCAGGTAACCGGCCACAAGTTCAGGCAGGTACTCCGTGAGTGCTGCGGTGTTGCACAGCAGGCGTACTTGGCCTTGCTGCCCCTGAGCGTACTGGCCCAGGTCGAATTGCAGGCGTTCGACCTGCTGGGCAATCAGGCGGGCATGCTGCAACAGCGCCTGGCCGGCCGGGGTCGGCTGAACACCACGGCGGTTACGCTCCAGTAAAGGGATGCCCAGCGACGCTTCCATGGCCCGGATGCGCGCACTGGCTGCCGGCAGCGACAGGTGGCTGCGGCTGGCACCGGCGGTGATGTTGCCGCACTCCAGGGTGTGCTGGAAAAGTTTGAGGTCGATCAGGTCGAAATGCATGTGCCTCTGGCTTTGCAAGAGTCTGGCTAATGGTATGGCAGATTTTCAGCTTGCCCGCCACGGGCCATTATCGGCCCATGAATACCTTGCTCGCTTTTTACCACAACATTGGCCCGGCGCTTACGCTGCTGGTGGTGCTGACCTTCCTGCTGGCCGGCGCAGTGAAAGGCGTGATCGGCCTGGGGCTGCCCACCATCGCAATGGGCCTGCTTGGCCTGGCTATGCCTCCGGCGCAGGCTGCTGCACTGCTGATCGTGCCGTCGACCCTTACCAACCTTTGGCAGTTGGCCAGCGGCGGGCACCTTCGCGCATTGCTGGTACGGCTGGGCCCGATGCTGGCGCTGATCTTCATTGGTACCTTGCTGGGCAGTGCCTGGCTGGGCATCAACAGTGGGCCATGGGCCGTGCATGCGTTGGGTGCGGCCTTGCTGGCGTACGCGGTGTACGGGCTGGTTGGGCCGGGCTTGCACCTGGCGACGGGGCACGAGCGTTGGCTGGGGCCTGTCTGCGGGCTGGTGACGGGGGTAATCACGGCGGCAACCGGGGTGTTCGTGATACCTGCGGTGCCCTACTTGCAGAGCCTGGGCCTGAGCCGCGAGCAGATGATCCAGGCCTTGGGCCTGTCGTTCACGGTTTCGACCCTGGCACTGGCTGTTGGCCTGGCCGGGCAGGATGCCCTCGGTGGCCAGGCCTTGGGTGCTTCGTTGCTGATGCTGGCGCCAGCCTTGCTTGGCATGCTGGCCGGGCAGTGGTTGCGTCAGCGCATCAGCGCGTTGCTGTTCAAGCGTTGTTTCTTCATCGGCCTGGCCGCACTGGGCGGCCACTTGCTGATCAACGGTTAGCGCTTGATGCGCTCAGCATGTCGACCCGCTGGATATCGAAATCGCGCTCCAGGTAGTCCATGCGCTTTTCGAAGAAGGCGGCCATGTGCGGCAGGGCCGAGTGCACATCCAGCGCGGCCTGGTCGGCCCACACTTCGAAGAACACGAACAGGCTCGGGTCCTGCTGGTCGCGCAGCATGTGGTACTCGATGCAACCTGGCTCCTGGCGGCTTGGCTCGACATAAGGGCGGAACAGGTTTTCGAACGCATCGGCCATTTCCGGGCGGGTCTTGGCTTTGAGGATGAAGGCGAACTGCTCACTCATGGGGCGCTACTCGGTGATGGGAGGTGAACCGATTCTACGGCAATAATGTGATGCTGATTCGTGACTTCTGGTCAATTGTATTTTGCCCGGCCACTGCTGTATCCCACCCCTGCGAGCCTCTAACCTGCCGACATCAAATTTTGACTCGGCCGGGGAGGCCAGCATGAAAAAGATTCTTCTGCTTAATGGTGGTAAACAGTTCGCTCACTCCGACGGCCGCCTCAACACGACCTTGCACGAAGCGGCCATCGCCCACCTGGACCGCGCCGGTTTCGATGTGCAGCAGACGTTCATCGACGGTGGCTACGACGTGCAGGCCGAGGTAGCGAAGTTTCTCTGGGCCGATGTGATCATCTACCAGATGCCGGGCTGGTGGATGGGCGCGCCCTGGACCGTGAAAAAGTACATCGACGATGTCTTTACCGCTGGCCATGGCAGCCTCTACGCCAACGATGGCCGCACCCGTTCGGACCACACGCAGAAGTACGGCAGCGGTGGCCTGGTGCACGGTAAGCAGTACATGCTGTCGCTGACCTGGAACGCGCCGCAGCAGGCCTTCGATGACCCGAGCGACTTCTTCGAGGGCAAGGGCGTGGATGCGGTCTACTTCCCGTTCCACAAGGCCAACCAGTTCCTCGGCATGACCGGGCTGCCGACTTTCCTGGCAACGGATGTGATGAAGCGCCCGGATGTACCGGCGGCGTTGGCAGCGTATGAAGCACATCTGGACAAGGTGTTCGGCAAGGCAGGGTAACAGGTTGCCTGCGCTGGCCTCTTCGCGGGCAAGCCCGCTCCCACAGGTATTACACAGCTTTCAAGGGCGGTGCAGTACCTGTGGGAGCGGGCGTGCCCGCGAAAGGGCCGGTACAAGCACAGCCGGACCTGGCCTGGACATGCGACTATCCAATCCTTGCACAGACCCATCACAGGCCCGAATGTGAAAACCCGATCCGAAGAACTCCAGGTATTCGTCGCCGTCATCGATTGCGGCTCGATCTCTGCCGCCGCCGAGCAGATGGGCCAGACCCCGTCCGCCGTCAGCCGCACCTTGTCGCGCCTGGAGGCCAAGCTGGGCACCACGTTGGTCAACCGCACCACCCGGCGCATGGACCTGACCGAAGAGGGCCGTTTCTTCCTCGAACGCTCGCGGCTGATCCTGGAGCAGATGGACGAGATGGAAGAGCGCCTGTCGATGAACCGGCAGACCCCCACCGGGCGCCTGCGCATCAATGCGGCCGCGCCGTTCATGCTGCATGCCATCCTGCCGTGGATCGGCGAGTTCCGCCGCCAGTACCCGGGCATCGAGCTGGAGCTGAACACCGATGACCTGATCATCGACCTGCTGGAGCAGAGCACCGATGTGGCCATCCGCATCGGCGAACTGGCTGACTCCAGCCTGCACGCACGCAACCTGGGTTGCAGCCCGGTGCAGGTGCTGGCCAGCCCGGCGTACCTTGAGCAGCACGGCACGCCGCAGCGGGTCGAAGACCTGGCCAACCACTGCCTGCTCGGTTTCAGCCAGCCCGAGTCGCTCAACCACTGGCCGCTGCGCCACGCCGAGGGGGACCGCTACATCATTCGCCCGGCGCTGATTGCTTCCAGCGGCGAGACCCTGCGCCAGTTGGCGCTGGCCGGCGAGGGCATCGTCAGCCTGTCGCACTTCATGACCCACGAAGACATCCGCGCCGGGCGCTTGCAGGTAGTGCTGAGCGAGGCCAACAACGGCTACCGCCAGCCGATTCACGCGGTGTACTACCGCAACACCCAGCTGGCGCTGCGTATCCAGTGCTTTCTTGATTTCATCCAGCAGAAGCTGACCATGTACGCCTGCTGAGTTGCCTGATCGCGACAGGTCCTGTCCACAGGCGGCGAAACTTCCTACGTGTGATTGCACAGTCGAAACGCTTCGGCCTTACTGACTGCTCAACAAAAACAACACCAAGGAAGTGTCATGCGTATTGTCCCGTTCCAGTACCTGGCTCTCGCAGCCGCGATCCTGAGCTGTTCCTCGGTTCATGCCGCCACGCTGGAGGGCGGCGCGGTGGCTGCACCCGATCAATATGGTGCACAGGTAGCCGCCGATATCCTGAAAAAGGGCGGCAACGCGGTAGACGCCGCAGTGGCGACTGCCTTCACCCTCGCGGTGACCTACCCTGAGGCCGGGAACATCGGCGGTGGCGGGTTCATGACCCTGTTCGTCGACGGCAAGCCTTACTTCCTCGACTACCGTGAAGTCGCGCCCAAGGCCGCGACGCGCAACATGTACCTCGACGACAAGGGCGAGGTCATCGAGAACCTCAGCCTGGTCGGCGTACGCGCCGCAGGTGTACCCGGCACGGTGATGGGCTTGTGGGAGGCACACAAGAAGTTCGGCAAGCTGCCCTGGAGCGAGCTGCTGACCCCGGCCATCGGCTATGCGAAAAACGGCTTCAAGGTGGCGGAGAAACAGTACCAGTACCGCAACGATGCCCAAGGCATGTTCAAGACGGCGACCAATTTCAACGACTACTTCGGCAACATGAAAGTCGGTGAGTTGTTCAAGCAGCCAGAAATGGCCCAGACCCTGGAGCGCATCGCCGACAAGGGCGTGAGCGAGTTCTACCAAGGCAAGACCGCCGACCTGCTGGTGGCGCAGATGCAGGCCGACAAGGGCCTGATCACCAAAGCAGACCTGAAGGATTACAAGGCCGTATGGCGTGAGCCGATGGCCGTAAGCTGGCGCGGCAACGTGGTCTACACCGCACCACCGCCAAGCTCTGGCGGCGTCGCCCTTGCCCAGTTGCTGGGCATCAAGGAAGACCGCGCGGCAGACTTCAAGGGGGTGGCGCACAACTCGGCGCAGTACATTCACCTGTTGGCCGAGATCGAGAAGCGCGTGTTTGCTGACCGCGCCGATTACCTCGGTGACCCTGCGTTCACCAAAGTGCCTGTGGATAAACTGGTGGCCAAGGATTACCTGGCCAAGCGTGCCGCGCAGGTCAACCCGAAGGCCATTTCCGACACCGACAAGGTCAAGCCGGGCCTTGAACCGCACCAGACCACGCACTTCTCCATCGTCGACAAGCAGGGCAACGCGGTCAGCAACACCTACACCCTCAACCTCGACTACGGCAGTGGTGTGGTGGTGAAGGGCGCCGGGTTCCTGCTCAATGACGAGATGGACGACTTCAGCGCCAAGCCGGGGGCGGCAAACGCCTTTGGTGTAGTGGGTGGCGATGCCAACGCCATCGAACCGGGCAAACGCATGTTGTCGTCGATGAGCCCGAGCCTGATGACCCGCGATGGCAAGGTGGCGCTGGTGATCGGTACACCGGGTGGCTCGCGGATCTTTACCTCGATCTTCCAGGTGATGAACAACCTGTACGACTACGGCATGCCGCTGGACAAGGCGGTAGCGGCGCAGCGGGTGCACCATCAGTTGCTGCCCAAGGACACCATCTACTTTGACGCCTATGCGCCGTTGACCGGGCCGGAGGCCGACAAGTTGAAGAAGATGGGTTATGTGCTGGAAGACCAAGGCTGGGAGATGGGCGATATCCAGGCGATCCGGGTGGATGGGGCGAAGCTGGAAACCGCCTCTGATCCGCGTGGGCGTGGGGTGGGGATGATCGTCAAATAAGCGGTCGCCTGTGCCGGCCTCATCGCCGGCAAGCCAGCTCCCACAGGTACGGCGCTGTTTTCAAATACTGCACCGTTCCTGTGGGAGCCTGGCTTGCCGGCGATGGGCCGCAAAGCGGCCCCAGGTTCTCAAGGTCAGACGCGGAACTGACTGACCAATGTTTGCAACTGCCCACCAAGGCGCGCCAGTTCAACACTGGACGCCGCGGTCTCATCACTGGCCGCCGCTGTCTGTTCCGACACATCACGCACATTCAGGATACTGCGGCTGATTTCTTCAGCCACGGCACTCTGCTGCTCGGCCGCCGCAGCAATCTGCTGGTTCATCGACTGGATGCTCGACACCGTGCTGGTGATGCTCTCCAGCGACGCCCCGGCCTTGCGCGCCAGATCGACACTGCTGTCGGTCAGGGTGCGGCTGCCCTGCATGGCGTTCGCCACTTGCTGGGTGCCGTGCTGCAGGCTGGCAATCAGCTCTTCGATCTCTTCGGTGGACTTCTGCGTACGCTGGGCCAGGCCGCGCACCTCGTCGGCGACCACGGCAAAACCACGCCCGGCCTCGCCGGCACGGGCTGCCTCGATTGCCGCGTTCAGCGCCAGCAGGTTGGTTTGTTCGGCCACCGACTTGATCACATCCATCACGCTGCCGATCTTCTGGCTTTCCTGCTGCAGCAGGTTCATGGCTTCGGTGGAGCGGTGCATGTCTTCGGCCAGGCGCTCAATCTGGCCAATTGCCTCGCCGACCACGCGGTCGCCGGCACGGGCTTCGTCGTCGGCACCGGTGGCGGCATGCGAGGCCTGCTCGGCATTGCGTGCCACTTCCTGAACGGTGGCGGCCATTTCGTGCATGGCGGTGGCCACCTGGTCGGTCTCGACCTTCTGGCTGTTGGCGCCCGCGCTGGTCTGTTCGGTGACTGCAGACAGCTCTTCGGCGGCGCTGGCGATCTGGGTGACGCCATCACGGATGCCGGTGATCAGCTCGCGCAGGGTGGTGCCCATGCGGGCAATGCCTTGCTGCAGCACGCCCAGTTCGTCGCGGCGGGTGACGCGCAGGTGCTGGGTCAGGTCGCCGCTGGCGATCTTTTCCACCGCTGCCAGGGTTTCACGCAGTGGCCCGGTGATCTGGCGGGTAATCAGCACCGCTGCCAGTACGCCAACCAGCAATGCCAACAGGGTGGCGATGGCCTGCAGGCTGCGGGCCTGGGTGCTTTCGATGTCGCGGCGTTGCAGCTGGATCTGGTACAGCGCATCGCTGCGCTTGACGATGTCGGCGCCCTGCACGGTCATTTCGGCGCGTGAGGTGGTGATGTCGGCGACTGCGTCGCGGAACTGGCGTACGGCGTCGCGGTAGGCCAGCACCGAGCGCTCGAACTGTTGCAGGCGGGCGTCTTCGGCGGGCAGCTGGCGCTTGAGGTTGTCGATGTCGGCCAGCGCCGCGTCCAGCTGGCGCAGGGCGGCCTGTTCGTTGGCGGCGGTGTTGTCGGCAATGTAGCCGCGCACGTCGATGCGCACCTGCAACAGTTGCTGGCGAGCCTTGCTGATCAGCTGGTACTGGGCCAGGCGTACGCTGTCGGCCTCGGGGCGTGCCATGACTTCCTGGCTAAGCACGTCCATGGCCTGGTCGGCGCGGGTGGCCGAGCTGTCCATTGCCGCACGTGCACTGCGGGTGGCGTCGTAGCCTTGGCGCATCTTGTTCAGCGACAGCTTGTAGGCGCTGATGGTCTCGCCCAGCTCATTCAACAGCTTGATGTTCTCCGGGCTCTTGAAGGTGCTGGCCAGGTAGGTTTGCTGCTTGCTGAAGGCGTCCAGCTTCGCCTGGGTGTTGGCGGCAGCGGTATCATCGCCGTTGGCGATCATGTACTGCAGGCGCGCAATACGCAGGTCGGTGAGGTCCTTGTTCAGCTGGCCGATGTCGCCCATCCAGTTGCTGCGGTCGATCAGGCTGCCCAGGCTGGTCCAGCCGGTGAGGGCCAGCAGGCCGGTAAGGACCAGCACCAGGCCGAAGCCCAGGCCGAGTTTGAGGTTGACGCTGATGTTGGCGAACCAGCTGTTCATGCACGCTCTCCAGAAGTAGTTTTCGCTCGCTTGATCTTCGATCGCCAGGCGTTGTTGTTCTGGATGCCCGCTGACTCGTGCAGGGGTTATCGGCAATGATGGGGGAAGCTGAAACGCTTTTTCAGCAGATTTGTAACTGGATTATTGGGGCTGCTTTGCAGCCCTTCGCGGGCACGCCCGCTCCCACAGGTTGATCGTTGCCCTTGAAGTCAGCGCAGTCTCTGTGGGAGCGGGCGTGCCCGCGAAGGGCCGCAAGGCGGCCCCAATTTGTATCAAAGGTTACGCGCACTGAAGGTATCGCAGCTGTTGACCTCGCCCTGGGCAAACCCGGCCTTGAACCAGCGCACCCGCTGCGCCGAAGTGCCATGGGTGAACGAGTCCGGCACCACGCGCCCGCGACCTTGCTGCTGCAACCGGTCATCACCAATGGCATTGGCCGCATTCAGCGCTTCCTCGACGTCACCCGGCTCCAGCCAGTTCAGGCGCTTCTGCGCCTGGTAGGCCCACACGCCCGCCAGGCAGTCGGCTTGCAGTTCCTGGCGCACCAGCAGGCCGTTGTCGCCTTCCATGCGTTGGCCATTGCGGCGTGCTGCATCCACCTTGGCCGAAACGCCCAGCAGGGTTTGCACGTGATGGCCGATTTCGTGAGCGATCACGTAGGCCTGGGCGAAGTCGCCAGCCGCGGCAAAGCGGGTTTCCATTTCGCGGAAGAACGACATATCCAGGTAAACCCGCTGGTCCGCCGGGCAATAGAACGGCCCCACTGCCGCAGAGGCAAAGCCACAGGCCGAGTTGACCTGGCCACTGAACAGCACCAGCTTGGGGTCGCGGTATTGTTTGCCAGCTTCGGCGAACAGGGCTTTCCAGGTGTCTTCGGTGTCGCCCAGGATCGAGGCGACAAACTCGGCCTGTTGGTCATTGGCCGGTGGCGCCTTGCCACCCGCACCACTGGGCGCCGTTTGCTGTTGCTGCTGCTCCATCTGGCCGGTGAGCTGGCCAAGAATCTGCAACGGGTCCTGCCCGGTGAGCCAGCCGATGCCGACGATCAGCAGGATCGCCCCAAGCCCCAGCCCCTTGCCGCCGCCAAAACGCATGCCGCCGCCGCCGCCACCTTCGCCTCGGGCATCGACCACGTTGTCGCTGCGTCGGCCTTTTCGCCATTCCATGAGTGCTCTCCCGAGCGTGAAACAAGAAGACAAAGATTAGTTCACGACAGCGACAGGTGTGAGGCCAAGGTGTTAATCCATAACCAAATGGTTATGTTTAAGGTGCCTGATTTCAATATTCATCGCGCGCGACTTGCCTGAAACTGCAAGTCCGCCTGCCACGCCCAGGCGTTCACATAATTCCAAGAGAGGAAACCGGCATGCCCGCACAGGACAACAGCCGCTTCGTGATCCGTGATCGCAACTGGCACCCCAAAGCCCTTACGCCTGACTACAAAACGTCCATTGCCCGCTCGCCGCGCCAGGCACTGGTCAGCATTCCACAGTCGATCAGCGAGACCACTGGTCCGAACTTTTCCCACCTGGGCTTCGGTGCCCATGACCATGACCTGCTGCTGAACTTCAACAATGGTGGCCTGCCGATCGGCGAGCGCATCATCGTTGCCGGCCGCGTCGTCGACCAGTACGGCAAGCCTGTGCCGAACACCCTGGTGGAGATGTGGCAAGCCAACGCTGGCGGCCGCTACCGCCACAAGAACGACCGCTACCTGGCACCGTTGGACCCTAACTTCGGTGGTGTCGGCCGCTGCCTGACCGACAGTGACGGCTACTACAGCTTCCGCACCATCAAGCCGGGCCCGTACCCATGGCGCAACGGCCCGAACGACTGGCGCCCGGCGCACATCCACTTCGGCATCAGCGGCCCGTCGATCGCCACCAAGCTGATCACCCAGCTGTACTTCGAAGGTGACCCGCTGATCCCGATGTGCCCGATCGTCAAGTCGATCGCCAACCCGGAAGCTGTACAGCAGTTGATCGCCAAGCTCGACATGAGCAACGCCAACCCGATGGACTGCCTGGCCTACCGCTTCGACATCGTGCTGCGCGGCCAGCGCAAGACCCACTTCGAAAACTGCTGAGGACACCGCCATGCCAATCGAACTGCTGCCGGAAACCCCTTCGCAGACAGCCGGCCCCTACGTGCACATCGGCCTGGCCCTGGAAGCGGCCGGCAACCCGACCCGAGACCAGGAAATCTGGAACCGCCTGGCCAAGCCTGACGCGCCGGGCGAGCACATTCTGCTGATCGGCCAGGTGTATGACGGTAACGGCCACCTGGTGCGCGACTCGTTCCTGGAAGTGTGGCAGGCCGACGCCAATGGCGAGTACCAGGATGCCTACAACCTGGAAAACGCCTTCAACAGCTTTGGCCGTACCGCTACCACTTTCGATGCCGGTGAGTGGACACTGCACACGGTCAAGCCGGGTGTGGTGAACAACGCCGCGGGCGTGCCGATGGCGCCGCACATCAACATCAGCCTGTTTGCCCGTGGTATCAACATCCACCTGCACACACGCCTGTACTTCGATGACGAGGCCCAGGCCAACGCCAAGTGCCCGGTGCTCAACCTGATCGAGCAGCCGCAGCGGCGTGAAACGCTGATTGCCAAGCGTTGCGAGGTGGACGGGAAGACGGCGTATCGTTTCGATATCCGCATTCAGGGTGAAGGCGAGACGGTGTTCTTCGACTTCTGAATGGGCCGGGGCTGCCAGGCAGCCCCCGTCTTTCAGCTTTTGACCGGCTTCAGGTCAAAGGCGCCAGGCTGATACTGGAACAGCAGGCAATCGGCAGCCGCCGTGCAACCGCTTTCGTGCACCAGGTCGGCTGGCAGCTTGTAGTAGCCACCGGCCGGGTATTCGACACGCTTGCCGTTGATCACTGCGTAGAAGGTTCCGCTCAAAACCACTGTAGGCAGCGTCTGGCTGTGCTGGTGCAGGCCGTTGTCAGTGCCTTTCCTGAATTTCACATACGCGGAGTACGGGCCGTTGCCGAAGATATCGCCTTCGACATTGGCGTAGCTGACGGCGCCATGGGTGTTGGGCACGTCCTGCCATTTCAGGGCGGCGCTATCGGCAACCGAAACGGTTTTTTCCGTGGCTTGGGCGCCGACTGCCAGGGTGGCGACGATGACGGCTGCAATGGCCGCGGGCAATGATTTCATGATGAAGCTCCTGCGCTGGATGAGGGTGCAGCGCAGATTAATCAATCACTCAGCACACAAATACGGCCTAACTGACGCATAACTTGTGCAGAAACAGCACAAATTATGCCGGCCACCTGTCTTGCGCATAGTAAGCCTGAACGTAGTCCAGCAACGCTCGTACCTTGGGTGCCAGGTAGCGGCTCTGCGGGTAAACGGCGTACAGGGTTCGCGCCGGTAGCCGCCATTCGCCCAAAACGGGTAACAGGCGCCCGTCACGCAGGGCGTCCTGCACGATGAAGCGGTCGAAGCTGGCGATGCCCAGCGCACCGATCGCGGCGGCACGCAACGCCATGGGCGAGTTGGCGCTCAAGCGCCGGGGCATGAGGATTTCCTGTCGTTCATCCGCGTCGTTGACCATTTGCAAGCGCTGGGGGTGGGGCAATTGGCTGTAACCGAGCAGAGGGTGACGGGCCAGGTCGGCGGGCGAGATGGGCGTGCCGTGGCGTTCCAGGTAGCGTGGTGCGGCCACCAGCAGTACTTCGCTGGTGGCCAGCCTCCGCGCCACCAGGCTTGAATCAGGCAGATGGCGGGTGACCCGCAGGCAGACATCCACCTGTTCCTCCAGCAGGTCGACGAAGCGGTCGCTGCAGTTCAGTTCGATCTGTAGCTGAGCATGGCGCTCGACGAAGTCCGGTAGCCAGCGGCCCAGTTCCAGCTCACCGAAGGCAGTGGACACGCCCAGGCGCAAGGTGCCGGTGGGTTGTTGCTGATGTTCCGACAGCTCCAGGGTCATTGCCTGCATCTGTTCGAGGATCTGCACGCAGTGACGGTAGAACAGTGCCCCGGCTTCGGTCAGGTGCAGGCGGCGAGTGGTACGGGCAAGCAGTTGTGTGCCGAGGTGGCGTTCAAGGTGCTTTACCTGGCGTGACAGCACGGTATGGGACAGGCCTGCCTGGCTGGCGGCGGCGCTGAAGCTGCCAAGTTCGACGACCCGGCGGAAGGTTTGCATGGCGCTCAACTGGTCCATCGGCACAACTCTCCTGGCAGCGTGCGGCAAGGCCCGTGAGGCCCTGCCGCGGCGCGGATCAGCGCCGAACCAGCAGCACCCCGCTTTCCATATGGTGGGTGTAGGGGAACTGGTCAAACAGCGCGCAACGTTCGATACGGTGGGTATCTTGCAGCTGGGCGATGTTCTGGGCCAGGGTCTCAGGGTTGCAAGAGATGTACAGAATCCGCTCGAAGCGCCGGGTCAGCTCGCAGGTATCCGGGTCCATCCCCGCGCGCGGCGGGTCGACGAACACCGTGCCGAAGTCGTAGCTTTTCAGGTCGATGCCTTCCAGGCGACGGAACGGCCGCACCTCATTCAGCGCCTGGGTCAGCTCTTCCGCCGACAAGCGCACCAAACGCACGTTATCCACAGCGTTCTCGTCGAGGTTGCTCAGCGCGGCATTGACCGAGGTCTTGCTGATTTCGGTGGCCAGCACCTGGCGCACGCGGGTGGCCAGCGGCAGGGTGAAGTTGCCGTTGCCGCAGTACAGCTCCAGCAAATCATCCTCACGCTCGCCAATGGCTTCGAACGCCCAGCTCAGCATCTTCTGGTTCACTGCTCCGTTAGGCTGGGTGAACGCGCCTTCCGGCTGGCGATAGCTGAACACGCGGCCCGCCACGTCGAGCTTTTCCTGCGCATAGTCGCGGCCGATCACCAGGCGCTTGCCTTTGGAACGGCCAATCACGCTAACGCCCAGCGCTTCGGCCAGTTGCCGTGCGGCCACTTCCCAGGCCTCGTCCAACGGGCGGTGGTAGCACATGGTGATCATGGCATCGCCGGCCAGGGTGGTCAGGAACTCCACCTGGAACAGGCGGTTGCCCAGTTCCTCGCTGGCCTGCCAGGCCGCCTTCAGGCGCGGCATCAGCGCATTGATGCGCTGGCTGGCAATGGGGAAATCCTCAATCAGGATTGCCTTGTGCTTCTCGCCCGGGGCGAACATGGCGTAGTGGCGCTGGCCGCCCTCGCGCCACAGGCGGAACTCGGCGCGCAGGCGGTAGTGCTCGCGCGGCGAGTCGAAAACAGCCGGCTCCGGCGCGCCGAAGGGCGCCAGCAGCTCGCGCAGCCGCGCCACCTTGGCATCCAGCTGGGTGGCGTAGGAGGAGGGGTCGAAAGCAGCACTCATGCGTTGAACCAGCCCAGCTTGATGACGAACAGGATGGAAAGGATCACCAGGGCCGGGTTCAGGTCGCGGTGGCGGCCAGAGATCAGCTTGACGGCGGTCCAGGAAATGAAGCCGAAGGCGATGCCGTTGGCGATCGAGTAGGTCAGCGGCATGGCCAGGGCGGTCACTACCACCGGCGCGGCTTCGGTGACGTCGTCCCAGTTTATTTCTGCCAGGCCCGAAGCCATCAGCACAGCGACGAACAGCAGTGCCGGCGCGGTGGCGAACGCCGGCACGCTACCGGCCAGCGGGGCGAAGAACAGCGCCAGCAGGAACAATACGGCAACCACGATGGCGGTCAGGCCGGTGCGGCCACCAGCGCTCACGCCCGCTGCGGATTCGATGTAGCTGGTGGTGGTAGAAGTACCCAGCAGCGAACCGGCCATGGCGGCGGTACTGTCGGCGATCAGGGCGCGGCCCATCTTCGGCATGTGGCCGTCCTTGCCCATCAGGCCGGCGCGCTTGGCTACGCCGATCAGGGTGCCGGAGTTGTCGAACAGGTCGACGAACAGGAAGGCGAAGATCACGCTGACCAGGCCTACGTCCAGTGCGCCGGCAATGTCCAGTTGCAGGAAGGTCGGCGCCAGCGACGGCGGCATGGAAACGATGCCGCCGAACGGCGTCACGCCCATCACGATCGAGGCAATGGTCACCGCCAGGATGCCGATCAGCACGGCGCCGCGCACTTTCAGCGACTCCAGGCCCACGATCAGGAAGAAGCCCAGCGTGGCAAGGATGGGGGCTGGCTGCTTGAGGTCGCCCAGGCCCACCAGGGTAGCCGGGTTATCGACGACGATGCCGGCGTTGTGCAGGGCGATCAGCGCCAGGAACAGGCCGATACCCGCAGCAATCGCCGACCGCAGTGGCAGTGGAATGCTGTTCACGATCCATTCGCGGATGCGGAAGATCGACAGCAGGAAGAACATCACCGCCGACAGGAACACCGCACCCAGCGCCACTTGCCAGGTGTGGCCCATGTGCAGCACCACGGTGTAGGTGAAGAACGCGTTCAGGCCCATGCCCGGCGCCAGGGCGATCGGGTAGTTGGCGATCAGGCCCATGGTGGTGGAGCCGATGGCTGCCGCCAGGCAGGTGGCGACGAAGATCGCCCCCTTGTCCATGCCGGTCTCGCCGAGGATGCTCGGGTTGACGAACAGGATGTAGGCCATGGCCAGGAAGGTGGTGACGCCCGCGAGAATCTCGGTGCGCACATTGGTGTTGTGTGCTTTTAGTTGAAACAGCCTTTCCAGCATGCCCGCTCCCCAAGGCGCCCCCGGCGCCATGAATGTATCGACCCCATCAGCAAAGCACAGACCGTACCGGTTGCCGTGGTTTTGTGTGGGGAGGAAAAAAGCCGCGCATCATACCAGCATGCTTGGCGGGGGCCTATGGCCGTTGGGGAATGGGTTATCTGTAGCCTGTACCGGCCCCTTCGCGGGCGCGCCCGCTCCCACAGGTACAGCGCAGGGCCGGAATGTGGCGCGGTCCCTGTGGGAGCGGGCGTGCCCGCGAAAGGGCCGGTACAGGCTATCCCTCAACCATTGTGCAACCGGTCCCGCCTGGCCAGTGTCGGGAACATTTTTATCCACACCCCGGTCACCACCAGCGTGCCTACCCCGCCCATCACCACTGCGGGCACTGTGCCAAACCAGTGCGCCGTCACCCCAGACTCGAACTCACCGAGCTGGTTTGAGGCACCGATGAACAAGCCGTTCACCGCGCTCACCCGCCCGCGCATTTCATCCGGGGTTTCCAGCTGAACGAACGAACTGCGAATTACCATGCTGATCATGTCCGCAGCGCCCAGCACCACCAGCACCGCCAGCGAGAACCAGAACGAGGTCGACAGGCCAAAGGCAATGGTCGCCACGCCGAACACGCCCACCGCGGTGAACATGGTGCGCCCCACGTTCCGCTCGAACGGGAAGCGCGCCAGCCACAGCGACATCAGCAACGCCCCCACTGCTGGCGCCGAGCGCAGCAGGCCCAGGCCCATCGGGCCGGTCAGCAGGATGTCCTTGGCGAATACCGGCAGCAGCGCGGTAGCCCCACCCAGCAGTACGGCGAACAGGTCCAGCGAAATGGCGCCGAGAATGTCAGGCCGGCTGCGGATGAAGCGAATGCCGGCCAACAGTGATTCGATGCTGGCACGCCCGCGCTGCACGACCTGGCCGCGCGCCTGCAGGCTCAGGGTGAGCACGCAGGCGATGGCGTACAGGGCCACGGTGGGGCCATACACCCAGATGCTGCCAAAGGCATACAGGAAACCGCCCACCGCTGGCGCCACGATGGTCGCTGATTGGGTAGCCGATGCCGAAGCCGCCACGGCCCTTGGGAACAGGCCAGGCGGTACTACGTTGGGCAATAGCGCCTGGGTTGCCGGCATTTCAAACGAGCGTGTGGCGCCCAGCAGGAAGGCCAGGGCGAAAATCAACTCGCGGGTGACGTTGTCGGTGGCGCTGCCCACTGCCAGCGCCAGGGCAATCAACCCTTGCAGGCTCTGGCACAAGGCAGCCACCTTGCGCCGGTCATAGCGGTCGGCCACATGCCCGGTGTGCAGCATGAACAGCACACGCGGGGCGAACTCGACCAGGCCGACGAGGCCCAGGTCCAGCACATTGCCGGTCAACTGGTAGAGGTGCCAGCCAATGGCCACGGTGAGCATCTGGAAGCCGCTGGCGGTGAACACGCGGGCCAGCCAGAAGGCCAGGAAAGGGCGGTGGTGACGCAACAACTGCGGTGCGGAATCAGACATCGGAAACCAGTGGCCTCGGCGCAGTAGAGGGGTTGCGCAGCGTATCATCTGTTTGTAACAAACGGTTACTGTTTGCCCATGTCGGCACTTTTCCACGCGTTGTGAAAGAGGGTGGGGCAACCGGTCACGCGGCAATCAACCACACGGCTTGCCGGGCCATTCGGGACTATGCTTCCTAGCATTCGTTGACCTGGATCAATCGTTCCAGATTCAACGAATTGGCCCTCTGGGCCGGAATCCCTGCGATCGAACAGAACAATTCCAACGCGCCGTACTCGACCAAGTGGGGGCAGTGGGCGACGGGGCCACAAGCCCGGACGCCGGATTATCTGAAGAGGAAGCACCATGTTCGGAATAGAGGCCTTAGAGCTCGCCCGAATGCAGTTTGCCTTTACCGTGTCGTTCCACATCCTGTTCCCGGCCATCACCATTGGCCTGGCGAGCTACCTGGCAGTCCTCGAAGGCCTCTGGCTGCGGACCCACAACCAGGTCTACCGTGACCTCTATCATTTCTGGTCGAAAATCTTCGCCGTCAACTTCGGCATGGGCGTGGTCTCGGGCCTGGTCATGGCCTACCAGTTCGGTACCAACTGGAGCCGCTTCTCCGAGTTCGCGGGCGCCGTAACCGGGCCGTTGCTGACCTACGAGGTGCTGACCGCCTTCTTCCTCGAAGCCGGCTTCCTGGGCGTCATGCTGTTCGGCTGGAACCGTGTGGGCCGTGGCTTGCATTTCTTTTCCACCTGCATGGTGGCGCTGGGCACCCTGGTTTCGACCTTCTGGATTCTTGCTTCCAACAGCTGGATGCAGACGCCCCAGGGCCACGAGATCATCGATGGCCGTGTGGTGCCAGTGGACTGGTTTGCGGTGGTGTTCAACCCCTCGTTCCCCTACCGGCTGATGCACATGGCCACGGCCGCGTTCGTTTCCACGGCGTTCTTCGTCGGTGCTTCAGCTGCCTGGCACTTGCTGCGCGGGCGCGATAACCCGGCGGTGCGCAAGATGCTGTCGATGGCCATGTGGATGGCGTTGATCGTGGCCCCGATCCAGGCGGTGATCGGTGACTTCCACGGCCTCAACACCCTCAAGCACCAGCCGGTGAAAATCGCTGCAATTGAAGGCCACTGGGAGAACGTGCCCGGCGAGCCGACCCCGCTGATCCTGTTCGGCATCCCCGACATGAAGGCCGAAACGACCCACTTCAAGCTTGAAATCCCGGCGCTGGGCAGCCTGATCCTGACCCACAGCCTGGATAAGCAGGTACCGGCGATGAAGGAGTTCCCGCCCGAAGACCGGCCCAACTCGACCATTGTCTTCTGGTCGTTCCGCATCATGGTCGGGCTTGGCTTGCTGATGATCTTCGTGGGCCTGTGGAGCCTGTGGCTGCGCAAGCGGGGCACGCTCTACACCTCGCGCCCGTTCCTGTACCTGGCGCTGTGGATGGGGCCTTCCGGGCTGATCGCCTTGCTGGCCGGCTGGTTCACCACCGAGATCGGCCGCCAGCCCTGGGTGGTGTATGGCCTGATGCGCACGGCGGACGGTGTGTCCAACCACAGTTATGCACAGCTTGGCTTCACCCTGGTGGCGTTCGTGGTGGTGTACTTTGCCCTGTTCGGCACCGGCCTTGGCTACATGATGCGCCTGGTGCGCAAAGGGCCACAGACCGGCGAAGGCGACGAGCACACACCGGGCGGCCCTGGCCAGCAACGTACGCCGGCGCGGCCGCTGTCTGCCGCCGATGATGGCCATGAGGCCAAGACTGCCAGCCTGAGCAAGGAGGACTGAGCCATGGGTATCGACCTTCCGCTGATCTGGGCCGTGATCATCATCTTTGGCGTCATGATGTACGTGGTGATGGACGGTTTCGACCTGGGTATCGGCATGCTCTTCCCCTTCGTCAAGGGCGAGCAGGACCGGGATGTAATGATGAACACCGTCGCCCCGGTGTGGGACGGCAACGAAACCTGGCTGATCCTGGGCGGTGCCGGGTTGTTCGGGGCGTTCCCGATGGCCTATGCAGTGATCCTCGAAGCGCTGTACCTGCCATTGATCCTGATGCTGATCGGCCTGATCTTCCGCGGCGTGGCGTTCGAGTTCCGCTTCAAGGCCACGGCCGACAAGCGGCATATCTGGGACAAGGCATTCATCTGGGGGTCACTGGTTGCCACCTTCTTCCAGGGCGTGGCCTTGGGCGCCTTCCTCGAAGGGTTCAAGGTGGTCGACCGCCATTTTGCCGGCGGCACCCTCGACTGGCTTACCCCGTTCAGCCTGTTCTGTGGCCTGGGCCTGATCGTTGCCTACACGCTGCTGGGCTGTACCTGGCTGATCATGAAGACCGAAGGGCCACTGCAACAGAAGATGCACGACATGGCGCGGCCGCTGGCGCTGGTGCTGCTGGTGGTGATCGGTATCGTCAGCCTGTGGACACCCATTGCTTATCCACAGATCGCCGACCGCTGGTTCAGCATGCCTAACCTGATCTGGTTCATGCCGGTACCGCTGCTGGTGCTGGTGACCTTCTACGGGTTGCTCAAGGCGGTGGCGCGCAATGCGCACTACACGCCGTTCCTGCTGACCCTGGTGCTGATCTTCCTCGGCTACAGCGGCCTGGGTATCAGCCTGTGGCCGAACATCATCCCGCCGTCGATCTCGATCTGGGATGCTGCCGCGCCACCGCAAAGCCAGGGCTTCATGCTGGTGGGCACACTGTTCATCCTGCCGTTCATCCTCATGTACACCTTCTGGAGCTACTACGTGTTCCGCGGCAAGGTGACCCATGAAGACGGCTACCACTAGGAGGGCCGCATGATGACCGGCAAGCATGGCTTGGAAGAGAAGAAACCGCTGTGGCAGCGGCTGGGTTGGCTGGTGCTGATCTGGGCGATGAGCGTGGCGGCGCTGGGTGTGGCGGCATGGGTGATGCGCCTGTTCATGGGGGCAGCGGGCCTTACCACCCATTAAGCTAAGCCTGCTCTGGCCCTATCGCCGGCAAGCCAGCTCCCACAGGTACTGCATAGGGCTTGAAGCTGATGCTTTCCCTGTGGGAGCTGGCTTGCCGGCGATAGGGCCGGTGCAGGCTTACTTGCGGGCTTTCAGGATGACGAACTTGGGCGTCGCCGCCACCTGCTCCACACCCCGGAACAACCGCGCCAGCTTGCTGTGATAGCCCAGGTGGCGGTTGCCCACGATATACAACGCCCCACCCACCACCAGCGCCTCACGCGCCTGCTGGAACATGCGCCAGGCCAGGAAGTCGCCCACCACCTGCTGCTGGTGGAACGGGGGGTTGCACAGCACCACGTCCAGCGACTGCTTCTCCACACCTGCCAGCCCATCGGCTGCGGCGAAGGTTGCCGGGCGCTCGCCCAGCGCGGCCTGCCAGTTTTCCCGCGCCGATTGCACCGCCATGTACGACTCGTCGACCAGCGTGTATTCGGCATCGGGGTTGGCCAATGCACTGGCAATCGCCAGCACACCGTTACCACAACCCAGGTCTGCGACCCGCGCGCGGCCCAGGTCGCGTGGCAGGTGCGGCAGGAACGCACGCGTGCCGATATCCAGGCCTTCACGGCAGAACACGTTGGCGTGGTTGACCAGCTCCAGCGCCGGCGCGTCCAGCTGGTAGCAGCTAGGGTAGGGCGAGCGGGCGGCTGGCCGTTCTGCCACCGTTGCCGTCAGCAGGCGGGCCTTTTTCTGCGCCAGCGAGGCCTGGACCGGGCCGATGTACTTTTCCATCAGGTCGCCGGCCGCGCGCGGCAAGTGCTTGATCATTGCCCCGGCAATCACCTGTGCCCCCGGCGCCAGGTGGCCCTGCAAACGGATCAGCTGCTCTTCGAGCAGCGCCAGGGTTTTTGGTACGCGCACCAGTACCCGGTCGAACGGGCCCTGCCAGTGTTCGCTTGCCGGTACGAAGGGCACGCTGTCGAACGGCAAGCCATTGCGGGCCAGGTTTTTTTCCAGGGCCAGGTGCGCCAGGTGCGAATCGCCACTGCTGACCACCTGCAACTGGCCCGCCAGGCTGGCGGCCAGGGCGCCGAAGCTGTCATTGAGCACCAGCACCCGGCAGTGGCTGTCGGGCGCCTGTTCGTGCAACTGCGCAAGCAGGTACTCGTCGGCGGCATCGAAAGCCTGCAGCGGGTCGTTGGCCTGCTCCGGCTGGCGGATCAGTTCGAGTTCGGCGTAGGGGGTGGTCAACAGGGGCATGGCGTCTGGCTCGGGTATGAAACTGCCCGTTGCGGTTCGCCCCGGGCTTTGCCGGGCGATTCTACAGGGCTTTGCCCAAGGTCGCAGGTTTGCCGGTCAGATCCAGCCGCGCAGGGCGGCGATGGCGATGGCGCCGGCCTTGTTGGCGGCGTTGGTCTTGGTGATCACGCTGCGGATATGGAAGTTCACCGTGCTTTGCGACAGCGAGAGAATGCAGGCCACGTCGGCGGCGGTCTTGCCGGCGGCCGACCACTTCAGCACTTCCAGTTCGCGCTCGCTCATTTTCGGTTGCGGCGGGCACAGTGCGTTCAGGTGGTGTTCGCCCAGCACGGCATGCAGGGTATGGCATAGCCACTGCACGCTACCGGCCTTGTCGTAGAGCTCGGCTATGTCGATGTTGCCGGCAGGCCGGGCAACGCTGATCTGGCTTTCATTGTGCTGCAGGTCGTGGAGGGATTGTGTCCAGCCATGGCGCAGGCCGTACTGGCAGGCCGCTTCACGAAAATGCGGGGCTTCACGATACAGTTCGTCTGTCCACAGCACCGGCATGGTCGAGCTGTGGCTGACGTTGGCAGCCGGGTCCTGCTTGTAGAACTCGTCACGCTGGTAGCGCTCGATCCACTCATCCGGGTAGTTGCTGTAGAGGTACACCTTGGGTGTCTGGGTGGCGATCTGGATGCGTATTTTCAGCCCGAGATAATCCATGCCCAGGTCTTGTGCCAGATGTACCGCAATGTCGAACAGCTTCCGCGGGCTGCGTTCGTTGACGAACGTCTGAAGATGTTCGGGATTCCAGTGAAGCATCTGAAACACTCCTCGTGGGCGCCGGATCCAATCTATTTGGGTACCCGGGTCATTGTAGAAAAAGTCCTACCATGGCGTTGGGATTTTTTTGCTATAGCGCTCACGTTTTTCTGCAACTTCGGCACGATCACCCTTTATGAGGCCCTACAAAGCAGTGGTTTTTATCCGGGCCACTTTGCGCGACACTGTGCGCACGTCAAACCTGGAGCCCGATATGACCGCTAGCGCCGAAAAGTTCACCCGCCAGACCCTGCTCGATGTTCAGCCGCTCACGCCGAACCTCTTCAGCCTGCGGGTTACGCGCGATGCAGGGTTCCGCTTCCGTTCCGGCCAGTTCGCCCGCCTTGGCGTGACCAAGGCC
Source organism: Pseudomonas sp. NPDC008258 (assembly GCF_042956345.1). NCBI lineage: Bacteria > Pseudomonadati > Pseudomonadota > Gammaproteobacteria > Pseudomonadales > Pseudomonadaceae > Pseudomonas > Pseudomonas sp. NPDC008258. Next base: position 43,683 of record NZ_JBIBGE010000006.1, read on the forward strand.
GATGGCAGCGTGGTGTGGCGCGCCTATTCCATGGTCAGTGCCCCCCATGACGAACACCTCGACTTCTTCTCCATCGTGGTGCCGGGTGGCGAATTCACCAGTGAGCTGAGCCGGCTGGGTGCAGGGGACACCCTGTTGATCGACCGCCAGGCGTTTGGCTTCCTCACCCTCGACCGCTTCGTTGGTGGCCGTGACTTGTGGTTGCTGGCGACCGGTACTGGCATCGCGCCATTTATGTCGATCCTGCAAGACTTCGAGGCATGGGAGCGTTTTGACAGCATCAAGCTGGTGTACTCGGTACGCGAAGCGAAGGAGCTGGCTTATGTGGATGAAATCGCCGGGCTGGAGCAGCGCGACTACCTGGCAGAGTTCGCTGGCAAGTTGCAGTTCATTCCTGTGGTGACCCGCGAGCAGCACCCGGGTGCGTTGAACCAGCGTATTACCACGCTGATCGAGAATGGCGAGCTGGAGAAAGCTGCCGGGCTGGAGCTGTCGCCGGAGCATTCGCGGGTGATGTTGTGCGGTAACCCGGAAATGATCGACGAGACACGCAAGGTGCTGAAGGCACGCGACCTGCAACTGAGCCTGAGCAAGCGGCCGGGGCAGGTGGCTGTGGAAAACTACTGGTAAGCCCATTGGGGCCGTTGTGGGAGCGGGCTTGCCCGCGAACACCGGCGGAGCCGGTGCCATCCACCGCGCTGGATTCTTCGCGGGCATGCCCGCTCCCACTCTGCCCTCTACAGCGTCAAGGCAGGCGATTCTGGTTCTGCGTTTTCAGCAAGTCGCGAATCTCGGTCAGCAGGGTCTCTTCCGCCGACGGCACAGGCGGCGCAGTCGGTGCCACTGCTTCTTCACGCTTCAGGCGGTTGATTGCTTTCACGCCCATGAAAATGGCAAAGGCCACGATCAGGAAGTCGATCACGGTCTGGATGAACTTGCCATACGCCAGCACCACCGCCGGAACGTCCCCTTCGGCCGCCTTCAGGGTAATCGCCAGGTCGCTGAAGTCCACACCCCCGATCAACAGGCCCAGTGGCGGCATGACCACGTCTCCAACGAAGGACGAGACGATCTTGCCGAAGGCCGCGCCGATGATGATACCCACCGCCATGTCGACAACATTGCCTTTGACCGCGAAGGCCTTGAATTCACTGATCATGCCCATGTCTGGTTCCTTGTAACAAAAGGTAAGGTTAACGCAGTGTAAGCCACTAAAACGCTTCATGCGTGGTGTTCAGGGGTAGTGACTGTGGTTAGAACGAATAGTTTTGTCGCATCCCGAGGCGTTCGAGGCACGTCCTGCTCGGCTATCATGGCGGTTTTTTCCAGGAGACCCACCCATGGCCAAGGCCAAGCGCTTGTATGGCTGCACCGAGTGCGGCGCGACCTTCCCCAAATGGGCTGGCCAGTGCGGCGAATGCGGGGCCTGGAACACCCTGGTCGAAACCATGATCGAAAGCGGTGGTGCGGCAGCCCCCAGCAGCGGCCGTGCCGGCTGGACCGGGCAACAGGCACAAATCAAGACCCTGGCCGAAGTCAGCGTCGAAGAGATCCCGCGCTTTACCACCAGCAGCACCGAACTGGACCGCGTGCTGGGCGGCGGCCTGGTGGATGGCTCGGTGGTGCTGATTGGTGGCGACCCCGGTATCGGCAAGTCGACCATCCTGCTGCAGACGTTGTGCAACATCGCCGTGGGCATGCCGGCGCTGTACGTCACCGGCGAGGAATCGCAGCAGCAGGTGGCCATGCGTTCCCGGCGCCTGGGCTTGCCCCAGGACAAGCTCAAGGTGATGACCGAAACCTGCATCGAAACCATCATTGCCACCGCTCGTGTCGAGAAACCGCGGGTAATGGTGATCGACTCGATCCAGACCATTTTCACCGAGCAGTTGCAGTCGGCACCCGGCGGCGTGGCCCAGGTGCGCGAGAGCACGGCCTTGCTGGTGCGCTACGCCAAGCAGAGCGGTACGGCCATTTTCCTGGTCGGCCATGTGACCAAGGAAGGCTCGCTGGCCGGCCCGCGGGTACTGGAGCACATGGTCGATACCGTGTTGTATTTCGAAGGTGAGTCCGACGGCCGCCTGCGTTTGCTGCGGGCAGTGAAAAACCGTTTTGGCGCGGTCAACGAACTGGGCGTGTTCGGCATGACCGACCGCGGCCTGAAAGAGGTGTCCAACCCGTCGGCAATCTTCCTCAACCGTACCCAGGAAGAAGTGCCGGGCAGTGTGGTGATGGCGACCTGGGAGGGTACCCGACCGATGCTGGTCGAGGTGCAGGCGCTGGTCGACGACAGCCACCTGGCCAACCCGCGCCGGGTAACCCTGGGCCTGGACCAGAACCGCCTGGCCATGTTGCTGGCAGTGTTGCATCGCCATGGCGGTATCCCCACTCATGACCAGGACGTGTTCCTCAACGTGGTGGGCGGGGTGAAGGTGCTGGAAACGGCCTCGGACCTGGCGCTGCTGGCGGCGGTGATGTCGAGCTTGCGTAACCGGCCGCTGGCCCATGGCCTGCTGGTGTTTGGCGAGATTGGCCTGTCGGGTGAGGTGCGGCCGGTGCCTAGCGGGCAGGAGCGCTTGAAGGAGGCGGCCAAGCACGGCTTCAAGCGGGCCATCGTGCCCAAGGGCAATGCGCCGAAAGAGTCGCCAGCGGGGTTGCAGGTTATTGCCGTGACCCGGTTGGAGCAGGCCCTGGATGCATTGTTCGAGTAATTCGTAGCCTGTGCTGGCCCTTTCGCGGGCTTGCCCGCTCCCACAGGTACAGCGCCAGCCGTGAATGTGGCGCTTTACCTGTGGGAGCGGGCAAGCCCGCGAAAGGGCCAGTACAGGCAAAAGAAAAGGGGCCGACGATGCGCGTCAGCCCCCAACCCACCTCACCGCTCAGTCAGCGGTCAATGCTCGGCCACCGGCGTGCGCCTGACCGTTTCATTACCATGCTCGTCCAGTTCCAGCATCGGCACTTCGTTGCCTTCTGAATCGAACAGCTTGCCATCCTTGAAGTAGTCGCCATCACGTAGCGCCGAAATATCCGAATACTGGATCGTGCGCTCATACGCTGCAGCAAACACCGACTGGTTTTCCGAGTTGCCGGTGGTGAAGTGGTTGAAGATCAGGTTCAGCAGGATGGCCATGATCGCCGCCGAGCTGATGCCCGAGTGGAAGATGGTCTCGAACCAGTTCGGGAAGTGGTGGTAGAAGGTTGGCGCGGCAATCGGGATCATGCCAAAGCCAAGCGAGGCCGCGACGATGATCAGGTTGACGTTGTTCTTGTAGCTGACCTTGGACAGGGTGCGGATACCGCTTGCCGCCACGGTGCCGAACAGCACGATGCCTGCGCCGCCCAGTACCGGGGTAGGCACGGCGGCGATCACCCGGCCCATCACTGGCAGCAGTCCGAGTACCACCAGGATCACGCCGCCGGTTGCCACGACGTATCGGCTTTTGACGCCGGTCACGGCCACCAGGCCAACGTTCTGGGCGAACGCACTCTGGGTGAACGAGCCGAAGATCGGCGCCAGGATGCTCGATGCCATGTCGGCGCGCAGGCCGTTGCCCAAGCGCTTGGAGTCGACCTTGGTGTCGATGATCTCACCCACGGCGAGGATATCGGCCGAGGTTTCCACCAGGGTCACCATGATCACGATGCACATCGACAGGATGGCGGCGATGTGGAACTCCGGCATGCCAAAGTGGAACGGCGTGGGGAAGGCGAACATCGGGCCTTCGGTGACCTTGCTGAAGTCGGTCATGCCCAGCGCCCAGGCGATCAGGGTGCCGACCACCATGGCCAGCAGGATCGACAGGCGCGAGATGGTCGCGCTGCCCAGCTTGCTGAGCAGCAGCACGATGGCGAAAGTCAGCGCGGCCAGGCCGATGTTGGCCATGCTGCCGAATTCTGGCGACGCGCTGTTGCCACCCATCACCCAGCGTGCGGCCACCGGCATCAGTGTCAGACCGATGGTGGTAATGACGATGCCGGTCACCAGCGGCGGGAAGAACTTGGTGATGCGCGAGAACACCGGGGTGATCAGGAAGCCGATCAGCGATGCTGCCATGACGGCGCCGAGCACCCCGGGCAGGCCACCGCCACCCTCGCTGCTGAGGATGGCACCCATGGTTGCCACACCGGCAAACGACACGCCCTGCACCAGCGGCAACTGGCAGCCGAAGAACGGCAGGCCGAGGGTTTGCAGCAACGTGGCCAGGCCACCGGCAAACAGCGATGCGGCAATCAACATGCCGATTTCGGCGCCGTTCAGGCCGGCGGCCTGCCCCAGGATCAGGGGTACCGCGACGATCCCCCCGTACATGGTCAACACATGCTGCAGACCATAGGCCAGGTTGGCACCAAGGCCGAGGTTTTCATCCTCGGGGCGCTTGGCGGGAGACGTGCTAGGGGACGTAGTCATGGAGCAGGCTCTCTGTTTATTGTTGTGTCGCTACTGTAGACAGTTCCTACAATTTATTGCCACAAGAATTGTATACAATATTTTGATCGGAGCGCGCACAAGGGGGCTCGCCGGATGTGCGAAAACCCAATGCAGAAGGCGTACCAAGTCGTCAAAAGCTGTTCTAGAGAGGTGTGTACAAAGCGCTGCTACCCAGGCTTAAAGCTGTCTGGGTAGACAGGAAACACAATGCGGGAAGGCTATTAGCTAGCTAAGAGATTTCATTATTCGATGAGTTCGCGCAGCTCACGCATCATTTCGGTGCTGTCGGCCACGTTCAATTCCACAAGACGGTGCAAATGGCTCATCGAATCGATGTCGATGTACAGGCAGATGAAGCCCAGGCACTCCGGTTCTTCGTGGCGCAGTTCGACCTGCATCTGCACCTCGGTCTCCCCATCGTTGAGCAGGATGTAGGCCTCGAAATCCTGGGTCAGGTCGGCATCCCAGGGTTTCGGGCATTCGACCAGCAGGCCTTTGAGGGAAAGGTCGAGCAGCTTCACTTCCCAGCAACGTTCGCCCTGGCACAGCCTGGTCGGGGCGTCGAACGGGATACGCTGGAAACGGCGGCGTTCGTCGTGATCGCTCATGGGATAGATCCTCTGATAGGTCCTAAGGTGACATCCTGACTATAGTTAGAGTGGTATGTGCATCAGGTACCGCAATCTGGCCGCAGAGGCTCTAGACCAAAGCAAGTATGGCAATGCGCGATGACTGGCCCTAGACTCGGTGGGCGGTCTTTCCAATCCACCAGCTGGAAGCTAACCATGAACAACAATAATAGCCTGCTACGCCACATTCCGTGGCTGGCGCTGGCAGTCATAGGCGCCTGCGCGCTGGGTGTGGTTGCCCTGCGTCGCGGTGAGGCGATCAACGCCTTGTGGATCGTGGTTGCGGCAGTGGCCATCTACCTGGTCGCCTACCGCTACTACAGCCTGTTCATCGCCACCAAGGTGATGCAACTCGACCCGCGGCGGGCCACGCCGGCGGTGCTCAACAACGACGGCCTGGACTACGTCCCGACCAACAAACACATTCTGTTCGGCCACCACTTCGCGGCCATCGCTGGCGCAGGCCCTCTGGTGGGGCCGGTACTGGCAGCACAAATGGGCTACCTGCCCGGTACGCTTTGGCTGATTGCCGGCGTGGTGCTGGCCGGTGCGGTACAGGACTTCATGGTCCTGTTCCTGTCCACCCGTCGCAACGGCCGCTCGCTGGGCGACATGGTGCGCGAGGAGATGGGCCGCATTCCGGGCACCATCGCCCTGTTCGGCTGCTTCCTGATCATGATCATCATCCTTGCGGTGCTGGCGCTGATCGTGGTCAAGGCCCTGGCCGAGAGCCCATGGGGCATGTTCACGGTGATAGCGACCATCCCGATCGCGATGTTCATGGGCATCTACATGCGCTACATCCGCCCGGGCCGCATTGGCGAGATCTCGGTCGTGGGCGTGGTATTGCTGCTGGCGTCGATCTGGCTGGGTGGCGTGATCGCTGCGGACCCTGTCTGGGGCCCGGCGTTCACCTTCACGGGCGTGCAGATCACCTGGATGCTGGTGGGCTATGGCTTCGTCGCAGCGGTGCTGCCCGTGTGGCTGGTGCTGGCGCCGCGTGACTACCTGTCGACCTTCCTCAAGATCGGTACCATCGTTGGCCTGGCCATCGGTATCCTGATCATCGCGCCCGAGCTGAAAATGCCGGCGCTGACCCAGTTCACCGACGGTACTGGCCCCGTGTGGAAGGGCACCCTGTTCCCGTTCCTGTTCATCACCATTGCCTGTGGTGCGGTGTCCGGCTTCCACGCGCTGATCTCTTCGGGGACCACGCCCAAGCTGCTCGACAACGAAACCAACGCCCGCTACATCGGCTACGGCGGCATGCTGATGGAGTCGTTCGTTGCCATCATGGCCATGGTCGCCGCTTCGGTGATCGAGCCGGGCGTGTATTTCGCCATGAACAGCCCGGCCGCCGTGGTCGGTGCAGACGTGGCATCGGTGGCGCAGACGGTCAGCAGCTGGGGCTTCCTGATTACCCCTGAGCAGCTTGAAGCCGTGGCCCGTGACATTGGCGAGCACACCATCCTGGCCCGTGCCGGTGGTGCGCCGACCCTGGCGGTCGGTATCGCGCAGATCCTGCACCAGGTGTTGCCAGGTGAGAACACCATGGCCTTCTGGTACCACTTCGCGATCCTGTTCGAGGCGTTGTTCATCCTCACCGCGGTGGATGCCGGTACCCGTGCCGGTCGCTTCATGCTGCAGGACCTGCTGGGCAGCTTCGTGCCGGCGCTCAAACGCACCGAATCGTGGGGCGCCAACCTGCTCGCCACCGCGGGTTGCGTGGCACTCTGGGGCTATCTGCTGTACCAGGGCGTGATCGACCCGCTGGGCGGCATCAACACCCTGTGGCCGCTGTTCGGTATTTCCAACCAGATGCTCGCCGGTATTGCCTTGATGCTCGGTACCGTGGTGCTCATCAAGATGAAGCGTCAGCGCTACATCTGGGTCACCTTGCTGCCGGCCGTCTGGCTGCTGATCTGCACCACGGCTGCCGGCCTGATCAAGCTGTTCGACCCGAACCCGGCCGTTGGCTTCCTGGCCCTGGCCAAGAAGTACAGCACCGCGCTGGACGCCGGCCAGGTACTGGCCCCGGCCAAGGACATCGGGCAGATGCAGCACGTGATCTTCAACGCCTACACCAACGCCGGCCTGACGATTCTGTTCCTGCTGGTGGTGTTCAGCATCCTGTTCTTCGCCATCAAGGTTGGCTATGCCGCCCTGGGCCGCAAGGAGCGCACCGACAAGGAAACGCCGTTCCAGGCGTTGCCTGACGCGTAATCGAGAGGACTGCAGTCATGTTCAACGACCTGGGTCGACTGGGAAAATACCTGGGGCAGGCAGCCCGCCTGATGGTCGGCATGCCCGACTACGACAACTATGTCGAACACATGCAGAAGACGCACCCGGACAAGCCGGTCATGACGTACGAGGAATTCTTCCGGGAACGTCAGGAAGCCCGTTACGGTGGCAAGTCCGGGCCCAGGTGCTGTTGACCCTTACGCGTTAACCTGTCACGGCCTCATCGCCGGCAAGCCGGCTCCCACAGGTACCCACAGGCCTCAAAGCCTGTGCAGTACCTGTGGGAGCTGGCTTGCCGGCGATGAGGCCCATGTTTTTTCCGCACAGGAGATGTTCTGCGTGCAGACGCCTATTCCCGTAACCGTACTCACAGGCTTTCTCGGTGCTGGCAAGACCACCTTGCTCAAGCACATGCTCAAGGCCGAGCACGGCCTGAAGCTCGCCGTGATCGAAAACGAATTCAGCGAAGCCGGCATCGACAGCCAGTTGCTGGGCGACGAGCCGGTGCAGGTGATGACCCTGGCCAATGGCTGCGTATGCTGCAGCATCCACGGCGACCTCACCCGCGCCCTGTACCTGCTGCTTGAACGCCTGGACGCTGGTGAAATTGCCTTCGACCGCCTGGTGATCGAATGCACGGGGCTGGCCGACCCGGCGCCCGTTGCGCAAACCTTTTTCATCGACGAGGAGCTGCGTGAGCGCTACATCCTCGACGGTATCATTACCTTGGTGGATGCTGCCCACGCCGACCTGCACCTCACCCAGGCCATCGCCCAGGCCCAGGTCGGTTTTGCCGATCGCCTGCTGCTGAGCAAGACCGACCTGGTCGAGCCGCCTGCGGTACAGGCCCTGAGCGAACGCCTGGCCCGCATTAATGGCCGGGCCGCCATCCGTGTCGTCGAACACGGCCGCATCGACCTGGCTGAGCTACTGGATGTGCGGGGTTTCAACCTCAACCCCGACCTGGGCGCGAACCTGAAGCCAACGTTACGCCCTGTACTCAAACCGGCTACCCCGGACCGCATTTCCACACTGGTGTTGCGCACGGAAACCGCGCTGGACATCGACCGCCTCAGCGGCTTCATGAACGAACTGCTGGAGACCCACGGCAAACAGCTGCTGCGTTACAAGGGCGTGCTGAACATAGCGGGTGAAGACCGCAAGCTGGTGTTCCAGGGCGTGCTCAAGCTGTACGGCTTTGACTGGGACGCCGAGTGGGCCGACGGTGAAACCCGCGAGAGCGTGATGGTGTTCATCGCCGATGAACTGCCCGAGGCTACGATTCGGGCTGGCTTCGAGGCGTTGGCTGCGGGCTGAGCCGGCGCGGCGTTGCGGCCTGGAACCACTGCGGCCATGAGCTGCGGTGGCGGGTTTCAACCTCGATGCACGGGATCAGGCGGTCAGTCAGCACGGCGGTTTGCCGCACTGCCTTGGCGGTGCGGTACTTGACGCTGTGGATGCACTCGCGGTCGCCGAACTCGCAGCGGTTCAGCGCGGTACCGCCGCAGGGGCCGTTGGCCAGGCCCTTGGGGCAGGTTTCAGGGCAGATGTACAGGGTGTCTTCCAGTCGGCAACGGCCACACGTATCGCAACCCACCAGCGGGCGCTTCACACTGCGCTCCAGCGTGTGAAGCACTTGTGCGCCAATGCGCGTTGCCCACAGCGGCTGGCGCACCGCCCAGCCAAATGCCTTGCTCAGGCCGTTGCGGCGGCTGAACAGCAGCGAGTGCATGCCATGCATCAGGTGATAGCGGGCTTTCTCCTTGCGCGAGGCGTCGACCCGTGATTCGCCCTGGCGCCAGCCTGCCTGTGGCGGATGGAAGACCACTGCGGGCAGGCCGGGCATCTGCCAACTGGCCTGCCAGGCGGGCGCCCACTGCTCCAATGTATGGACCAGGGTTTGCCAGTGCTCGATACGGGCTTCAAGGGCCAGCAGCTGCTTGAGCTCGTGAACCCCCGACAGGTGCACACCGGCATAGCCCATCAGCTTCACACCGATGATCTGCAAGGCCAGGCGGTCAACGCTGCGCGCCTGTGCAAACGCCTTGGACTGCGCGGCCTCCGCTTCGAGCATGTCACGCATGGACGGGGTGACGGTGACGCCGGCCACGTGATCGAGCATTCCCGCGCGCCCGTGGGTGAGGCTCATCAGGCACGCCAGCATGGGCTTGGGCGTGGGCTGGCGGTGCATCCAGTACATGGCTTCCTGATGCTTGGCGGCATCGAAGCCCAGTTGCAGCGTGAGGAAATCGGCCCCCGCTGCCAGCTTTTTCTCGGCCTTGAAATACTGCGCGCCGCCTTCCTCCTCGTGGTACTTGAACGGGTTCAGCGCCGCGCCCAGCAGCCAGTGCGGGCAGGCCTGGCGGGCGATTTGCAGGGCGGCGACCGACTCCAGGTAGCGCACCGGGCGCTGGCCTGGTTCATGGCCGGGCAGGCGGTCGCCGGTCAGCAGCAACAGCTGGTCGAGGCCGGCGGCGTCCATACGCTGCAGCTGGGTGAGCAGGTGGTGGCGTTCGCGGTCCTTGCCGGAAAAATGCGGCAGGGCAGGTACCGGGTTGCTGAACGAAGCGAGCGCGTCCAGTGGCGACATGTCCAGCGGGCTGCCCACGCGATCGCCGATGGCCACGGTCATCGGCCAGCCGCACAGGTGCGCACGGGCCATGATCGCCTCCATGGCGGCAAAGCGTTCTGCAGAAGGCTTGGGGACGAACTCCATGACGCAGACGAAGTTCTGGTCGCGCAGCGCGGTTTTCAACAGGCTCATGGGGCCGGGCACCTGGTGTGGTCAGGGTGGCATTGTGCGGTAGAAGGCAGGCGGGGTCATGTCCGAGTGCGCAGCAGGGTGCTCTGAATGAGACATGTTGCTGATCATGAGAAATTCTTGAGTTCATCTCAAATTTTATGAGTTTGTCTCAATACCCCCACCCGCCGGAAAATCCCTTCATCAATTTGAGCACGCTGAAGGGACGAGACATGGCACTGGCACATAACCTGGGCTTTCCACACATTGGCGGCGACCGCGAACTGCGGGCCCGCCACTGGCAAGTGCAGAAAGACGCCGGTATCGAACTGCTGCCAGTCGGCGACTGTGCCCAGCATGGCTATACGCTGAGCACCGGTGACCAGCCGTTTGCCCTCAACTGGGAACCCCTGTTCGAAGAAGTGGAGCAAGCCAGCGCGCTGGGCCATGCAGTCAAGCCAGTCGTGATCGGGCCATTGACCTACCTGTGGCAGGGCCAGGCCTGTAATGCCGACGTCGACAAGCTGGAACTGCTCGACCGCCTGTTGCCCCTGTATGACCACGTCCTCAACCGCTTGGCTGCGCTGGGCGTTGAATGGGTGCAGATCGACGAACCGATCCTCGCCCACGAGCTGCCGCAGGACTGGAAAAACGCCTACGAGCGCGTCTACAACATCCTTCAACGTGCACCGCTGAAGAAGCTGATTGCCACCTACGCCGGCGGCCTCGATGGCAACCTCGGCCTGGCCGCCAACCTGCCGGTCGATGGCCTGCATATCGATCTGGTGCAGGCGCCTGAGCAGTACCAGGCCATTCTCGACCGCCTGCCGGCCTACAAGGTGCTGTCGCTGGGCGTGGTCGGTGGCGGCGATGCCGCGCCTTGCGACATGGGACGAACGCTTGACCTGCTGCACGATGCCCATGAGCGTCTGGGTGAACGGCTGTGGCTGGCGCCGGCCTGCTCGCTGGCGCAAAGCCCGGTGGAAGTGGCTGTGCAGAAGTGCCAGGAAGTGGCCCTGCTGGCTGGTGCGCTGGAGCAGACCCGAATCGCTGCTTGATCATTGGCTCTTGCACAAACCTTGAAACAGTAGCGGTCCCTGTGGGAGCGGGCTTGCCCGCGAAGAGGCCGGCACAGGCAATACAAACCTCCTAGAATGCCGACTCCGATCAAATCCACAGGGAAGTGATGCGATGCGCATTCTGGTAGTCGGCGCCAGCAAAGGGCTGGGCAAGGCATTCATGGAGGGGCTGGGCAAACCCGGCGATACGTTGATCGGTGTGTCGCGCAAAGAGCCTGCGGCCGTGAACACCGGTCAGGACATCCAGGCCCAGTGGATCGAGGCCGATCTCGGCCAGCCCGCTGCCGCCGTCGAGGCCATTGCCGCAGCAGTGGCCGAGGGCGGGGTGGATACGCTGATCTACAACCTCGGCTTGTGGGAAGCCGAAGCATTCGAGGCGCATTACAGCTTCCTCGAAGACCGTGATGTGGCATTGCAGCGCATGGTCGACTGCAACATCACGGCGACCATCCTGCTGATCAAGCGGCTACTGCCGTTGCTGCTTGAAAGCGAAAAACCACGCATCATCCTCACCGGCTCAACCTCGGGCTTGCCCCAGAGTGGCCGCCCGGAAGTGACATTTGCCGCGTCCAAGTTCGCCCTGCGTGGCATCGCCGAGGCGTTGCGCGAAGGGTATCGGGGACAGGGCCTTGGGGTGACCTGCCTGAACCTGGGTTATCTGAATACCGAAGACAGCCTGGACGTGCCGGTGGCCGAGGCTGCGGTGCGTGGGGACGGGGGGCTGATACCGCTGCACGATGTGGTGCTGATGGTGCGCTCGTTATTGGAGCTTTCGGCGGCCAGCTATGTGCGTGAGCTGACCTTGCCAGCTATTGCCGATGAGCGGTTCTAAGGCTTTGTAAGCAGGCCCGGCCTCTTCGCGGGCTTGCCCGCTCCCACAGGTACAGCGCAAACATTGAAGTTTGTGCAGTCCCTGTGGGAGCGGGCAAGCCCGCGAAGAGGCCGGGCATGGTTAAATCAATCTGTGATCAACGCTCGATGGCCAAGGCCACGCCTTGCCCGCCACCAATGCACAAGGTGGCCAGGCCCTTCCTTGCATCGCGCTTGATCATCTCGTGCAGCAAGGTCACCAGCACCCGACACCCGGATGCACCAATCGGGTGGCCCAGTGCAATTGCCCCGCCATTCACGTTGACCCGCGCCGCATCCCATTCCAGTGCTTTACCCACCGCCAGCGCCTGTGCGGCAAAGGCTTCGTTGGCTTCGATCAGGTCCAGGTCAGCCAACTGCCAGCCGGCCTTGTCCAGACAACGCTGGGTCGCCGAAACCGGGCCGATGCCCATGATCGACGGGTCTACCCCGGCACTGGCATAGGCCGCAATCTTCGCCAGCACTGGCAGGCCCAAAGCCTTGGCCTTGGTGGCGCTCATCAGGAGCACGGCGGCTGCACCGTCATTCAGGCTGGAGGCGTTGCCAGCGGTGACGCTACCGTCCTTCTTGAACGCAGGGCGCAGTTTGGCCAGGGATTCAGCGGTGGTGTCCGGGCGTGGCTGTTCGTCACGGGCAAAGACTTTCGGCTCACCCTTTTTCTGCGGCAGCACGATCGGGGTGATTTCCGCGTCGAAGCGGCCGGCCTCGATAGCCGCCACCGCCTTGCGCTGCGATTCGGCGGCGAACGCGTCTTGCTGTTCACGGCTGAGGCTGTGCTTATCCACAAGGTTCTCGGCGGTGATGCCCATGTGGTAGTCGTTGAAGGCATCCCACAGGCCGTCGGTGATCATGCTGTCGATCAGCTGGCCATGGCCCATGCGCTGGCCGGTACGGGCCGAGGGCATCACGTACGGTGCAAGGCTCATGTTTTCCTGGCCACCGGCAATCACCACCTCGGCGTCGCCACAGCGAATGGCCTGGGCGGCCAGGTGCAGGGCCTTCAGGCCCGAGCCGCAGACCTTGTTCAGGGTCAGTGCCGGTACGCTGTAGGGCAGGCCGGCCTTGATCGCGGCCTGGCGTGCCGGGTTCTGCCCGGCGCCGGCGGTGAGCACCTGGCCGAGGATGACTTCGTCGACCTGCGCCGGGTCCAGCCCGGTCTGCTCCAGCAGGTGCTTGATCACGGCGGCGCCGAGGTCGACCGCAGGCACAGTGGCCAGGGCGCCCTGGAAGCTGCCGATGGCGGTACGGGTTGCGGCGACGATGACCACGTCGTTCATGTTGTTGTTCTCCGTGCGATGGGCGTAGTGCCCAAGCATCGGTGGCTTTGGCTCATTTGTTAAGTTTGTTTTTCTTTCAGATTGATGTGAAAAGCCAATCAATGAGCGCCGGGTGCTCTATCCGACTAAGCTGATTCTCGTGCTGTTCTCATTCAACCGAATGGAGCTCATTCCCATGCGCATCCTGATAGCCCTGTTTATCCTGATCGGCAGCAGCACAGCATTCGCCGCCACCCAATGCACCACCGCCGACAAAAGTACCTGGCAAAACCAGGAAAAATTCCAGGCGCAGCTCAAGGAACAGGGCTACAAGATCAACAAGTTCAAGGTCACCAAGGGCAACTGTTACGAGATCTACGGTTTCGACAAGGATGGCCGCAAGGTCGAGATCTACCATGACCCGGTGACTGGCAAGGCGGTCAAGTCCGAGTACCATGATTGAACAGCGACGGCACGGTACAGCTGTGGGACCCGCTCCTGCGGCTGTGCCATCTCTCCATTGCCGGTGTGTTCTTCGCGGATTACTTTTTCAACGAAGAAGGTGACGACTGGCACCAGTGGCTGGGTTATTACGCACTGGCTTGTGTAGTGGTGCGCGTGGTGTGGGGCTTTGTTGGCCCACGCAGTGCGCGTTGGGCCGACTTCTGGCCTACCCCGGCGCGGCTGGCGGCACATACCCGTGCACTGGTGCGCGGCGAGCCGTACCACCGCCTTGGCCATTCGCCGATTGGCGCCCTGGTAATGCTGTTGATGCTGACCGGCATCGCAGGCCTGGTCCTGACCGGCTGGGCATCGCAAGAGGTGGATGCCTTGTGGGGTGAGGACTGGCCGACCGATGTACACAGCTGGTTGGCCGATGCGGTGCTGGTGTTGGTGTGTGTGCATGTGCTGGCGGCTATCGTCGAGAGCGTGCGCCTGCGCGAGAACCTGCCGTGGTCGATGATTACCGGGCGCCGCCGGCGCCGCGATTAGGTAAACCTGCACCGGCCTCTTCGCGGGCTTGCCCGCTCCCACAGGTACTGCACAGGCCTTGAGGATTGTGAAATACCTGTGGGAGCGGGCAAGCCCGCGAAGAAGCCGGTACAGGCAACACCAATCAAACAGCCGTACACTGATGGGTCACACAGTGAATCCCCCCACCCCCTGCCGCAATGGCATCGATATCCAGCTGCACAATCTCGCGCCCCGGGTACAAAGCCGCCAACAGCGCCCGTGCCTTTTCATCCGCCTGCGCATCGCCAAACTGCGGCGCGATGATCGCACCATTGATCACGAAGTAATTGATGTAACCCGCCGCAAAATCATCATTGCCTTTGCTGAACCTGTTGCGTCGCCCGCGCATTGGCGGCGATACCACATGTATCTGCAACGTGCGCCCCTCCGCATCGGTGGCGCGCTTTAGAACCTCAAGGTGCTTGCGCGTTACCGCGTAGTCATACGAATCCGGGTCGTTGTCCAGGTTGGCGATCACCACCCCTGGCCGCACGAAGCGGGCATAGAAATCCACATGCCCGTCGGTAATGTCCTTGCCGGCAATGCCCGGCAGCCAGATGATCTTGCTCAACCCCAAGCGGTCTTTAAGTTCGGCCTCGACTTCGGCCTTGCTCCAGCCCGGGTTGCGGTTGGCATTTACCCAGCTGCTTTCGGTCATGATGCCAGAACCATGGCCGTCCACTTCAATGGCCCCACCTTCACCCACCAGCTCACTGCGCTGATAGTGACCGTCAGCCAGGTTGGCGACCCGTTTGGCCAACTGCGCATCGTGGCGGTGGCGCTGCTTGTTGCCCCAGCCGTTGAAGTTGAAGTCCACCGCACCTAGCGCGCTGTCGTCATCGAGGACAAAGTTGGCGGCGATGTCGCGCATCCAGATGTCGTCCAGGTTGCACTCCACAAAGCGTGTGCGCGGGCTGCCACAGTGCTGCTCGGCCAGTTTGCGTTCGCTGGGCCGGCAGAACACGGTCACTGGCTGATAACGCGCGATGGCCTGGGCGATACGGCCCAGGGCGGCTTGCACATCGGCGGTGAAGTCTTCCCAGATGGCAGCCTGGGCGCCAAAGGCGATGAAGGCGCGTTGTTGCGGTTCGCCTTCGTCGGGCATGAACCAGCGCCCCGTTTCGTCGGCACGCGCCAGGCTCAGCGGCAGGCCAAGGCCGGCGCCGAGGCCGGCAGCCAGTGACAATTGCAGGAAGGTTCTACGGCTTGGCATGGTTCAGTCCTGTGCAGTCTTGAAGCGGGTTCCATTTCGGATAAGGCTTGTTCGCGGAAAGACCTCCAGAGAGTCCGCTGAAACCACTGCCCCCATAATTGGTAACAAAGCCTGTGTGGACATGCGCTGCACAGAAGCAGTATCTACTTCGCTCCATGTCGTTCTATGCATGAAATACTGCCTATGCTGCAAATCCAGTCCTTCAAATTCCAACTGATACCTACCGGCCAACAGCTGCGCCTGATGCGTTGCTTCGCCGGTTCGTGCAGGTTCGTTTTCAACCAAGCGCTGGCCTTGCAGCAGGCCAATCGCGAGTTGGGTGGCGCGCACATCGGCTACTTAGCGATGGCAAAACGTCTGACTGTTTGGCGAAACAGCAGCGAAACGGCATGGCTAAAGGAGGCTCCCGTCCATCCGCTTCAGCAAGCTCTCAAGGATTTAGAAAAAGCCTACAAAAACTTCTTCGAGAAGCGAGCTGACTTACCTCGGTTTAAGCACAAGGCTCGTAACAACAGTTTCCGTTACCCCTCTCCCGAGCAGATCAAGCTTGACCAGGACAATAGCCGGGTGTTCCTACCCAAGCTTGGTTGGCTGCGTTATCGCAATAGTCGGGTGGTATTGGGCGAGCTGCGCAACGTAACAGTTAGCCTGAGCGGCGGTCGATGGTTTGTTTCCGTCCAGACCCGCCGCGCAGTGCAAGTTTCCGCAGTACAAGGCGGAGCAGTTGGTATCGATTTGGGCATCGCCCGCTTTGCTACATTGAGTGACGGAAGTCATATTGATCCATTAAACAGCTTCAAGCGGCACGAAACGGCTCTAAGAAAGGCACAACAGGCTATGAGCCGTAAGAACAGGTTTAGCAGCAACTGGATGTGTGCAAAGGCTCGTGTCCAGCGCTTGCATGTACGTATTGGCAACGTGCGTCGTGACTATCTGCATAAAGCTTCGACAGCCATCAGCAAAAACCACGCGATGGTGTGTATAGAGGAGTTGCAGGTCCGCAATTTGAGCGCCTCGGCGGCAGGCTCATCGAAAGTGCCGGGCAGGAACGTTCGAGCGAAGTCTGGCTTGAACAAGGCCATCCTTGATCAGGGTTGGTTCGAGTTCCGTAGACAGTTGAACTACAAACTGGCTTGGAAGGGCGGTTCGCTGATAGCGGTTCCGGCTCATTACACCAGCCAGACGTGTCCATGCTGCGTTCATGTATCGAGCGATAACCGACAGAGTCAAGCCAAGTTCAGCTGCGTCATGTGTGGTTATAGTGAACATGCCGATCTGATCGGCGCGATGAACATCCTTGCTCGCGGGATGCAAAAATTGCGAGACGAAGAGCAGGGCACGGCAGACGCTTCTGTCGGGTGGGAAACTGCAGCCCGGATCGTCTGTGAAGTGAGTGGTGTTACAGAGCCGCCAGCAGCAGAAACCCGCCGAGGTGGATTGGCCCGCAAGGGCTGAACACGGTAGGAGTCTCCACCATTTCTGGGTGGTGAGGATGCCAAGCAACGATAGGCGTATTCCTGAATGTTGATTTTGAAAGATGGTTTACCTGCGTTTGTACTTATTGGTATAGACAGACCAATTGTGGAGGGAGTCTGATCATCGAGTGCATTGCCAATACAGGCAGCCAAGAGCACGACAGTCATGCTAAATCCTTGGCTGCTGTTGGGTGATGCAATGAATGCCGCCACCGCCGTAGGCAATGTGGTCGATGCGCACCGGCACGATCTCCCGGCCCGGGAAGGCATGGGCCAGCTGCGCTGCAGCGTCCTGGTCGGCGGCGATGCCGTAGGCCGGCATGATGATCGCGCCGTTGGCGATGTAGAAGTTGGTGTAGGACGCGCAGAACACTTCGGCATCCGGGTCGACAGCAGCGCTGGCCTCGTACAGGTCGAGCAGCTCGAAGTGGCGGCCTTGGGCATCGGTGGCCAGTTCCAGGGCGCGACGGTTTTCCCGCACGACTTCGGCGTACACCGAGTGCGGGTCATGAGTGGCGTCGACCAGCAGAACGCCGGGGCGGGCGAAGGCGCACACGCCATCGACGTGGCCATCGGTCATGTCGCCGGTAACGTATTGCGGGTCGCCCGGCAGCCAGATGGTCTTGCGGATGCCCAGGTGGCGGGCAAAGCACGCCTCGAACTCGGCCTTGCTGACGCCGGGGTTGCGGTTGGGGTTGAGCAGCACCGACTCGGTGGTGATCAGCGTGCCTTCGCCATCGACATGAATCGCACCGCCCTCGTTGCACAGCGCAGTGCTGAAACCGTCCAGGCCCAGGTGGTCGAGGATGCGCCGGCCCAGGCTGCGGTCCAGGTTGTGCTGCGACTTGCCGCCCCAGGCATTGAAGCGCCAGCTCAGGCCGGCCAGGCCGTGCTGCGGGTGGCAGACAAAGCTTGGGCCGCTGTCCCGGCACCAGCTGTCGTCCACTGCCAGTTCGATCAGCTCGATATTGGCACCACAAAGGGCACGGGCGCTGGCCATGGCGGTTGGGTCGACCACCATCTTCACCGGCTCGAAACGGGCGATGGCCGCTGCGACACGGGCGTAGTCCTGTTGTACATCGGCCAGGCGCACGTTCCAGCCGCTTTCCCACAGGGCCTGGTTGTGCGGCCAGACCATCCAGGTGGCCGCGTGGCGTGCCCATTCGGCGGGCATGCGCCAGCCGCTGTCGAGGGACAGGTGCATAGTGAACTCCGATCTATTAAGGATTTTTATCAACGAAGCCCGCCGTCGCGGGTGTTGGTGTCCATGCTATGGCTAGGCCTGGCCGACGACAAACGATAGATTTAGCGCACATCTGATCAGCAGGGCTTATCAATCATGCTTAAACACTGGCCACCCCTGAATGCCCTGCGCGGCTTCGAGGCCGCTGCACGGCTGGGCAGTTTCCACAAGGCTGCCGAGGCGCTGAACCTGACCCAGTCGGCGATCAGCCAGCAGATCCGCAGCCTGGAAACCTACCTGGAGCAGCCGCTGTTCCATCGCAGTGGCCGTAGCGTGAGCCTGACCGACGCCGGCCATGACCTGCTCAGTACCACGCAATCGATGTTGCAACATTTGGCTGTGGGCATTCGCCGGCTTGACCAGTACCGCAAGCCCAACCAGCTGGTGGTCAACACCAGCCCGGCGTTTGCCAGGCATTGGCTGTTGCCGCGGTTGGCCGATTTTCACCAGCGCTGCCCGGAGGTGGACTTGTGGTTGTTCACCAGTTTCGAGGTGCCGGACATGGCCACCGAAACCATCGATCTGGCCATCCGCGATGACCTCAGCGCCCAGGCCGAATGCAGTTTCAGCGTGCTGCATCAGGACCAGCTGTACCCGGCCTGCCATCCTTCATTAACGGCTTCGACCGCGCGCACGACCTTGCATGGCGAACGGGAGATGGACTGGAGCCACTGGCAACTGGAGGGGGGCGAGGATGTTGGCCAGCAGGGCAAGGGGCTGAATTTTTCTGACCCGGGGCTTTTGCTGGACGCGGCGAGCGAGGGGCTGGGTATTGCCCTGGTCAGTCAGCTGTTGGCGCGGCGGGCGATGGAGGAGGGGCGTTTGCAGGCGTTGTCGGTGCAGCGGGTCAGGGGGCCGGCGTGGGCTTGCCTGGTGCACCGGGACAGCCAGGATGACCCGCTTGCCAGGCAGTTTCTGGAATGGCTGAAAGAAGCGCTGCTAGCAGATTGATTTTGCCTGTGCCGGCCCTTTCGCGGGCACGCCCGCTCCCACAGTGACCGCACAAGTCCCGAGTCCTGTGAAGTACCTGTGGGAGCGGGCATGCCCGCGAAGAGGCCGGCACAGGCAAACCCGGTTTTGCATCCCCATGATCACCCCGTAATATGTGTCGGATAACCTGCGGGGGTAGTCTCACCCTCTGATCAATCGGAATCGCCCCAAGCGGCGCTTCCCCGGCATAAACCTGACGAGGTACAGACATTGGCCATCATTCATCCTAAGGTTCGCGGTTTCATCTGCACCACGACTCACCCGAAGGGCTGCGAGCTCAACGTCCGTGACCAGATCGAAGCCACCCGCAAGCTGGGCGTGCGCGAGGATGGCCCGAAGAAGGTCCTGGTCATCGGTGCTTCCAGCGGCTACGGCCTGGCAGCCCGCATCACCGCGGCGTTCGGCTTCAAGGCCGACACCCTGGGCGTGTTCTTCGAAAAACCAGGCACCGAGACCAAGGCCGGCACTGCGGGCTGGTACAACGCCGCGGCCTTCGACAAGTTTGCCAAGGCCGAGGGCCTGTACAGCAAGTCGATCAACGGTGACGCCTTCTCTGATGAAGCCCGTGCCAAGGTCATCGAGCTGATCAAGAACGAAATGGGTGGCAAGGTCGACCTGGTGATCTACTCGCTGGCATCGCCTGTGCGCAAGCTGCCGCAGACCGGCGAAGTGATTCGTTCGGCACTCAAGCCTATCGGCCAGCCGTACAAGTCGACCGCCATCGACACCAACAAGGACACCATCATCGAGGCCAGCATCGAGCCGGCCACCGAGCAGGAAATCGCCGACACCGTTACCGTCATGGGTGGCCAGGACTGGCAGCTGTGGATCGACGCCCTGGCAGGCGCCAACGTGCTGGCCGAAGGCGCCCGTACCGTGGCCTTCAGCTACATCGGCAGCGACATCACCTGGCCGATCTACTGGCACGGTGCACTGGGCCAGGCCAAACAGGACCTGGACGAAACTGCCCTGCGCCTGAACCAGAAACTGGCCGATGAAGTGAAAGGCGGCGCCAACGTGGCCGTGCTGAAGTCGGTGGTCACCCAGGCCAGTTCGGCCATTCCGGTGATGCCGCTGTACCTGTCGATGGTCTTCAAGATCATGCAGGAGAAGGGCGTTCACGAAGGCACCCAGGACCAGCTGGACCGCATGTACCGCGACCGCATGTACCGCGCTGACGGTGCGCCGGCCGAAGTCGACGAGAAGGGCCGTCTGCGCCTGGACGACTGGGAACTGCGCGATGACGTGCAGGACGCTTGCAAGGCCCTGTGGCCAACCGTGACCACCGAGAACCTGTTCGACCTGACCGACTATGCCGGTTACAAGAAGCAGTTCCTCAACCTGTTCGGCTTCGAGCGCGCTGACGTCAACTACGACGAAGACGTGGCTACCGATGTGAAGTTCGACTGCATCGAGCTCTAATCGGGTAAGCCTGTACCGGCCCCTTCGCGGGCTTGCCCGCTCCCACAGGTATTTCACTGCCTTCAGGCCCTGTGAAAATCCCTGTGGGAGCGGGCAAGCCCGCGAAGAGGCAGGTACAGGCTACAAATTATTTGCTAGTTTTGGCGCACAACAACAGGGAATGCGCCATGAGCAGCCTCACCCAACCCGCCACCCCGTTCCGCCACACCGCAGCCGACGGATACACCCTCGGCGGCTTCGTCTGGCGCCACGCCCAACCTGACCCCCAGCGCCCGCTGGTGATCATCAACGCTGCCACTTCGGTACGCTGCCGCTACTACTCGCGTTTTGCCGACTACCTGTTCGCCCACGGCCTTGATGTGCTGACCTACGATTATCGGGGCATCGGCGAGTCCCGCCCGGCGTCTTTGCGCGGTTTTCGGGCCACCTGGAGCGATTGGGGCCGGCTGGATTTCGAAGCCATGCTGGCGCATGCGGCCGAACATTTCCCCGGCCAGCCGGTGGACGTAGTGGGGCACAGTTTCGGCGGCTGGGCAGTGGGGCTGGCACCTTCTGCAAGCCGGGTCCGGCGGGTTGTGATGGTGGGTGCGCAGTTTGCCTACTGGCGCGATTATGCGGCCGGCCAGCGCTGGCAGCTGTTCGGCAAATGGCATGTGGTAATGCCGCTGCTGACCCGGGTGTTCGGTTACTTCCCCGGCAAGCGCCTGGGGTGGCTGGAAGATACGCCGTCCGGCGTGGTACATGACTGGACTACCCGAACCCCGCGTTACGAACACAGGCCCAGCGGGCGTGGCCTTGAGACGCTACCGTTCGCCCAGGTGCGGGCGGCGACGCTGGCGATCAGCCTGACCGACGACCCGTTTGGCACGGTGGCAGCAACCGAGCGGTTGTTGAGTTATCTACAGGGTGCCCGGCACCTGCGTATCGCGCCTGTGGATATCTCGGTCGAGGAGATTGGCCATTTCGCGTTTTTCCATGACCGGTTTCGCGAGAGTCTGTGGCCTGTGGCGTTGCAATGGTTGCAGGTTGGGAGACTGGAAGGTGGGGTGCCAGGAAGGATCATGAATTGATGTTGCTTGCCCTGGCCTCATCGCCGGCAAGCCAGCTCCCACAAGGACCTCATTCAGCCTGATGTCAGTGGAATACCCATTGGGTCACTGTCTTGCCCTGCAGCAAATGGTTGGCGCGATTCTTGTGGGAGCTGGCTTGCCGGCGATGGGCCGCAAAGCGGCCCCGGCTATCTCAAGCCTTGCGCGACAGCGGCAACTCAACAAACTTCACCCCAGCCAGCCCATGCTTGATCAGCGCACGGATATTGCCATGGTCGCTGCCCTCAGGCGTGGCAACCACATCACGGTAATGCTCGCCAAAGGCCAGCAGCGCTTCCTGATCGCTCAGCCCTTCCAGCAGTGCCAGGCCCAGGGTCTTGCACGAACCTTCGTTCTGCCCGGCAGCATTCTCCACACCACCATTGTTGAACGCCTGAGGCTGGTAGCTGTAGTTGTCGGCAATGAACGCCAGGGTGTCGGCAAATACATGTTGGCCGCCGGCCAGGCTGGCGCGCAGGGTATTCAGATCAGTCACGAGGTTTTCCTTTTTCGAACGCCGCTTGTTGATCGGCGCTGGCTTCTTTCTGGTATTGGGCTTTCCACTCGGCGTAGGGCATGCCGTACACCGCTTCGCGGGCGTCATCCAGGCTCAGGTCGAGCTGGCGCTCGTCGGCCGCGGCCTTGTACCACTTGGACAGGCAGTTGCGGCAGAAACCGGACAGGTTCATCAGGTCGATGTTCTGTACGTCGGTGCGGTTTTGCAGGTGTTCGACCAGGCGCCGGAACGCGGCGGCTTCGAGTTCGAGCTGTTGCTGTGGGGTCATGGGCGTCTCTCAGGTCATGCGGTTCTTCAGGTGGCGGCCACCGTTGATGACCACCTGGCTGCCGGTGCTGTACTGGCTGGCGAGCAGGTACTTGACGGTCTCGATCAGTGGGCCGGCGCCGGGTTCGAATTCCAGCAAGGCCTTTTTCAGGGTTTGCTGGCGGTAGGCTTCATCGCCCCCTTCCTTGAGGATCAGCAGCCCGGGCAGGATACCGTTCACATGCACCTTGGGCGCATATTTTTCGGCAAACGACAGCACCATGTTCTGCAACGCGGCCTTGGTGGCGGCGTAGCCGATGTGGCTTTTGCTGCCGCGCGATGAGGTTTCGTCGCAGATGTGGATGATGTCGGCTTTATCCACCTTGGCCAGCAGGTCACCCAGGGCCAGGTTGAGGTGGTAGGGCGCTTCGACGTGCAGGCGGAACATGGTCTCGAGGTTGTCGAGGCCGTCGTCCAGCCACAGCGAGGCATTGTGGATGATGGCGCGCAGGCCGTCGTAATGGTTGTGCAGGTGGTCGATCAGGGCCTGGCGGTCGGCCGCCTGGCACAGGTCGGCCTGGAACTGCACGATGTTCGGGTGGGCCGTCTGTGCTTGGACGCTGCGGCTGGCACTGACCACCGTATGGCCGGCCTGTGCCAGTTCAAGGGCCAGGGCCAGCCCGACGCGCTGGCTGGCTCCGGTAACGAGAATGGGGCTGTTCATGTTCGGGGCGGTCAACTGTCTGTCCTTTGATTGCCGCCCAGCATACCCGAACTGTTTCCCTGTTGTATGGCCTGGCCTCAGCGGCTGCGCAAGGCGCCAGCGGTGGCCGGTGAGGCATGTAGCCAGTTGGCCAGCAGCCGCGTGGACAGCGGGATGAACAGGTACACCATTACTGGCGTCAGGGCCAGGGTGCTGATCAGTACCCGTGGCACCATGTCCAGTGGCGCCAGCCAGTGGCTGAACAGCAGGTTGAACGCCAGCGAAACCGGAAAGAAGGCCAGCCAGATAGCCACCGCTTGCTTCCAGCGTGGTGGTTTTTGCACCGTATTGGTGCCAAACCAGTCGTCGATACCGCTGACGCGCGCCTCTTTGGGGCGCTCGAACAGGCCGTTGCCACGTTGCAACCAGGCGCGGCGCGAGGCCGAATGCTCCCAGGCATGCAGGGTGGGCTCGTCGCTGAAGCGGAAGATGATCTGGAATTCGTCGCCATCGCTGGGCGGGGCAAGGATGCCCGAGCCGAGGTAGCCGGGGAAGTCGGTGGCCAGCTGTTCGCCTTCATGCAACCAGGCCAGCAGGTCCTGGTAGCGGCCATGGGCGGCGCGGCGCGACACCATCAGGGTGACGGGTGGGGTAGACATCGTGTATCTCCTGGCAACGGGGCTGGCGGGTAGCTGGCCCCTTTGGCTGCGTGGCCCGGGGTGGTGGGCAACGCAGGCGTGCATGCAAGAATCGGGCGCGCATTATCGCGCATGTGCAATGTTCGGCGAATAATCAGGCGGCAAACGGTTGCACCCTGCGACCGGTGTCGTCGTAGTAGAATGCGCGTTCAACTTCCGCACCCAGGGTAAACCGTGCAGATGAACGAACAGGGACGTAATCGGCTGATCGAGCAAGCGCTTGATCAGCAGGAGCTGTTTCCGATCCGTGAGGTCTCCCGCCTGACGGATGTCAATGCCGTGACCCTGCGCGCTTGGGAGCGCCGCTATGGGCTGATCCGGCCAACCCGCACCGACAGTGGCCACCGCCTGTATTCCCAGGTTGATATCGACGACATCCGGCGCATCCTCGGCTGGCTGGAGCGTGGTGTGGCAGTCAGTAAAGTCGGCAGCATTATCGCTCGCGGCCATGCCCTGGCCGGGCAGGCGGGTGACACAACCGACGCTTGGCCGCGCTGGCAGCAGCAGATTCGCCAGGCGCTGCAACGCTTCGATGTGGCCGGCCTGGACAGGCTGTTCGACGAAGTATTTGCTGCCAATGCCCTGGACCAGGTGTTCGCCGAGGTGTTCATGCCCGTGTGGCACGACCTGGCAGCCGGGCAGGGCGACTACGGGCAGACCAGCGAGTGGCTGTTCCTCGACCAGTTCCTGCGCGGCCGGGTGTTTGCCCGCATGCAACTGGCCCATGCGCCACGCAGCCGCACCGTGCTGTTGGCACCGCTGCCGGGGCTGCGTCATGAACTGGAGTTACTGGTGGCCGGCCTGACCCTGGGCAGCGACGACGTTGGCGTGACAACCCTGGCGGCCGGGCAGCCGCTGCTGGAGCTGGCACTGGCCTGTGAGCGCCTGAGGCCGGACGCCCTGGTGCTGTTATCGCACCAGGCGCCCACGGCTGAGGTCTGCCGGCGCCTGGTGCGTTTGGCGGCAGGGTTGCATTGCCCGCTGTTGCTGGCCGGTGAAGCGTCGGAAGTGGCACAGGAAAACCTGGCAGGCAGCCCGATTGCCTGCCTGGGTGCGCAGGGCAGTGTGATGCGTCAGCGGTTGCGGCAGTTTCTGGCCGGTCAGCTCGACACCTGAGTGTGCAGGTCGGGGTGGGCCCGGCGATGGGCCTGGAGGATATAGTCGCGCAGGCGCTCGATTTCTTCGGCCGGGCTTTGGCTGAGGTCGTAGGCCGCCAGGTCCGGGCCGATACGCCGACCCAATACGCCATGCAGCTCGATCGGGCTGATGCCGTCCGGGGCGAAGCGCAACTCGAAGCGCGACGGCGCCGCTTGCAAGCCGCGTAATTCCAGCAGTACACCTTTGAACGAAATGTCGCGAACCCACAGGCCGCTTTCCTGATCAAAGCTATCAAGCAGCGGGCTGGGCCGGTCCATCGACAGGCGCCAGGGGCGCAGCATGGGACCGTCTTCGTAGATTTCCGGTGAGCCCAGTTGCAGGTGCAGGGCGTGGAATTCATCTTCCACCAGTTGCAGCGGGAAGCTGATCTGCTGGTTGTTGAACTGGGCCTGCAGGGTTACCTGTTCGTTGGCCACCAAGCGGGTCAGCAAGCTTTGAATGCGGCGATCGCCATTGACCAGCAGGCTCGACATGGAGTCGGCCAGGTTCAGTTGCGGCGAATGCTGCATGTTCTGGATGAAATCCAGCTCGGCCTGGGTCAGAAGCGCATCTGCTTGCATGATCGAACTCGTTGGTGGCGATTTCTTCATCGGGATTGACCGTGCGTGGCGAACTTGGTTCAGACGCGTTCGTCGGGTTTCGGACGAGCGCGCAGTTGAGCCAGCTCCCGTTCCAGTTCGACCTGGCGGCTGACGTCTTTCTGGATACCGATGAAATAGGTGCGCTGTTCGCCGTCGCGCCGAACCGGGGTGATCGACAATTCGTTCCAGAAGGCGCTGCCATCCTTGCGGTAGTTACGCAGCACTTCACGGCATGGGCGGCCCTCGGCCAGGGCCTTGCGGATGCGGGCACGGCCAAGCTGGTCACGGTCTGCGGCCTGCAGGAAGCGGCAGTCCTGATACAGCACCTCATCGCGGCTGTAGCCGGTCAGGCGTTCAAAGGCGGCGTTCACATAGATCAGGATGTTGTCGTCGCCTTCCTGTTCGGCGACCACGATCCCGTCATTGGACGCATCGACCATTGATTGCAGTAATTGCGCGTTGATCATGTTCGGGCCATTGGGCAAAGAGGGGCTGAAGACGGCGACTTTGGTAGAGGCGGCCTTTTGCCAGCGCTGGATGCTAGTATCCTACGTTTTCACTCAGTTTCGGAATCCTCTACCCGATGAAAGTCGCCATTATTTCCGGATCGGTCTATGGCACCGCCGAAGAAGTCGCCCGTCACGCCGAATCGCTGCTCAAGGCGGCAGGCCTGGAGGCCTGGCATGCTGCACGTGCCACCCTGCAGGATCTTGAAGGTTTTGCCCCTGACGCCTTGCTGGCCGTGACCTCGACCACTGGCATGGGCGAACTGCCGGACAACCTGATGCCGCTGTTCTGCGCCATTCGCGACACCCTGCCAGCCGCCTGGCGTGGCCTGCCGGGTGCGGTGATTGCGCTGGGTGATTCCAGTTATGGCGATACCTATTGCGGTGGTGGCGAGCAGATGCGCGAGTTGTTTGCCGAATTGGGTGTGCGCGAGGTGCAGCCGATGCTGCGCCTGGATGCGAGCGAGACGGTGACCCCGGAGGCCGATGCAGAGCCTTGGTTGGCTGAGTTGGCCGCAGTATTGAAAGCCTGATCCATGTCCGCAGCCTGACCCGGCCTCTTCGCGGGCACGCCCGCTCCCACAGGAAAATCACCAAACCTGAGGGCAGTGGATATCCCTGTGGGAGCGGGCGTGCCCGCGAAGAGGCCAGCAAGGCCAGTTCAATCCTTGCTGTCAGAAACCGGCCACTCGCGCAACAACGCCAACCACGCCTGCGCCGCGCGCGACAGGTAGGCCCCGCGCCGCCAGATAAACGCTATATCCCAGCGCAGGTCTTGCGGCGAGCGCAGCGGTAAACGCACCACCCCAGGGCGCTCCAGCGCTTTTGCCACCACCCGGGGCAGCAACACCACGCCCTGGCCTGCCGCCACCAGCGCCGCCAAAAAATCCGCCTGGCCACTGCGCCCGCCTTCCTTCGGGGTAAACCCTTGCAGCTGGCACGCCTTCAGCAGCCGGTCATTGAGCACGAAGCTGCGCTGATACAGCAGGAACGGCGTATCGGCCAGTTGCCCCAGGCTCACCCCGTCCAAGTCCGCCAAGGCATGGCCAGCCGGTAGCAGGGCGTCCAGCGGTTCGTTGCAAAATGGCTGGTAGTCGAACCCATCGTCGCCGGGTGTCAGGCTGCCACCCAGTTCCAGCTCGCCACTTCTGACCGCCTGCTCGACGCTACGGCTGCCGCCTTCGAGCAACTGGATCGCAATGTTCGGGTGGCGCCGCCGATACTCGGCGAACAACCCAGCGAACAAGGCATCACTGCCCAGCATCGGCAAACCCAGGCGCAGTTCACCGCGCTCCATCTGGCTGAGGTCATCCAGTTCGCTCAGCAGCGCCTGACGCTGGCGTAGCAGGGCTTCACCGCGCTCCAGCACGATGCGCCCGGCAGCCGTCAGGTGCAGCTGCGAGGCTTGGCGCTCCAGCAGCGGCTGGCCCACATCTTGCTCCAGCTGGGCCACCTGTTTGCTAACGGCTGACTGGCTGATGTGCAGCGTCTGCGCCGCCTGGGTAAAACCACCGCGGTGAACCACTTCGATAAAGCTGCGCAGCTGTTTGAATTCCATAGCCTGAATTCCATTCTGGAATGGCGATTAGTCTAACAATTCGCTTCTGGCCTAGGCAGCCGAATCTTAAAATGAGGGCCTGTCGAGGAACCCCACCATGAAACCCGCGTTACTGAAAAAAGCCCTGCGGCTGCTCGTCGAACTGGCGATTCTTTGTGCCTTGTTCCTGCTTGGCGGCAAACTTGCCACGTGGCTGGGCTGGCCAATCCCCGGTGGCGTGATGGGCTTGGCGCTGTTGCTGATGCTGTTTGCCTCGGGTGCGCTCAAACCGGCCATGCTGCAACTGGGTGCCGGCTGGTTGATGGCCGAAATGCTGCTGTTCTTCATTCCGGCACTGATGAGCTTGCTCGACTACGGCGCGCTGATCCGCGATGAGGGCTGGCGCATCTTGCTGGTGATTGCCGTGAGCACGCTGATGGTCATGGTCGTAACCGCACTCACCGTGGAACTGGTGTGCCGCTGGAGCCTGCGCCATGAGCCTTGAGCCCATGCCGCTGTTCTGGCTGGCCCTGACGTTGCTGGCTTACCTGGGCAGCCGCTGGCTGTACCGGCGCAGCGGGCGTTACCTGCTGTCACCGCTGATTCTGGTACCCGTGCTGTTGCTGGCGGTGGCGGTGCCGCTGCACACGGCCTATGCCGAATATGCGCGCAACACCCACTGGTTGATGAGCGTGCTCGGCCCGGTAACCGTGGCCTTTGCGGTGCCGATCTGGCAGCAGCGGGCGATGCTGGCGCGCCACTGGCCGGCACTGATGGTGGGCATGGTGGCCGGCAGCAGTGCCTCAATCGCCAGCTCATGGGGGCTGGCGCACCTGCTGGCGCTGGACAGCGCGACAAGCTTGTCGCTGGTGCCGCGTTCGATCACTACGCCGTTTGCCATGCCATTGGCCCATGACCTGGGCGGGATACCGGAACTGACGGCAGTGTTCGTGATGTTTACCGGCGTGCTCGGCGCCATGTTCGGCGGTGTGCTGCTGCGTTGGTTGCCGCTACGCACACCGTTGGCACGCGGCGCGCTGTTCGGCGTGGGTGCGCATGGCGCAGGGGTGAGCCGGGCACAAGAGGTCGGCCGCGAAGAAGGCTCGGTGGCCGGCCTGGTCATGGTCCTGACCGGGTTGTTGAACCTGTTCGCGGCGCCGCTGCTGGCCATGCTGCTCTGACCGTTCGTGCCACTGACTCGCACAGTCATCAAGCTGGCTGGCAACGCAAGT
This sequence comes from Pseudomonas sp. NPDC008258, assembly GCF_042956345.1. Taxonomy (NCBI): domain Bacteria; kingdom Pseudomonadati; phylum Pseudomonadota; class Gammaproteobacteria; order Pseudomonadales; family Pseudomonadaceae; genus Pseudomonas; species Pseudomonas sp. NPDC008258. The sequence continues at coordinate 72,553 of NZ_JBIBGE010000006.1, forward strand.
TCCAGCCTTCGGGCTGCTGGCTAGAATTTGCCTCGACATAGAGAGCACATGTATGTGCCGAGGTGACATGCAATGACCGCAGCCTTGCCCTATTCCCTCCCTGTTACTTCACCGGGTTACTTCTGATGCCTATGGCCGAAATTCCATTGTGCGTCTGGCGTACCCGGGGCCAAAGTTTCGACTTCCGGGGCCAGAGCATCCGCTACTGGACCGCAGGGCAAGGAGAGCCCCTGCTTCTGTTACACGGCTTCCCCACGGCCAGTTGGGACTGGCACTACCTGTGGGGGCCCTTGACCCAACGCTTCCGGGTGATCGCGTGCGACATGCTCGGCTTTGGTGACTCGGCCAAACCTGTCGATCACGCCTACAGCCTGATGGAACAAGCCGACTTGCAGCAGGCCCTGCTCGGCCATTTACAGGTTGACCAGCCGGTGCACCTGCTGGCCCACGACTACGGCGGCAGCGTGGCGCAAGAGCTGTTGGCGCGGCACCATGAACAGTACGCCGACATTGCCAGTTGCGTGTTCCTCAACAGTGGGTTGTTCCCGGAAAGCTGCCGCATGCTGCTGATCCAGAAGCTGCTGCTCAGCCGGTTCGGCTGGCTGGTGGGCCGCTCGTTCGGGCGTGACGACCTGGTGCGCAACGTGACCCAGGTGTACGGCCCGTGCACCCACCCCAGTGAAAGTGCCCTGGATGATTTCTGGAGCCTGATCGCCGCCAACCGGGGCACGCGTATCCTGCACAAGCTGGTGGGCTACATGCCCGAGCGCAGGTTGCACCGCGAACGCTGGGTCGGGGCGATGCAGCGCAAGGGCGTGCCACTGCGTTTCATCAATGGTGTGGTCGACCCGCTTTCCGGTGGGCACATGCTGGAGCGTTACCGGCAACTGGTGCCCGAGCCGGACACCGTGCAGTTGCAGGGTATTGGCCACTACCCGCACACCGAAGCGCCCGTACAGGTGCTGCGCCACTACCTGGCCTTTCGTGACCAACCGCTGAACTATTACCCGCAGAAGGTAGCGTGGTCCTGACCGGGCCTCATCGCCCTGCGTTATTGCCAGGCATTCAGCCTGCGTGAGCTTGATTGTCCGCCTGCCGCTGGCGGCGGACACTCGGCTGACCTGAACTTGCCTGGAGCCATGAGCATGAGTGAGCCTGTCCGTCTGCAAGATCGCGTGGTGATCGTTACCGGAGCCGGCGGTGGCCTGGGCCGTGCCCATGCGCTGCTGTTTGCCGCGCGTGGGGCCAAAGTCGTGGTCAATGATCTTGGCGGTTCTACCCACGGTGAAGGTGCCAGTGCTTCGGCTGCCGACCGGGTGGTGGCAGAGATCCGCGCAGCCGGTGGCATTGCCATCGCCAACCATGACTCGGTGAGCCAGGGCGCCCGTATTGTCGAGCAGGCGCTGGACAGCTTTGGCCGTGTGGATGTGCTGGTGAACAATGCCGGCATCCTGCGTGACAAGACCTTCCACAAGATGGACGACAGCGACTGGGAGCAGGTGTATCAGGTGCATGTCGAAGGGGCCTTCAAAGTCACCCGCGCCGCCTGGCCCCATCTGCGCGATCAGAACTGGGGGAGGGTGATCTTTACCGCTTCCACCTCTGGCATCTACGGCAACTTCGGCCAGGCCAACTACGGTATGGCCAAGCTGGGCCTGTACGGGTTGACCCGCACCTTGGCGATCGAAGGGCGCAAGCACGGCATCCTGGTGAACGCCATTGCCCCCACGGGAGGCACCCGCATGACCGAAGGGCTGATCCCTGTGCAGGTCTTCGAGCGGCTCAAACCGGAACTGGTCAGCCCGCTGGTGGTGTATCTGGGGAGCGAGCAGTCCCAAGGCACCGGGGAGTTGTTCGAGGTGGGGGGCGGTTGGGTAGGCAAGGTGCGCTGGGAGCGCAGCCTGGGGGTGGGCTTTGATCCGCGTGAAGGATTTACCCCCGAGCAGGTGGCGCAGAACTGGGCGCGGATTGGTGATTTTGAGGGGGCGGTGCACCCGCAGGACAGTTTGCAGGCGCTGCAGCAGATGATGGCCAACTTGCAGAAGTACCCGCTGGGTTGAAATCTGTGTTGCCTGCGCCGGCCTCTTCGCGGGCTTGCCCGCTCCCACAGGGATATCACTGCCCTCAGGCCTGGTGGTATCCCTGTGGGAGCGGGCAAGCCCGCGAAGAGGCCAGCACAGGCAGAAGATAATTCAGGGCAAAAAAAAAAGGCCGCTGCAAGCCGCAGCGGCCAATCGAGACGTCAGATCAAGGAGCTTCAAAATCTACGTCGGTGAACCTCGCAGGCCTGAAGAGCGGGGGGGAAGAGCCCTTCATGCCGTGCCAGTGAGTTAAGAATAAGCGCTTGATCCTGTGGGAAAAATAGCCGCTTATGACATTCACCTTTACGTATCGGGCAATAGTGCCGCAGGCGCTCAGGCGGCCGGCGAATAGCCCATGCGCCAGCTGGTTTCCTGCGCTGCCGCCAGCAGCCGTTGCGCCGCCGGCCCATGTTCGTCGGCGTGAAAAATCGACGTCGGCCCGACCACGGTCATCACCGCAGCGATCTGCCCCATGGCATTGAACACGGGCGCCGAAAGCGCATCCACGCCCGGCATCAGCAGCCCGTGCACATGGTGCAGGCCACGTTCGCGAATGCCCGCCAGTACCGCCTGATAATCATCGGCACCTTGCTGCAAGGTGGCCAGCTCCCGGTCACGCAATTCCACGGTCTCGCGCTCGGGCAGGTAGGCGGCGAACACCAGGCCTGTGGACGAGGTGAGCAGCGGCAGCACCGAGCCCATCTGCGTAACCACGGTCACTGCACGCACCGCCGGCTCAATGCTGACCACGGTCGCACCCTGGTTGCCCCACACCGCAATGAAGCAGCTCTCGTTGAGCTCGTCGCGCAGTTGCGACAACGGCAGCGCGGCAATCTTCAATACATCGATGCTGCCCAGCGCCGCCAGCCCCACCCGCAAGGCTTCGCGGCCAAGGCCGTAATGGTTGGTAGCAGCATCCTGTTCGGCAAAGCCGCTGGCAATCAGCGCCTGCAAGTAACGGTGCACCTTGCTCGCTGGCATTTGCACATGCTCGGCCAGGCGTGACAGCGAGGTGGAAGGGGAGAGTTCGGCAAGGGCTTTGAGGATGTCGGTGCCGACCTCCGCCGAGCGGACTTTCTGCTTGCCGTTGTCGGCGGGGGAGCTGGCTTTGGCCATGGACATCTTCTTCCGGATTCTTCGAGTCGCGCCTTTATAGCTTGACGCCAGGCGCGTAGCAAATTACGTTATTCGTAATTCGATTACGATAAAAACAATGCAGACGCGCTGTCACCCCACACCGGGCCAGCAGCCAGCTGCCAGCAACGGCTCGGCCAGAGCCCGGAGGCATCGATGAATCGCGACACCTCACCCGACCTTCCTTACCTCAGCGGCTTCGGCAACGAATTTGCCAGCGAAGCACTGCCAGGGGCCCTGCCGGTCGGGCAGAACTCGCCACAGAAGGCGCCTTATGGGCTGTATGCCGAGCTGCTCTCGGGCACGGCGTTCACCATGGCCCGCAGCGAGCTGCGCCGTACCTGGCTGTACCGCATTCGCCCGTCGGCGTTGCACCCGCGCTTCGAGCGCCTGGCGCGTCAACCGCTGACCGGGCCGCTGGGTGCCATCAACCCGAACCGCCTGCGCTGGAGCCCCCAGCCGATTCCTGCAGAGCCCACCGACTTCATCGAAGGCTGGCTGCCGATGGTGGCCAACGCCGCAGCGGAAAAACCGGCTGGCGTGAGCATCTACATCTACCGCGCCAACCGCTCGATGGAGCGGGTGTTCTTCAACGCCGATGGTGAACTGCTGCTGGTGCCGGAACAGGGGCGCCTGCGCATTGCCACTGAATTGGGCGTGATGGAGGTCGAGCCGCTGGAAATCGCGGTGATTCCACGCGGCATGAAGTTCCGCGTTGAACTGCTCGACAGCCAGGCCCGCGGCTATATCGCTGAAAACCACGGTGCGCCGCTGCGCATTCCGGACCTGGGCCCGATTGGCAGCAACGGCCTGGCCAACCCGCGCGACTTCCTCACCCCGGTAGCGCACTACGAAGAGGCCGAAGGGCCGGTGCAACTGGTGCAAAAATTCCTGGGCGAGCATTGGGCCTGCGAACTGCAGCACTCACCGCTGGATGTGGTTGCCTGGCACGGCAGCAACGTGCCGTACAAATACGACCTGCGCCGCTTCAACACCATCGGCACCGTCAGCTTCGACCACCCTGACCCGTCCATCTTCACTGTGCTGACCTCGCCCACCAGCGTGCATGGCCTGGCCAACATGGACTTCGTGATCTTCCCGCCGCGCTGGATGGTGGCGGAGAACACCTTCCGTCCGCCATGGTTCCACCGCAACCTGATGAACGAGTTCATGGGCCTGATCAACGGTGCCTACGATGCCAAGGCCGAAGGCTTCCTGCCCGGTGGCGCCTCGCTGCACGGGGTGATGAGCGCCCATGGCCCCGATGCCGAAACCTGCGAAAAAGCCATTGCCGCCGACCTGGCGCCGCACAAGATCGACAACACCATGGCCTTCATGTTCGAGACCAGCCAAGTGCTGCGCCCGAGCCTGCAGGCCCTCGAATGCCCGCAATTGCAGGCCGACTACGATAGTTGCTGGGCCACCTTGCCGAGCACCTTCAACCCGAACCGGAGATAACCCATGAACCACACTGCCAATGCCCGTAGCTGGGTCGAGCACGCCAACGGGCACAGCGACTTCCCGCTGCAGAACCTGCCGTTGGGCATCTTCAGCCGGCCGGGTGAAGCCAGGCGCTGTGGCGTGGCCATCGGTGACGCGATCCTGGACCTGGAGGCGGTGCTGGCCGCCGGCCTGTTTGACGGTGCCGCCAAGTCTGCCGTCGAAGCCACCCGTGGCGGGGCGCTGAACGCATTCTTCGCATTGGGCCGCACTGCCCGTGTGGCGCTTCGCGAGCGCTTGCAGGTGCTGCTTGGCGAGCACAGCGAACACCAGGCGGCCTTGAACGCTGCCCTGTACCCTGCCAGCGCCTGCCAGCTGCATGTGCCAGCGCAGATCGGTGACTACACCGACTTCTACGTAGGCATCGAGCACGCCAAGAACGTGGGCAAGCTGTTCCGGCCCGACAACCCGCTGCTGCCCAACTACAAGTACGTGCCGATCGGTTATCACGGCCGCGCCTCCACCATTCGCCCGTCCGGCACCGATGTGCGCCGCCCCAAGGGCCAGACCCTGCCGGCTGGCCATACTGAGCCGAGCTTTGGCCCGTGCGCGCGCCTGGACTACGAACTGGAGCTGGGCATCTGGATTGGCCAGGGCAATGACATGGGCCAGGCGATTGCGATAGGCGACGCCGCCGAGCACGTGGCTGGCCTGTGCCTGCTCAACGACTGGTCGGCACGCGACATCCAGGCGTGGGAATACCAGCCGTTGGGGCCGTTCCTGTCCAAGAGCTTCATCACCACCATTTCGCCCTGGGTGGTCACCGCCGAAGCGCTGGAGCCATTCCGCTGCGCCCAGCCGGCACGCCCTGAAGGCGACCCGCAGCCCCTGTCGTACCTGCTGGACAAGCGCGACCAGGCCGCCGGTGCATTCGATATCGAACTTGAAGTGTTGCTGCTGACCGAGCGCATGCGTGAGCAGGGTATTGCCCCGCATCGCCTTGCCCTGAGCAACACTCGCAACATGTACTGGACGGTAGCGCAGTTGGTAGCGCACCACAGCGTCAACGGCTGCCAGCTGCAGCCGGGCGACCTGTTTGGTTCGGGCACGCTGTCGGGCCCGACGGCAGGTTCGTTCGGCAGCCTGCTGGAGATCACCGAAGGCGGCAAGCTGCCGGTGGAACTGGCCAACGGCGAGGTGCGCAAGTTCCTTGAAGACGGCGACGAAATTATCCTGCGTGCCCGCTGCACGCTTGACGGCGTGGCCAGCATCGGCTTCGGCGAATGCCGCGGCACGGTCATTGCGGCCAACTGAGGAGGGGCGGGTATGGAGCTGTACACCTATTACCGTTCCACCTCGTCCTACCGGGTGCGCATTGCCCTGGCACTGAAGGGGCTGGCTTACCAGTCCCTGCCGGTCAACCTGTTGCAGGGTGAGCAGCGCGGGGCGGGCTATGTTGCCGTCAACCCGCAGGGCCGCGTACCGGCCTTGCGCACTGATGGCGGTGAATTGCTGGTGCAGTCACCCGCGATCATCGAGTACCTGGAAGAGGTTTATCCACAGCCGGCACTGCTGCCGGCTGCGGCACAGGACCGCGCCAAGGTACGTGGCGTGGCTGCAATCATCGGTTGCGACATTCATCCGTTGCATAACGTCAGTGTACTCAACCGGCTGCGCCAGGCCGGGCAGGACGAGGGCCAGGTCAACCAGTGGATCGGCCATTGGATCAGCCAGGGCCTGGCGGCGGTGGAGCAACTGATTGGTGATCATGGCTATTGTTTCGGTGACCAACCGGGGCTGGCGGATGTGTACCTGATTCCACAGCTGTATGCCGCCGAACGTTTCAACATCGACCTGGGCGGCTTCCCGCGTATCCTTCGGGTTGCCGCACTGGCGGCCGGTCACCCGGCGTTCGCCAAGGCCCACCCTGCACAGCAGCCGGACAGCCCGGCTCAGTGAAGCGAACGGTTCGCCGTCGGAAGCTTGCCGATACGTTCGGACAGCTTCAGGCGCTGGACCGGGTCGTCCGTCAGCAGTAATGCATGCTCCAGGTCGAAGCGCTCGGCCTGCGGGCAATCCAGATGCTGGTACAGCGATGCGCGGGTTACGTAGTCGCTGACCTGTACCGGGCCCAACTGCATGATCCGCTCGGCATCGATCAAGGCGGCCAGGTGGTCATCGTTGCTGATGTGCAGCTGGCGTAGGTTGCGTGACAGGCGTTGCAGCATTTGCAGCGGGCTGGCAGTGCGCATGTGCTCTGCCGTCAGCGCAACGTGTGGGCCGAACTGGCGGGCCAGCAGCTCACGGCAATCGTTGGGGTACAGGCGCCGGCCACCGCAGGGGTCGAGCAGGTGGTCGGCACCCGGCACGCGCAGCAGGAAATGGCCAGGGAAGCCCACCCCCTCCAGCGGAATGGCCAGGCGCGCGGCAAGCTCCAGGGCAAGGATGGCCAGGGTAAGCGGTTGGCCACGGCGGCGTTGTAGCACCTTGTCCATCATCGCCGCCTGCGGGCGCAGGGGGTGGTATTCATCCTGCTGGAAGCCCAGCGCATTAAGCTGGCGCAGCAGCGGCTGGGCCAGTTCGCACAGCGGTAGCATCGGCAAGTTGGTACTTATTTCCCGTTGCAGGGCGTGCAGCGAGGCAAGGCTGGCCGCGGGGTCGACACTTCGGTCGTGCTCGGCGGCAATCCACAATGCGGCTTCCAGCAGGGCGACAGGCTCGCGTTCCAGGCAGGCCAGGCAGGCTTGACGTGGCTTCATGGGGGCTTCTCCACACACGCTTGAGTATTAGCCGTGGCGCGTGGTTTCGTCCAGTGGTCCGGCGGCGGCGCCAGCGTCGGGGCCGTGCCTATACTGGAGAAAGCACCTCATGGGGGGCCTGTCGATGTTCGCACTGATGCAAAGCACCCGTACCCAGTCCCTGCACCTGTTCAATGACCCGGCTACGGGCCTGAAAGCGGTTGTGGCGATTCACAGTGAGCAACTGGGCCCGGCCATGGGCGGTTGCCGCTACCTGCCCTATGCCGATGACGAAAGCGCCATGACCGACGCCATTCGCCTGGCCCAGGGCATGAGCTACAAGGCTGCACTGGCGGGCTTGGCGCTGGGTGGCGGCAAGGCGGTGATCATGCGCAACCCGCATGTGGAAAACCGCGCCGCGCTGTTCGAGGTATTCGGCCGCTTCATCGATACCCTGGATGGGCGCTTCATCATTGCCGTGGACAGCGGCACCTCGACCCTGGACATGGACTGCATTGCCCAGAGCACTCCCCATGTAACCAGCACCACCGCCTCGGGTGATCCCTCGCCGCATGCGGCGATGGGGGTATTTGCCGGTATTCGCGCCACATCCTACGCGCGGTTGGGCAGCTACAACCTCGAAGGCTTGCGGGTGGCGGTGCAAGGGCTGGGCAATGTGGGCTATGCCCTGGCCGAACAACTGCATGCAGCGGGGGCGGAGCTGCTGGTCAGCGACCTAGACCCTGGGCGGGTGCGGCTGGCGGTGGATCAGTTCGATGCAAAACCTGTGACCAACGATGCGTTGATCAGCACCCCCTGCGACATCTTTGCACCCTGCGGCGTAGGGCCGGTGCTGAACGGGCAGAGTGTGATGCAACTGCGTTGTGCGGCAGTGGCAGGGGCGGCAAACAACCAGCTGACCACCTTGCAGGTGGCCGACCAGCTGGAGTCGCGGGGGATACTGTATGCGCCCGACTACGTGATCAACGCCGGAGGGCTGATATACGTGGCGCTGACACATCGTGGCGCAGACCCGGGCACCATCACCGCGCACCTGGCGCGAATACCTTCACGGCTGACCGAAGTGTTTGGCCATGCCCAGGCGGAAAAGCGTTCGCCGGCGCGGGTGGCGCAGATGTTGGCGGAGCGGTTGTTGTATGGCTGATGGGATTTGTGCTGCTTGCACTGGCCCTATCGCCGGCAAGCCAGCTCCCACAGGGATATCACCATTTTCAGAACCTGTGATATCCCTGTGGGAGCTGGCTTGCCGGCGATGAGGCCAGTGCAGGTAATTACTCTGCTGCAGGCGCTTCGAGCAATTCGGCCAACGCATCCGGCTGGCTCTTGAACGCCCGGGCGAACACATCGCGGTTCTTGGCCATGTAGATACCGGCTTCCTCAACCTGCTGCTCAGTCAGCGATGGCACTGCCTTGTGCAGCACTTCGGCCAGCCGCTCGGCCAGTTCGAGCATTTTGTCGTGACGGTCTGCTTCGGCCTTATCCATGAACAAGCGCTCCGGGTCGCGGCTGCTGCGGTACACCACTTCGACGGCCATTCATCACCTCTATGCCTTTTTGCTGGTTGTGTTGCGGTTTACTGTATGGGTGTACAGTAATGGCAATGTTGGTTGGTTCGCAAGCAGAAATTGTAGCGTGGTGTTGGGCACAACATCTTTATCGCCTGTGAGATCGAGCGCCGCCCGCGCGGCGCATCGCGAGCTGGCGCTCGCTCCTACGTTTGTTTCGGGCCAGTATCGCCTGCGCCAGACGCGCGCGACCGCCTTGTTTGTTCGACGCGATATCGAGACATGCGCCAAGGCATTCGCGCGCAAATCTCACAGGCATAACTGGCCCGAAACAAACGTAGGAGCGAGCGCCAGCTCGCGATGCGCCGCGCGGGCGGCGCTCGATCTCACAGACGCCGAAACATTCACGCCGAACACCCAGCAGCCTCCACACACTCCACCATGCCTCAAAGTGCCCTGCGGCAATCGGCCGCCTTCCAAGCCAGGGGCCTGGCCCTTTAACTGCATGGCACAAGCGTCACACCGGTGACGCATCATCCTTAAAGACGTATCGGGGAATGGAACATCGTGAACATCAAATGGGCAGACAAGCTACGCAAGGGCCTGCATGGTTCGGCCGACTCGCTGGGCAACCTGTGCGTCGAGGCCTTCCATTACCTGGCGCTGTTCGGCATCGGCGCAATCACCGCCTATGCAGCGGTGGTCACCTTCCTGGACATGCTCGGCAAGGGCGGGATCAGTGTCGATGACATCCTGCTGCTGTTCATCTACCTGGAGCTGGGGGCCATGGTAGGCATCTACTTCAAGACCAACCACATGCCGATCCGCTTCCTGCTGTACGTGGCGATTACCGCGCTGACCCGCCTGCTGATCGGCGATGTCTCCCACCACAAGGCGCCGGACGAAGGGCTGTTGTACCTGTGCGGGGGCATCCTGCTGCTGGCGTTCTCGATCCTGGTGGTGCGCTACGCCTCGTACCGCTACCCGTCGACCAAGGTGCTGGATGCCAACGGCAAGGAAGTAGAGGAGGGCAAGTAGCCCTCAGTTGGCCAGGAAGGGGCGCGGCTCGTGACGGGCGTCGCGGGTCAGCGCAGCCAGCACCTGCATGGGGTTCTGGCTGAGTTCGATGGCCAGGCCCAGGCGAATGCTGTCGATCACCCGCTGTAGGCGAACAGGGTCGTTGCGCTGGGCCTGGGTAATGAGGCGCTTGGCGACTACGCCGGCGTCGTCGGAGAGGGTGAGCATGATGCTGCCGTCGAGGTTGGCAATGCTCAGGTTGACCCGATATTCCGGGGCGAATGCAGCGCTGATTCGGTCGAAAGGGTTATTCATGCATAAGGTGCCTGCAAAGAGTGTCTGCAGAAATTGACCGGCCTCTGCCAGGTTTGTTCCTGACGGGCAATTAGCCACTACCGCGACTACACTCCTTGAATCGCAGCCGCGATGCATGGCCAATGGCCGGCAAAGGAGTGCCCGTGGTTCCCTCATCTGCTGCCCGTCAGCGAGGCGCAATTGGCCTTATGGCGGTGGTTACTTTGGGCCTTGCCCTGTTGTTCATGCTGGTGGTGCTCGACAGCGGCCGCCTCTACCTTGAGCAGCGCAAGCTGCAGCGCATTGCCGACATGTCGGCGCTGGAGGCGGCTGGCCAGTTTGCCGTGTGCACCGGCAGCGGGCCGCAAGCCACGGCTATCGCCCGAGTCGCCGCCACACGCAACGGCCATGCTCCCAGCAACCCGCTGACGGCCAGTTGCGGGTACTTGCAGACCGGCGCCAACAGCCTGCGTACCTTCACCAGTGACAACAATCGCAATGAAGCCATACGGGTAGATGTGAGCAACACGGTGGCGACCAGTGTGGCGGCAGGGGTGTACAGCCTGGCGCAGGGCAATGGCGTACCTGCTACCACGACTTTGCAAGCGCATGCTGTGGCGTCGTCGCCTATGCCGCCGCAGGCAATGTTGAGCATTCGAACCACGCTGGCCAAGGTCGATTCGCGTCAATCGCCGTTGCTCAATGAGCTACTGAAGGTTTTGGGCGGCGATGTTCAGCTCGATGTAGCAGGGTGGAATGGGATCGCTGATACACAGATCAATTTACTAAAGTATCTCGACAAGCTGGCTATTGAAGTAGGCGTGGAGGTGGGCGACTACGAGCAGTTGCTCAAGGCTGATGCCACCGCCAAGAAGATGTTACAAGCGGCGGTCAAGGTTTTGCAGCAGAGCGGTGCAGCAGTCGATGTGGTGAGCAATTTGGGGCAAGTCGCGCTGGGTGCCAGCAACAGTACAGTGTTGCATTTAGGGGACATTCTCGATATTCAAAACGGCACAGCAAAGGCGGGCTTGGACGCCAGCATCCAATTGCTGCAATTGGTGCAGGGTGTGATCATGCTGGCTAATAGCAAGAGCGCAGCCTACGCCGACTTGCCGATCAGCGTGCTTGGGCTGGTCAACGGCCGTTTACGGCTGAAAGTGATAGAACCTCAACAGATCTCAGCAGTCGGTGATCCGCGCACTGATGAGCTGCTTGTTCATACGGCTCAAGTGCGGGCGATGATTTCGCTTGACCTGCCAATACTTAACGGCGTCGTAGGGTTGGTGAATGAATTCAGTAAACTGCTCGCGCCTCTGACCAATGTGCTCAACAACTTGCTCAGCCTCAACCTCGCCAGCACTTTGGAATCTGTATTTTGTGCACTGGGGGCACCATGCACTCTTAGCGATATCATCCTCTTACCCGAAAAACTTCAGCTAGATATCGGTCTTGAGGTTGCCGAAGCAACCGCCTGGCTCAACCCGCAGTCGCCTGACACCTTCAGTTGCGCACCCAAGCGTTTAAATGTTCGGGTTAAAAGCTCTGTTGCCAAAATCGAAGTCGGACGTTTCACGCCCACTGAAGCGTTCTTCTTAGACGACACACTGGTGAATAAGGAGAAACGCAAGGTTAAGGCACTGCCATTGATCGACATCGGTACGCAGCGTTGCACACGACCACTGTTGGGATTAGTAAACCCTACTTGCGAACCGCGTGTGCCTTACGCTGCTGGCGGCCTTGGTCTAAGGGTAGACAGCAAAGTGCTTGGCAGGGGGGCGGAGGAGCAGTCACTCGTATTTCAGGCACCGCTGAATATTCCGCCCAATATCGGCCTACCCTCCGCTTACCTGAGCATGCGGACGATCAACGATAATGTCGTCGGCAGTCTCAGCGACACACTGCTTGGTGTTAAACTTGAGGCCTATAAACCCACGGTGAATAGCGGTCTTGGTGATCTGCTGGTAATCGCCGGTAACGTGCTCGCTGGTGTCAAAAGCATCCTCGATCCCCTGATCAAAAACCTGCTCAGCCCGTTGCTCGATCCAATAATCAACGTGCTGCTCAAGGTATTGGGCATCGACCTGGTCAACGCTGAAGTCGGCGCCAACCTCACCTGTTCCAGCCGCGCTCAGCTGGCGCTGTAAAGCGGCAACCACACCCGCAAGCACGCACCTTCGTCGCTGTTATGCGCCTCCAGCCTGCCGCCCATGGCCCCGACAATACTGTGGCTGACCGACAAACCCAGGCCGGTGCCCAGGCCGGCGGGCTTGGTGGTGAAGAAGGGTTCGAAGATACGCTCCAACAGGCGCGGGTCGATGCCGCCACCGTTGTCCTCCACCAACAGGCATAACTGCCCCGCCTCCACGCGTTGGCTGACGCGGATCCGCGGCTTGGCAACCTGCCGTTCGAGCAACGCATCACGGGCATTGACCATCAGGTTGATCAGTACCTGTTCGAGCTGGTCCTCATGGCCCAGCACTTCCGGGTACAGGTCGGGTTCCTCGATGTGCAAGGCCACGCCTTTACCGCTCAACCCTTCCGCCAGCAACCCCTGCGCACCGTGCACCGCAACCCAGGCGGCAAAAACCTGTTGCTCCACTTCCGAGCGGCGCCCATAGCTGCGCAGATGTTCGACCAGGCGCGCAACACGTTCGACCTGGGTATCGATGCGTTGCAGCTTGCCCGTCACATACTCGGCATCGACCACGCCGCTTTCCAGGCGCTTGAGGGTGTTTACCAGCGCCAGGCGCATGGTGCTCAAGGGCTGGTTGATTTCATGCACCAGGCCGGTCGCCAGTTCACCCAGCGTGGCCATCTTGGCCCCTTGCAGCAGTTGCCGCTGGCTGTGGCGTACTTCGCTATTGTCGCGCCCCACCGCCTGCACTTCCTGCAACTGGCCGTGCTCATCGAACAGGCCACGCTCGGCCCATACCCACCAGGCTGTTCTACGCCCAGGCAATTGCAGGCAGATTTCGGCGCTGGCCAACGGCTGCTCCGGGGTCAACCGCGCCAGGCGCTGGAGAAAGGCCGTACGCTGGGTGTCGGACAGCCACTGGCCAAGGTTCATACCCGTCAATTGTTGCGCTGTGCACTCCAGCTGTTGGGCAAGCGGGTGGTTGCCGAACAGCAGTTCAAGGTCTGGGCGATAGCGGCAGATGATGGCGGGTGAGTCTTCTACCAGCACCCGGTAGCGCTCCTCGCTTTGACGTACCCGCTCGGCCGCCTCGGTCGCTTCGCTCACATCCAGCCACAGCCCCACGGCCTCCACAGGCTGGCCAAGGTCGTCACGCAACAGGCGGGCCTCGTCCAGTACCCAGTGGTAGCCACCAAGGTGATCGCGCAGGCGGTAGCGGCTGCGCACCTGGCCGTCGCGCAACAACGTGCGGGTGCGCTCCAGCCACAACCAGCGGTCTTCGGGGTGCAGCATCTGGCTGGGTTGGCGGGCCTGTTCGCTGTCTGGCGCCCAGCCCAGCAGCGGTGTCAGGCTGGCGCTGAAAAACTCACTGTGCAGAGCGCCCTCGCTGTAGCGCTGGATGTAGATGACGGCGGGCGAACTGGCGATCAGGTTTTCGAGCCGGGCGCGAGCGGCCGCAGCCTGTTGTTCCTGGGCCTTCAGTGCGGTGATGTCGAGCATGAACCCCTGTACCTGACGGCCTTGCAACTGGCCTGCCCATTGCAACCAGCGCGGGCTTGCCGGGTTGTCGGCCGGCAGCAGGCGCACATTCAGGTTCAGGGCAGTGCCTTCGCGCAATTGCTCCAGCGCCATGCGTGCGGCTTCACGGTCGGCAGGGTGCAACCGGCCCAGCCACTGTTCGGCAGTGGCTTCACAAGGTACCCCCAGGCGCAAGGCCAGGGCCGGGTCGAACTGCAGCGGCCCCTGCAAGGGCCATGACCAGCAGCCTGCCCCCAACTGCTTTTGCAGTTCATTCAAGTGATGTGAGCGTTGCTGCAACTGGTGCTGGCGCAGGCGGCTGAGCAGGGGCTCGATCAACGCTTGCAGCAGGGTGCTGACTGTTTCGCTGGCCGGTGGCTGTTGCGCCCCCGCGCACAGCAACCAGGCCTGAACGGCATGACCGTGCAGGTAGGGCAGGACCAGCAAGGGCAAGCCGGCGCACGATGGCTGCAACAAGGGGTTGTCAGCAGCCACTTCCCGGGCCCGCGGTGACAGCGTTTGCAGCCAGGGGCGCAAGCGGTCGTCGTCTGCCCAGGGCCATTCGCTGTTGCTGCAAGCGTAGGTGTACCAACCGGCATCGCCCGGCAGCATCAGGCGCAGCGAGCCGGCATGCCAGTGCTCCGCCATCTGCTGCAACTGTTCGGCCACGGTCGGCTTCAGGCGTTCCAGGTCGCAGTCACGCAGGGCACGGCCAAGCTGCGTTGCCAGTTGCTGCTGGGCCAGGTGCTGGCCTTGTTGTTCGCGCTCGCCCAGTAGGTCGCCGATGTCGAACAGTTGCAGCAGCCAACCATCGGCCTGTCGCATCAGCCAGCCCCGGGTGTGCAGGGCGGCGCCGTGTACGGTGGTAAAATCCAGGTCCAGCGGCTGCCCCTGCCAGTCGGCAGGCGGCCCTTCAAGCACTAGCCAGCTATGGCGTTGCAAGTAGTCATGCACGCGGGGAGCGTTGTGTGCACAAGCCGGTAGCACCGTGCGCAAAGGCCCCGCCAGGCGCTGTACCTGCCCCTGATCATCCAGCCACAGCTGCAGCCCCACCGCTGGCGGGGCGGGCGCTGTCTGTTCGGTAGCCTGGCCACCCAACCAACGATCGAACATGCCGCTCATAGCTGCAGGCTCGCTTCGGCCCGCAGGCGGTCGGGCAGCTGCGGCACTTCACCGATCAGCGGCAGTACCAGCATCGGCAGTACGTTGGTCAATTTGGTCTTGGGGTAGTTGATGGTCACGGTCAGCAACTTGTCGGCGCCCAGGGTCACCTGGGCGTCGCTGGCGGCCTGGAAGTTGAACGCAGAGGGCATCCACTGCAACTGCTGGCTGATGACCTGGCGGGCCAGGTTCTGCACATCGGTGCTGTAGCTGGCGCTGTCCGGGTCCAGGGCTACGCAGCGGCGCACAGCCTCGGCGCTGGCCTGGTTGAATGATTGCAGCATCAGCATGGGCAGGGTGTAGCTGACCAGGCCGTAGAACACGGCGAAAAAAATCATGAACACGGCTGCGAACTCAATGGCCGCTGCGCCTTTCTGCCGTTTTGCCGGGCCTGCTTTCATCGATTGCGTCTACCCTGACGATGAGTCCTGAGTAACAGCATAGAACCGATCGTTGAACAGGGATGGCCAATTGCCTATACATAGCCTTGCATTGCTTGTCTGGCTGGCGCTGTGCGCCGGGCAGGATGCCCGCGAACGGCAAATTTCCAACGTGCTGACGCTGGGGGCCGGCGCCTGTGCGCTGGCCTGGTTGCTGGCCACCGGGCAGACCTGGCTGGGCGCCCACGGCAGTGATGCCGCACTGGCGTTTGTCGTTGTCCTGCTGCTGACGCTGCCCGGCTACGTGCTCGGCCAGTTCGGGGCCGGCGACGTCAAGCTGCTGGCCGCACTGGCCCTGGCCACCAGCCTGGATCACGTACTCGGCACGTTTATCGGTGCCGGTTTGGCACTGGTTGCCTGGCAACTGGTGCGGCGCAAGGCGCGCCAGCCTGGGGAGAAAAAGCCGTTTGCGCCGTGCTTGCTGGCAGGGTTTGCCGTTTCGCTTGCCTGGGTTGGTTGAGCCGGCAAGCCAACACCCGTCAGCCAAGGCCAATGGGGCCGCTTTGCGGCCCATCGCCGGCAAGCCGGGCTCCCACAGAACTGCACATCACTTACTGATTTAGCAGGGGCCCTGTGGGAGCGGGCAAGCCCGCGAACACCGGCGCAGCCGGTGCCATGCACCGCGCTGGATTCTTCGCGGGCACGCCCGCTCCCACAGGGTACGCGGTGCGCCCGGCATCAGTTCTCTGCGCGACAGCGCAGCCCAATGGTTGTACCTGCGTGGCATCAGTCTGCTGGCCGGTCAGTTGTTGCGCTCGGTCATCTTGGTCCAGCGGTAGAAGTCCGGGATTTCGTACTTGTAGGTATCCAGCCAGCGCTGCATCGACTGGTCGCGTTCCCGCGCGGTCTGCACTTGCAGGCGGCGCGATGCCTGTTCGCCGCTGGACTGCACGCGCAGCAGCCTTTCGGTGGCCGTTTCATCCTGTGCGGTTTGTCGGGGGTATTCCTCGGCCTGCAACGCAGTGCTGCCTACACAGCAGGCCAGTACCATCACGTACCTGATCATGATCACCTCCGCGTATCAGTTGACCATCACGTCCGGGGTTTTGGCCGACGCGATCGGGCCTCGGCCGCCAGCCTTGATCCGGTTTGCCCGCGCCTGGGCTTCGGCAAACTGCCCAGCCTTCAGCTGCAGCCGGCCTACCAGATCGGTGGCTTGCTGCCAGTTGTCCTGCACCAGCGCCAGGGTCACCAGGTTGACCGCCGGCAGCGCGTTGTCGTCCTTCAGTTCGATGGCGGTCAACAACTCGAAGCGCGCCTGCTCATAGCGCCCCAGGTTCATCAGCACTACGCCAAGGTCGTTGCGTACCCGCTCGTCGGTGGGTGCAAGCCGCACTGCACGCTGAAGGTTCTGCAGGGCTTGTATGTCGTCGCCCCGGGCCGACGCAAGCTGGCCCAGCCCGTGTTCGCCCTCGGCGGCCAGGCAACCCCCGAGCAGGCTGCGGTACAAGGGTTCGGCCTCGCCAAGGCCAAGTAGCCGCGACACTTTGGCCTTGCGCAGGCGTACCTGGTCCAGCGAATCCGGCAATTGCTGCAGGTGGGCAAGGCTGGCGTGCGGGCGCCCGTCGTTGAGCATTTCGTCTGCCAGGTTCAGCGCCAGTTGCTGGTCTGCGTCGGGCTTGCTGCAACTGCTGGTGGCGAACAGCTGCCGCAACCCTTCAGGCTGTTGCCCGGCACATCCGGTCAACAACACCAGGCTCGCGCACAACAGGATGGTCTTCATCAATCACTCCTCATGGGCTCAATGCCCGCGCCAATGCAGAAAAGCCCGGCCCGGCGAGCACGATAAGCAACGCCGGAAACAGGAACACCATCATCACGGCCGACATCTTTGCCGACATCATCGAGACCCGCTCTTGCAGGCGGGTAAGGCGGCGGTCATCAAGCAACGCCTTCAAGGCCTGCAACGACTTCATCGCGCCGCTGCCCTGTGCCAGCAGCTGGCGCAGGATCACGCAGGTATCGGTGAACTCGTCCACCGCCAGCAGCTGTGCGACCTTTTCCAGCTCCGCGCCCAGTGCCATGCCCGAATCCACCCGTTGCAGCACCTGGCGCAGTTCTGCGCTTATATTCGGGATCAGCGTCTGCCCTTCGTGGCTCAGCACGCGTAGCGCCTGCTCAACGGCAAGGCCGGTCTCGAAGAGAATTCGCAGCAAGGGGATCAACAGGCTGACCTCTTCTGCGATGCGTTGCTGGCGACGTGCCGCAGCCAAGGCCAACAGACGCTTGGGCAGCAGGTAACCGACGCCCAGCGCGCACAATGGCCAGACTACCCAGCTGGCTGCGGCATTGCCCTTGAAGCCCTGTTGCAACAGCAGCGTCATCGCCACCGCCAGCAGCGGCAGGCCCAGTTGAACGGCGGCAAACAGGGCGCGCTGGCGGCTGCGGCGCCAGCCGATACGTTCGAGCAGGGCCTGGCTTTCGCTGTCGAATTTCTGTAGCCGCTGCCCCCACGGGCTGCTGCCCAGCCAGTGCAGCCAGTCACCCAGGCGCTCGTCGCGGGCCAGCCGCCCTTGCAGCCGGCGGGCCACCAGCGCCCGTGCGCGCCATTGGCGAACCGCCTGCAGGCCAAACAGGCTGGCGGCAATGAACAGGCACAGGGCGCAGATCAGCAAGGCCATGGTCACAGGCTCCTCATCATGCGCCACAGCACCAGGCAACCGACCACCTGCAGGGCGAAGGCCATCAACAGCATCATCTGGCCGCTGCTGTCGCGCCACATGGCCAGCAGGTAATGCGGGTTGGCCATCATGAAGTAGCCGACCATTGCCAGTGGCAATGAGCCGAGGATGATTGCAGTGATGCGGGTTTCACCGGTCATCGCCTTGAGCTGGCGCGCACCTTGCTCCCGCTCGCGGATCAGTTTGATCAGGTTTTCCATCAGCTCGCTGGCATTGCCGCCATAACGCTGGTTGATGCGCAAGCCGAGGGCGAACAGCCGCAGTTCATCCTGCTTGTGCAGTTCGGCCAACTCGCTGACCGCGTCCTCCAGCGCCACGCCCAGCTGCACGTTGCGCCGCACCCGCGCCATGGTCGAGCGCAGGGGCTCGCGGCTACTGTCGATGCCACCCAGCACCGCGTCATTGAGGGTGCGGCCGGCCTTGAGGCTACGCACGCTGTAGTCCAGCAGGCTGGGCAACTGATCGACGATCTGGCGCATCTGCCGCCGGCTTTGCCAGCTCAGGATCAGGTACGCAAGGCTTGGCAGGCCAATCAGCAGCATCAATGCAGCCACCCAGCCGGCGGCGATCAGCGCCAGCAGTACCATGCCCAGCCACGCCAGTAACCAGCGCTGTGGCTCGAACTCGACAGCCCCCAGGCCGGCGCGCTGCAGCAGGGCGTCGAGCCACTCGCGCCGGGCAGTGCCATTGCGCACAATACTGAACGCCCGCCCCAGGCGTTGCAGGATGCGCTCTTCGTGCCGCTTGTACAGGCCACGGCGCAACAGCAACAGGGCCACGCCCAGCAACAGCGGCGACAGCGCCAGCAGCAAGGGGCCGGTCACAGCACGCCCTCTGCGCGCAGCTTGCTGCCCGCCGGGTTGGGTGCCTCGCGCAGAAAGCTATCGCCGCCACGGCGATCGAGGCGGAACAGGGTGTTGGTCACGTACACCTCATCGCGCACGCCGACTACTTCCAGCACCTCGCTGACGCAGCGTCGGCCATCAGGCAGGCGGGTCAGCTGGATCACTACGTCCAGCGCCGCGCAGACCATTTGCCGCAAGGTCTTTTCGGCAATCTGCCGGCCGCTCAGGCCGACCAGGGTTTCCAGGCGCAGCAGCGCATCCTGCGCGGTGTTGGCGTGCACCGTGCTCATCGAGCCATCGTGGCCGGTGTTCATCGCGGTCAGTACATCAAGCACTTCGCTGCCGCGGATCTCGCCCAGGATGATGCGGTCGGGGCGCATGCGCAGGGCGTTGCGGATCAGTTCGCTGGCCTTGATTTCGCCATGCCCTTCGGCATTTGGCGGGCGGGTTTCCAGGCGCACCACGTGGGGGTGGTGCAATTGCAGTTCGGCGACGTCTTCGATGGTGACCAGGCGTTCGCGCGGCGCGATCATCTGGCTGAGGATGTTCAGCAAGGTGGTCTTGCCAGTGCCGGTGCCGCCGCTGACCAGGATGTTGCAGCGTTTGCCCACGGCGCGTTCGAAGAAGTCGAAGATGGGCTGGTCGATGGCGCGGGTGGCCAGCAGGTCGGCACTCTTGAGCATGTCCTGGCGGAACTTGCGGATCGACAGGCACGGACCGTCCAGTGCCACGGGCGGAATGATCGCGTTCACCCGGCTGCCATCGGGCATACGGGCGTCGACCATGGGTGACGATTCGTCCAGGCGCCGGCCGAGCGGTGCCAGGATGCGCTGCATCACCCGCTCCACATGGTGGGCATCGATGAAGCGCAGGTCGGTCTGCTGCAACAGGCCAGCCCGCTCCACGAACACCCGGTGAGGCCCGTTTACCAGAATCTCGGTGACGGTCACGTCACGCAGCAACACTTCCAGCGGACCGAAACCGGTCAGCTCATCCACCAGTTCTTCGGCCAGACGCTCCATTTCGTAGCGCGACAGGGCCAGGCGCAGGCGCGCGACGTAATCGCCTACCTGCTCCAGTACGAACTGGGTCAGGGCAGGCCGTGCGCCTTCGAGCAGGTTGCGGCCGCTGTCCTCGATGGCGTCGATGGCAAAGCGGTGCAGGGCACGTTTAAGCGCATAAGGGTCGCCGGAGGCGTGTTGCTGGCCGCCAAAGGGTTGGTCATTGTTCATTTGCTCCCCCAAAGCCGTCGCAACCAGGTAAAGGCCGGTGGTGAGAGGTTTTCCGAGCGCCGTGCCAGGCGTTCGCCCAGGCCGCGCAGGGCTTGGGTGAGGTTTTCACGCGGGGCCAGCTCGAACAGGCTCAGGCCCTGGTTTTTCACGTTCAGGCGCACTTCGGGGCTGTAGGGGATGGCCTTGAGCAAGGGCAGCCCATAGCGTTTGGCCAGGGTATCGGCGTCGGGTGCAACGTTGTTCAGATAGCGGTCCACCAACAGGCTGGCGTGCTCCAGTTTCATGCCGTGGTCGCGCCACAGGTCGAGCACTTCCAGGTTGCGCCGGCAGTCGAGGATGTTCTGGTCGGTGTAGACGATCAGTTTGTCGCAGTGGCTTACCAGCGTGCGCAGGGCCTCGCTGTCGGCATGCCCGGTGAGGTTCACGACGATGTGCTGGAAGTGCTGGCGCAAGGCACTCAGCAGCATGTACAGCTCGGCGGCACTGGTTTGTTGCAGCGGGTCGTCGGTCTCGGCGTAGGTCAGCAGGCGCAAGCCTTTCTTGTCGCGGGTGAATGCGCTGTCGATCAGTGTGGTGTCGAGGCGGCGCAAGTGGCGCAGGGCGTCGCCGAAGAAGAACGAAGCCTCCAGGCCGAGCAGTGCCAGGCTATCGCCGCGCGGCAGGCCCAGGTCCAGCAACAGGGTTTGCTGGCCGCTTTCCTGCACCACCCGGGCGAGGTGGGTGGTGAGCAATGCGCCGTCGGCACTGGTTTGTACGCCGAACAGCACCGTCAGCCCGCCGAGGCTGGGGTTGCTGGTGACCGCCGGCATGCGCTTGCCCAGGCGCCGCACCAGCCCGGCCACTTCGCTGGCACGCGAGCCATAGGCCACGAAGTCGCGGGCGCCAGCGCGCATGGCATGCAGCACCAGCTGGTTGTCCATGCCATCGCCAAGGGCGACGATCGCCAGCATCGGCCTGGCCTCCAGCACCCCCTCGATCAAGGCGCACTGGCTGACCAGCTGTTCGCGGTCCAGGCCGATGAACATCAGGTTGCTGAACGTGGCATTGACCAGCGCCAGCAGCTCGTCGAGGCTGCCGGCACTGGCACCAATCACCTGGCCTTGTGGTGCCAGTGCGCCCTGCAGCCAGTGCAGGTCGTCTTCGTTGCGGGTGATGGCCAGAAAGGTGGGGTTCAGGCTCTCGTTCATTGGGAAAGCCCGCCCTTGCCATCGAAGTTGCCATTCTCCAGGAAGAACAACCGCCCCCAGCTGGGGTCGTAATTGCGCAGGTTCTCGCCCGGCAGTTGCGGCAGCCGGGCGTTGGCGGCCAGGGGCTGGACCAGATGCGGGGTAACGATCATCAGCAGTTCGGTTTCTTCGCGGCGCATGGCCGAGTTGCGGAAGAACGCACCCAGTACCGGCAGGCTACCCAGGCCGGGCAGGCGGTCTACCGCGGAACGGGTGTTGTTGCTGACCAGGCCGCTGATGATGAAGCTTTCGCCATCGGCCAAGGCAATGCTGGTGTCGGTGCGCCTTACCGTCAAACCCGGCACCTGGGTGCCGGCAATGGTCACCACGTTGCTGTAGTCCAGTTCGCTGACCTCCGGCGCCACCTTGAGGGTGATCCTGCCTGGGCTGACCACGGTCGGTGTCAGCGCCAGGCGCACACCGAACTCTTTGTATTCGATCGACACGTTGTCGCTGCCCGCGCTGGGCACCGGGATGGGAATTTCGCCGCCTGCCAGGAAGCTTGCCGTCTGGCCGCTGAGCACGGTCAGGCTCGGGCGCGCCAGGGTGTAGGCGAAGCCGCTGTTTTCCAGGGCGTTGATCATGGCCAGGAAACGGCTGCTGCCGCCGCCCCAGACGATGTTGAACACGGTGTCGTCGAGGGGGATCGACGGGGTTACGTTCGGCACCGAGCCGGGGCTGACGGACGTGCCGGGCACGGTCCCTGGCGAGCCGATCAGGCTATTGTTGGAGCCCTTGAAGAACAGCCGCGCACCGGCCTCCTTGTATTTGCTGCGGCGTACCTCCACGAAGCGGATATCGGCCTGCACCTGGCTGATCAGCTGTGCATCCTGTGACGGCAAGAAGCTGTCTTCGGCCATGTCGGCACTGGCCCGCCCTTTGACGAACACCATGGCCCTGTGGGGGGCCGGGGCGCATGCTGTCCACAGCATCAGCGAGGTATTGCCCTGGCCCACGGCGGTAATCACCACGCCGCGCTCTCCGCTGGCCTGCACATCGGCCACCTTGGGTTCGCCCACGGCAACCCGGGTGATGGTCAGCGGCAGGCGCAATTCCTGCTGCAGGCCCTGGTCGATCTCGATGACCGAGGGCAACTGGTTGAACGCTTCGCAGCCCTTGCCGGCCGCCTGGGCCTGGGGCAAGAGCACGGCCAGCAGCCCGCTACAACATGCTTGTCTGAAGAAGGAACTGCGCATCGCTGCATCCTTGCCGGGTCAGGGGGTCTTGGTCGTGTCGTCAGCCTTGGCGCCACGGATGATGTGCATGGCGGGTGCCGCGTTGCTGGTCGCCAGGTTGGTAACGTTGGCCACCGGCGACTGGGACAGCTGGCTGAAACGGTAGAGTTCGCGGTTGGCGGCTTCTACCTGCGGTTTGGCATCGGGCTCGGCCCAGTAGCGGGCCAGGCGCTGTTCATCGGCACTGCGCACGGCCAGGCGCAACGTGCCGGCCTGGGCAGCCAGCATCAGGCGGCTGGCCAGGGCCTCGGGCACAGCCAGCGCCACGGTGCGGGTGCCCGTGCTGTTCAGGCTGGCTTGTTCGCGCCGGGCTTTTTGCTCTTCGGCGGTTTGCGCCGGCCGGCCGTCGTTGGCAAGGCCCGTTTGCTCGCCGACGCTAAGCACGCGCAAGGCGGGTAACACGACCTGGGCGGAAGATTGCGGGTTGTTGGGTTCTTCACGCAAAAACAGCAGCACGTCCACGTAGTCGCCCGGGCGCAGTTGGCCGGCTGCCCCTACCACTTCGTCGACACCGACTGCCACGGCGCGCTCGTGGGCGCGGATCATTCGCGCCAGCGGCCCCCCAGCCTGAAAGCTCGAATCGTCCAGCCAGGTGCCTGCTGCCAGCGGCCTGGCGCTGGTGCGCCCGACCACCTGGGCGGTTTGCTGGTAGGCCCCGGCGGGGGCAACCTGAAGGCGCTCGACCAGCACATCGTCTTCGGTGACCGGTGTATTGGCAGGTAGCGCCTTGCGCAGAACGACCACGGCCGTGCGGGGCGGCTCCGGTGGCGTGGTGGGAGGTGGCGCGACGGCTACAGCCGGTTGATCCGCCGTTGGGGCAACCGCCACGGGCGCCGGTGCAGGGCGACTGAGCACCACACCCCAGTAACCTGCCAGTAGGGCTGCCAGCAGGAAGAACGCCGCCAGGAATAGGGTCAAGCGACTGCTCATCTCGGCCTCCCTGCACGCGTCGAGTGATGGCAAAAAGTTACTATTTCGCTATAGGACGGTAGCGCAGCCATCACAATTTGCCATGAGCCAGAGCGGTTTTTTTCGGGATTTTGATTAAGTCTAGGCAATACAGAGGGTTAGCAATTTCCCAAGCGTTAATTCTCTTGGATTAATGCTTTTGGATTAATCCTTTAATACATTTGCAGCCCGCCTCAGCTTGACGATGCTGATGGCAAATGGGTGTCACTTTGATACCGCAATCGTCGGCATGCATGCCGCAAGGAGCTGAAGCATGAAACTGTTCATCTTTCACTGCATGAGTTTTCTGCATCGCAAGGATGGTGCGTCCGGTATCGAATACGCAGTCATCGCGACAATGGTGGCGGTCGTGCTGGCCGCGTTCGTCGGAGACATTTCCGGCTCCGTCAAGGATACCTTCGATACCATCAAAGATGCCCTCGCTGGCGGGGGCGCGTAATCAGGAGCCATCGACATGCAGACCGCTTCTGCGAGCCAGCAGATCCTCCTGGTGGATGACGAGCAGGACGTTCTGCTGGAGCTGGCCGAACTGCTCGATAACGAAGGCTTCGCCTGCCTGACCGCCACGTCGGTAAAGGCTGCCTTGCAACAGCTTACCCGTTACCCGGACATTGCCCTGGTGATCACCGACCTGCGTATGCCGGAGGAAAGCGGCATTGGTCTGATCAAGCGCCTGCGCGACCATACGGCCCGCCAGCACCTGCCGGTGATCGTCATGTCCGGGCAGGCGGACCTGGACGATGTCAGTGATTTGCTGCGCCTGCAGGTGGTGGATTTCTTCCGCAAGCCGCTTTACCACGCGCGGCTGCTGACAACCCTGGAGAACCTGTTCCCGGTACCCAGGTTGAGGGTAGTGATTTGAGGGAGGGCTTGAATGGCCTTTAATAACCCTTGATAAAAAAAGCCCGGCACTTGGCCGGGCTTTTTCATTGTTGCGGTCAGGCCTCCGGGTCACTCAGTTCCAGGGCACCGCGCTTGCTGCGCAGCTTGCCGTAGAAGTGTTCCAGCGCGTGGTTGAGCTTGGTGGCGGCACCGTCGACTGCCTGGTCCACCGAAGTGGCAGTGTGGGTCACGGAAATCGGTTGGTGGCCTTTGGGGCGAGCCTCCATCTGGCAGCGTTTGTCATGCGGTCCGGGCTTGGCGCCGTTCTCGTCGCGCAGGTGAACCTCGATGCGGGTGAGGTCTTCTTCGTAACGTTCCAGCGAGTTCTGCAGTGTGCTGCGGACCCACTGGTCGAGCCGGGCATTGCCTTCGAAATGGTTGCTGCTGTTGACCTGGATTTGCATGATTCAATCCTTATTCAGCTTGCTCGCATGGAGGCGCGCCCAGGTCCTTGAGACCCTTGGAATTTCTGCGCCTCTTGACTCTAAGGTCAGGCAACTGGGAGATGAATTCAACCCCTTTTTGAAAATAAATTTCTTGTTGCAAATGGGGCTGCTGTGCAGCCCTTCGCGGGCACGCCCGCTCCCACAGGTTGCGCGCCGGTGCAGAAATGCACTATCCCTGTGGGAGCGGGCATGCCCGCGAAGGGCCGCACAGCGGCCCCTTACGGTTGGTCAGAACTCCACCGATGTCTGCACATACAAGGTGCGCGGCTCACCCACATACTTGCCCTTGTTGTTGTCATCATAAGAACGCGTGTAGTACTCGCGGTTGAACAGGTTCTTCACGCCAACCGCCACTTTCAGGTTCGACAGCTGCGGGCCAAAGTCGTACCCGGCACGGGTGCTGACCAGCATGTAGCCAGGGATGCGCCCGGTGCTGCCGTCGGCGCTTTCGGTGCTGGTATTGGCATTGTCGGCGTACTGGCTGCTCTGGAAGCTGCCGTCCAGGTTCAACTGCCAAGGGCCTTCGGTGTAGCCCACGCCCAGGTTGCCCTTGTGGCGTGACGAGAACGGCACCTGGTTGCCTTTGTTCGGCCCGTCTTCGCGGATGGTGGCGTCCACGAACGCATAGCTGGCGTGCACGTCGAAGCCGGCCAGGGCCGGGCTCAGGCCGTCCAGTGCATAGCGAATGCTGGTCTCGATACCCTGGTGGCGGGTTTCGCCACGGGCGATGACCGAATCGTTGGTCTGGTTGCTTTCGTACTGGTTGTCGAAGTTGATCAGGAAGGCGCCGATCTCGGCCTGCAGGTCGCCGCTGTCATAACGGGTACCCACTTCCCAGGTGCGCGCCTTTTCCGGTTTCACTTCGCCGCTGCTGACCCGGTTGGGCATCTGGCTGTACTGCACGCTGCCGAACGAGCCTTCGGTGTTGGCGTACAGGTTCCAGCTGTCGGTCAGGTGGTACATCACGTTCAGTGCCGGCAGCGCAGTGTTGTAGCTGCCCTGGTAGCGCTGGCCGTTGAGCTTGTTGCTCTGCTCGGAGTCGATCATCTCGTAGCGCACGCCGGGGGTGATGGTCCAGCGGCCGATGTCGATACGGTCGTCCAGGTAGATGGCGTGGGCTTCGGTGCTGCCACGGGTGTCGCGGTCGTTGCGGCTGGCCGTGGTCGGCAGGTTGCCGTTCAGCGGCTCGCGGAAGCGCAGTTCGTGGCCGGCTTCGTTGACGTAGCGGTAGCCGATGCCCAGTTCGTGCCAGCTGTCGCCAAGGGCCAAGCCCTGCGAGAAGCGGGTTTCGATGCCGCGCACCCAGTATTCGCGTGGCGACAGCGAGACGAAGCTGCCTTGGTCCAGGTAACCGCTGCGCAGGGTCTTGGTGAAGAAGCTGTTGACGCTGAACTGGCGGTCGTCCTGCTTGTAGTCGTAGCCGAAATTGAACAGGGTGCGGCGGCCCCAGAACTTGTCTTTCAGGCGCGTGGACTGGTACGGGTCGGCATCGAAGTCGGCCGTGCTCAGGCCACCGGGCATGTCGGCTTCGCCCTCGTAGTACTGGGCCATGGCGTGCAGGCTGTTGGCTTCGTCCAGTTGCAGCTTGCCCTTGAGGATCAGGTCGTCGATCTGCGTGTCGCTGTGTTCGCGCCAATCACCACCGCGGGTACCGGAGTACAGCAAGGCGCCGCCCAGGCCGTTGGCATTGGTGCCGCCGACCAGCAAGTTGGCGCTGTTCTTGAAACCATCGTGGCTGGAGGACGGGCTGATCTGGTTCTGCATGGCCGCCTTGAAGGTGGCCTCCTCGGGGATCGCCCGGGTGACGAAGTTGACGATGCCGCCAACGTTCTGTGGGCCGTAGCGCACCGCGCCGCCACCGCGCACCACATCCACGGCGTCCATGTTGCCCATGCTCAACGGTGCCAGCGACAGTTGCGGCTGGCCGTAGGGGGCGAAGGGCACCGGTATGCCATCCATCAGCACGGTGGAACGCGAGGCCAGGCGCGGGTTGAGGCCGCGGATGCCAAAGTTGAGCGCCAGGTCATGGCTGCCGGTGCCGTTGTTGTCGGGGGCGTTGACACCGGGGATGCGGTTGAGCACTTCGCGGGCGGTGGTCGCGCCGTTGCGCTCGAATTCTTCACGGCGCACCACGTCGCGGGCGCCGGGGTGCTCGAACACATTGTCCTGCTGCGCTTCGGCCAGCCAGTCGCCGACTACGGTGGAGGCGCCGAGCTCGACCGGGGCGTTGGCAGCGGGGCTACCGACGGGCTGCAGGCTGAAGGCGTTGTCGGTTTCCTGCCGCACCTGCAGGCCGCTGCCGCGCAGCAACACGTCGAGGCCTTGGCGCACATCGTACTGGCCATCCAGGCCTTGGGTGCTGATGCCTTGGGTCAGTTGCGAGCCGAACGAGATCAGCGCACCGCTTTCGCGGCCGAACTGGTTGAGTGCGTCTTCAAGCGAGCCGGCGGCGATGTGGTAGCTGCGGGTTTCGGCATGGGCGGCGGGCATGGCCAGGCCGAGGGTGGTGGTGAGCAGCAGGGCGTGGAGCAGGGGGCTGGGGCGCAACGGCATGGGTCGGGTCCTGAAAGAGGGGTTCTGCCATGTCTGTCACGCGAGGTTGGGAAAATGGCTCAGTTGATTTGATTTTTTTTGCGGGTGTTTTCGCCATGACATTTTTGTCGCCTGTGAGACCGAGCGCCGCCCGCGCGGCGCATCGCGAGCAAGCTCGCTCCTACATCTGTTTCGGGCCAGTATCGCCTGCGCCAATGCGCGCGACCGCCTTGTTTGTTCCACCCGATATCGAGCCGGACGGCAAGGGGCCGCGCGCCTCTTCATCAGGAATAATTTGCCCGAAACAGATGTAGGAGCGAGCTTGCTCGCGATGCGCCGCGCGGGCGGCGCTCGATTTACGTCCCCCCGCAAAAACCAGGGCGGTCACCTGTTAGCCATCACACTACATCCACCGTTACCCAATACCGAGTAAAGCGCCGCACCCGCACCGGCAGCGCGACTTCCAGCATTTGCAGGATGCGCTCGCTGTCATCCAGCGGGTACGACCCGGAAATGCGCAAGCCGGCGACCTTCTCGCTGCACCCCAGTTGGCCGTGGCGATAGCGCCCAAGCTCGGCAAGAAAATCCGCCAGGCGCATCTGCGAGGCCACCAGCATGCCATCGACCCAGGCGCCCACATTGCGGTCCAGCGCCGAGATCGACTGCCAGCCCCCCGTGAAGCGTGCCTGCTGCCCAGCCAGTAACGGTTGTCCCGCGACGCTGGCCACACCCTCGAAGACGGAAACCAGGCTGTAGCCGTCGAACTGGCGCACGTTGAAGCGCCCGCTGTCCAGGCGTAATGCCCCTTCGCCGGTACGCAGCAGCAACGGCCGGGCATCGCTGGCCACCTGCAGCGCCAGTTCGCCTTCAAACAGCCGCACCCGGCGCTGTTGCCCGTCGAAGCGCACGTCGGCGGCACTGCGGGTGTTGAGTTGCAACACGCTGCCGTCTTCCAGGCCCATGCGCCGGCGCTGCCCGACCGGGCTGCGGTAGTCGGCCATAAGGCCCGGCATGGGGTTGTGTTGTTGCAGCCCAAGCCCGGTGGCACTGGCCACACCCACCAGCAGCAGTGCCTTGAGCGCGCGCCGCCGGGCCGGCGAGTGGGGGGCTTGCAGGGTTGCATGCACCACCGGCGAGGACACGCCGCGCAGCCGCTGGTTTACCTGTTGGATATGCGCCCAGGCCCGCTGGTGCTCGAGGTCAGCCTTTAACCAATGGTCGAAGGCCAGTTGTTGCGCCTGGCCAAATTCATCGCCCTGGGACTCGATCAGCCAGTGCACGGCCTGCTCCGCCACCTGCGGGGAAAACGAGGCGTTCACAGGGCGAAGTAGCAGCGCATGGCCGCCTTGCTCAGGTAGCGCTTGACCGTGGCCAGCGAGATACCCAGTTCGCGGGCGATTTCACCCTGGCCCAGGCCATCGACCTGTGCCAGCAGGAAGGCGCGCTTGACCAAGGGAGGCAGGCCATCCAGCAGGCGGTCGAGCTCCAGCAGGGTCTCGAAAATGATCGCCTTCTGCTCCTCGCACGGTGCGACCTCTTCCGGCACCTGTGCCAGCGCTTGCAGGTAGGCGCGCTCCAGCTCCTGGCGGCGAAAGTGGTTGCACAGCACGCGCTTGGCTACCGTTGCAAGGAACGCGCGCGGCTCGACCAGTTGCGGTGCTTCGCGGGCCTGCAGCAGGCGCAGGTAGGTGTCCTGGGCCAGGTCCGCGGCGCTCTGCGGGCAGCCCAGGCGGCGGCGCAACCAGCCGGTGAGCCAGTTGTGATGGGCGTGGTAAAGGCCTTCGACCGTGGATGAGAGCGCGCTGGGCACCGTGATACTCCGGCGCTGTACAGCGCAACTGGTAGTAAGAATTGTTCGCATTGTATTGACTGAAGGGTTTTTCGGCAATCGTCAGCCGTCTG
The DNA here is from genome assembly GCF_042956345.1 of Pseudomonas sp. NPDC008258. Taxonomy (NCBI): domain Bacteria; kingdom Pseudomonadati; phylum Pseudomonadota; class Gammaproteobacteria; order Pseudomonadales; family Pseudomonadaceae; genus Pseudomonas; species Pseudomonas sp. NPDC008258. The sequence continues at coordinate 101,986 of NZ_JBIBGE010000006.1, forward strand.
CGGGCTTTGCTTATGAGAATTGAAATCATTATTATTGCACCCCCGAAAAACGCCCGGACCTTCGCCATGACGCGCAAAACTGCCGGCCTCTCGCTCAGCTATCGGCTGGCCGTTGCCTCACGCAGCCTGGCCGCGCTGTTGGGCGGCTACCTGCTGGCGTCCATGGCCAGCGTCTGCATTGCCCTGGTGGCGCCGTTGCCAAAGGTTGATGCCACGCTGACCGGTCTGTTGCTGTCGTTCGTCTTCTACCTGCTGGCATTCATCTGGTGCTTCGCGTGCCGCAGCGCCTGGCGTGCCTGGTTGGGCGTACTGGCGCCAAGCCTGCTGCTGGGGATGATCAGCGGCGTTGCCTACTGGATGAAAAACCCATGAAAGAAGGCTTCCGCCAGGCGATGGCCTGGCTGCACACCTGGACCGGGCTGATTTTCGGCTGGCTGTTGTTCGCCATCTTCCTCACCGGCACGTTGTCGTATTTCAAGGAAGAAATTACCCACTGGGCACAGCCCGAAGTGCGCAGCCATGCCCTTGACCCGCTCAATAGCCTGGACATGGCCCAGCACTACTTGCAAGAGCATGGCGCGCATTCGGGCACGTGGTTCATCCGCATGCCCAACGCACGCGAGGCGGCCTTGAGTGTGGGCTACCGCGACCCTGATAGCGGGCAGCGGGGGTTCGTGAGCAAAACCCTCGATACACAGACGGGCCAGCCGGTGGAAGCACGCGACAGCCGCGGTGGCGAGTTCTTCTACCGTTTCCACTTCCAGTTGCAGATGCCTTACCCGTTCGGCCGTTGGCTGTCGACCTTCTGCGCCTTCATCATGCTGCTGGGGCTGGTTACCGGCATCATCACCCACAAGAAGATCTTCAAGGAGTTCTTCACCTTCCGCCCCGGCAAAGGGCAGCGCTCCTGGCTGGACGGGCACAACGCCATTGGCGTGCTGGTGCTGCCGTTCCACCTGATGATCAGTTACAGCAGCCTGGTGCTGTTCATGTACATGGTGATGCCGGCGGGGATCATGGCCAGTTATGGCAATGACACCGACAAGTACTTCAACGACCTGTTCGGCCGCAACGATGCGCCGAAGGCCGCCCAGGTGGCTGCGCCGCTGGTGCCCCTGCCGAGCCTGTATGCCCAGGTGCAGGCCCTGCAACCGGGCGCGCGCATTGGCAACATCCAGGTGCAAAACCCGGGTGACAGCAATGCTCGCGTCACCTTCACCCAATCGGCTGCCGACCACGTGGCTTACCGGCGCAGTGCCAACTGGACCTTCGACGGCGCCAGTGGCGCGCTGCTGAGCCAGGGCAAGCCCGAGAGCGGGGCGATGATGACCGCCTTCAGTTTTGCCGGGCTGCACATGGGCAATTTCGCCGGGCCTTGGCTGCGCTGGTTGTACTTCTTCTTCGGGGTGGCGGGTACTGCGGTGATTGGCACGGGGCTTGTGATGTGGTTGGGCAAACGCCAACTGAAGCACGCCAAGAGCGAGCACATGCCGGGTGAACTGCGCCTGGTCGAAGTGCTGAACATTGCCAGCATGAGCGGCTTGTTGCTGGCGGTGGCGGGTTTCTTCTGGGCCAACCGCCTTATCCCGATGGGCGTCGAAGGCCGGGCCGACTGGGAGGTCAATGCCTTCTTCATGGCCTGGGGCCTGTCGCTTTTGCATGCCGTGCTGCGCAGTGGGCGCAGGGCCTGGGGCGAGCAACTTGCGTTGGGTGCGCTGGCCTTTGCCTTGCTGCCGTTGCTCAACGGCCTGAGCACTGATCGGGGCCTGAACCATTCGCTGCTGGAAGGTGACTGGGCCATCGCCGGCTTCGACCTGACAGCCCTGGCAACCGGGCTGTTCCTGGCCTGGCTGGCCGGCAAGATGCTGCGCAGCCCCAAGCCGGTTGCCAAGCGCCCACGTGTGGCGAAAAAGCCGAGCACCGAAACGGCGGAGGCGAGCTGATGCTGGGTAACGCACTTATCGCATTCGCAGGTTTTGTTGCCTTGTGCCTGGCCATGGAAAAACACTTCAGCGACTTGCTCGGGCGCAAGCCGCGCCCTGGGCAGTTGCGGCTGTTGCGTATCGCCGGTTGGCTGTTGCTGATGCTGTCGCTGGTCCTGAGCGTGCACTTGCGTGGCTGGGCCCACGGCCTGGTGGAGTGGACTGCGGTGATGATGGCCGGGGTGACCTTGTGGGTGTTCGGGCTACCTTACCAACCGCGCCTGCTGCTGGGCCTGGCCGCCGCCAGCGTGGTGCTGGGGCCGTTGCTGGCCGTGTTTGCAGTGTGACCCTGTGAGCGAGCCGGGGGACATGACCGAACTGGACGCCGAAAATGGCGGCGGGCGTGCCCGTTTCGTCCAGGTATTCCTGGCCCAACGGGCGCGCATGGAGGCGCTGGTCAGCCGCCGGGTCGGCTGCCGCGCCACGGCTTCGGACCTGGTCCAGGAACTGTTCCTGCGCTTCTGGCGCCGCCCCGAGGTCAAGGTCGAGGCACTGGATACCTACCTGCTGCGTTGCGCCGGCAACCTGGCCATTGACCACCTGCGCAGTGAGGGCAGCCGAGAGCGTGTGGCAGAAGCCGCCTTGCCGGTAGACGAGATGGCCATGGCCCAGGCACCCGAGCAGGCCCTGGAGGTGGACCACGACCTGCAGCGCATCGAGGCCGCCTTGCGTGCCTTGCCCGAGCGCACCCGGCAGATCTTTCTGCTCAACCGCATCCACGGCTGCAAGTACGGCGAAATCGCCAAGGCCATGCAGTTGTCCCAGAGTGCCGTGGAAAAGCATATGATGCGCGCCCTTGAAGCGTGCAAGGCCAGTGTTGCCGAGCCCGCGCCCACTCCACGCCGGCCAGGGAGCGCCCGTCGATGAGCAGCATGCCCCCCATTACCGAGGCGCAATCCCAGGCAGCACTGCAATGGCTCAGCCGCATCAACGAGCAGCCCGCGCAAGCCGAAGGGGCGGCGTTCAAGCGCTGGTTGCTGGCCGACCCCGGGCACCGTGACGCCTACCAACAGGCCCAGGCACTGTGGCAGAAAAGCGCCACCCCGGCTTTGCTGTTGGCGGACGAGGAACAGGACGCCCTGCAGCGCTACCTCGATGCCATGGCCAGCCCGCCGACCCGCAGCCCGTGGCGGCGCGTGGCGGCACTGGCGATGGCGGCCTGCCTGGTGCTGGCAGTGGGGATTGCCGGTGGCTGGCACCCGGCCTACTGGTTACAGGACTTGCAGGCCGACTACAGCACTGCCGGGCAGATTCGCCAGGTGACCTTGGCCGACCAGTCGCAAGTAACGCTGGATGCGGGTAGCGCCATTGCCGTCGATTTTGCCCAGGGTGAGCGCCGTGTGCGGTTGCTGCATGGCGCGGCGTTCTTCCAGGTGACGCATACCGGCGAGCCGTTCCTGGTTGAAGCGGCCGGTGGCGAAGTTCGAGTGCTCGGCACCCAGTTCGAGGTGCGTGAGCAAGGCGAGGGCGCCCAGGTGACGGTGCGCAGCGGGCGTGTGGGGGTGAGCCCTGCGCAGGGCACCTTGGCGCGTGAGCTGACTGCCAACCAGCAGGTGAACTACAGCGCAGGCAAGGTCGGTGACACCCAGGTTGTGGACAGTGACAACCGCCTGGCCTGGCGCCAAGGGTGGCTGAACTATTACCAGGTGCCGCTGGCTCAGGTGGTAGAAGACCTCCGGCGCTATTACCCAGGGCGCATTGTGTTGCTGGATGGCGAACTGGGGCAGCGCAAGGTCAGTGGCAGTTTCCCGGTGGGCGAGCCGTTGCTGGCGCTGGATTCGCTGGGCAAGGTGATGGGCTTTTCGCGGCAGACCGTATTGGGGCGTTTGACCTTGGTTCGGTAGTCGCCTGCACCGGCCTCTTCGCGGGCACGCCCGCTCCCACAGTTATTGCGCAAGTCCCTGTGGGAGCGGGCATGCCCGCGAAGAGGCCAGCGCAGGAGAAAAAATTTTCAGAAAGCGGGTGAGGTAACAGGACGTGGCATCCGTGTAATGAGTGGAAGTGCGATTCATTCGCAATAATCACCCTCTCACAGGTCAGCGTCCATGAAGTTCTCCCCGCGTTGCGTCCCTCTCTGGTTCGGCCTTGCCATGCTCCCGGCCATTGCTGTCGCCCCCTTGGCCAGTGCCGCCGAGCAACAGCAGACCTATGCCTTCGCCCAGCCGGCCCAGCCCCTGGCCCAGGCGCTCAACGCCTTCAGCCGCACCACCGGCCAGAGTGTGGTCTACACACTGGAACTGCCGGGCGTGCAGGCACCGGCACTGAACGGCCGCTTCAGCGCCGAACAGGCCCTGCAGCAGTTGCTGGGCAACGCCGGGCTGGCCTGGCGCCGAGTGGATGCACGTACGCTGACCCTCGAAACCGCAGATACCTCCGGCGCCCTCAACCTGCAGGCCACCACCGTGACCTCGCAAATGGACGTGTACAGCTATCAACCGCCGGCCACCGCCTCGATCATGCGCGGGCAGGGCCCGAACCAGGACATCCCCCAGGCCATCAACGTGGTACCGGCCCAGGTCATTCGCGATCAGGCCCCGCGCAACCTGGATGATGCCCTGGCCAACGTCAGCGGCATTACCCAGGGCAACAACTTTGGCGGCACCTCCGACACGGTGATGAAGCGCGGTTTTGGCGACAACCGCGACGGCTCGATCATGCGTGATGGCATGCCCATCGTGCAGGGCCGCAGCCTCAACGCCAGCACCGAGCGGGTCGAAGTGCTCAAGGGCCCGGCCTCGCTGCTGTACGGCATCCAGGACCCTGGCGGGGTGATCAACGTGGTCAGCAAGCGCCCGCAACTTGAACAGTACAACGCGCTGACCGTACGCGGCTCCACCTACGGCAGTGGCAAGAATGGCAGTGGCGGCGGGTTCGACAGCACTGGCGCACTGGGTGACAGCAACTTCGCTTACCGGCTGATCGTCGATCACGAAGACGAGGATTACTGGCGCAACTATGGCGTGCACCGCGAGTCACTGGTAGCGCCGTCGCTGGCCTGGCTGGGCGAAGACACCCAGGTGGTGCTGGCCTACGAGCACCGCGAATTTCTTTACCCGTTTGACCGTGGCACTGCGTTCGGCAACAACGGCCACCCGCTGAACATTCCCGCCACGCGTCGGCTGGACGAGCCGTTCAACGACATGGAAGGGCGCTCCGACCTGTATCGGCTGGAAGTCGACCACCAGCTGGCCGACGACTGGAAGCTGCACTTTGGCTACAGCTTCAACCGCGAAACATACGATGCAAGCCAGGTGCGGGTGACCGGCGTCAACGAAGCCAAGGGCACACTGACCCGCAGCATCGACGGCACCCACAACGCCATGAGCCGCGACCAGTTCGCCACCCTCAGCCTGGCCGGCAATGTGGAGTTGGCCGGCATGCAGAATGACCTGTTGTTCGGCATCGACCATGAAGACCGCAAGGTGTATCGCGGCGACCTGATCCGCCAGACGGCACGCTCCACCTTCAGTTACCTCAACCCCGTTTACGGCCAGGAGGTGGAAGGCACCAGCGTACGTGCCAGTGACAGCGACCAGACCGACAAGCTGCGCACCGATGCGCTGTTCGTGCAGGACGCGTTGCACCTGGATGATCACTGGATCCTGGTGGCCGGCGCGCGCTTCCAGCAGTTCGACCAGTATGCCGGCCGCGGTCGACCGTTCACGGCCAATACCGATAACAGCGGCCAGGCCTGGGTGCCGCATGCCGGCATTGTCTACAAGGTCGATGACCAGCTGTCGTTCTATGGCAGTTACAGCGAGTCGTTCAAGCCCAACTCCAGCATTGCGCCGCTGACGGGCGGCGTAGTACTGGACTCGTCCGTTGCGCCCGAGGAAGGCAAGTCGTGGGAGCTGGGCGCCAAGCTGGACATGCCCGGCCGTCTGACCGGTACCTTGGCGCTGTTCGACATCACCAAGCGTAATGTGCTGGTCGCCAATTTCGACAGCGGAACCGGCGAGACGGTCTACAGCAATGCCGGCGAGGTCAATTCAAGAGGTGTGGAGCTTGACCTGACCGGCCAGCTCAGCGAGCGCTGGAGCCTGATCGGCAGCTATGCCTTTACCGATGCCAAGGTGACGAAAGACCCGGACCTTGAGGGCAACCGCCTGCAGAACGTGGCCAGGCACACGGGCTCGTTGTCGGCTGTGTACGACTTCGGCAGCCTGTTCGGTGGCGACAAGCTACGGTTCGGTGCAGGCGCACGCTACGTGGGTGAACGGGCGGGCAACTCGACCAACACCTTCGACCTGCCGTCGTACACCGTGGCTGATGCGTTCGCTACCTATGAGACCAAGCTCGATGAGCACAATGTCCGGCTGCAATTGAACGTGAAGAACCTGTTCGACAAGGTGTACTACAGCTCGGCGGTGAACCAGTACTTTGTGGCGATTGGCGATGCGCGGCAGGTGAGCTTGTCGAGCACCTTCGAGTTCTAGGTAGCAGGGGGCCGCTTTGCGGCCCATCGCCGGCAAGCCAGCTCCCACAGGTATTGCGACAACTTCAAGCCTGTGGAAATCCTGTGGGAGCTGGCTTGCCGGCGATGGGCTGCAAAGCAGCCCCAATGTCACAGGCTGAAGGCCAAACGGTACTCGCCCGGTGTGGCACCCATCGCCTGGCGGAACCGGTTGCTGAAATGGCTGGCACTGGCAAACCCGCACAGCAGGGCAATTTCCCCCAGCGGCATCGCCCCCAACTGCAACAACCCGCAAGCCCGGTGCAGCCGCCGGGCCAGCAGGTACTGGTGCGGCGGTAGCCCGAAACTGGTGCGGAACATGCGCGCAAAGTGGTATTCGGACAGGTTGCAGCGCAAGGCCAGTTCACCCAGGGTAAGCGGCTGGTCCAGGTGCGCCTCGATGTAATCGACCAGTTGCCGGCGCAGGTTGGGTGCCAGCCCGCCTTTCAGGCGCAGGCCCTGGCGCAGGCCGACCTGGCTGAGCAGCGCATGGTCGACGATCTCGTGCGCCAGGGTACTGGCCAGCAAGCGCTCGCCGGGCTCGTCCCAGCCCAGGGTGATCAATTGGCGAAAGCGAGTGGCCTGTTGCGGGTCGTCGAGAAAGGTCGCCTCCTGCAACTGCAATTCACGGGGTTCCCGGTCGAGCAGGCGCACGCAACCCAAGGCGAACTGCGCCTCGCTGACATACAGGTGCGCCAGCCGGATCGCACCATTGACCACCCAGTTCGACTCCTGCCCGGCCGGCATCACGCACAGCTTGCCGGGCGCGCCCTTGTCTGCCGGTCGTTGGCGGCGGAAGGTGCCGGTGCCGTCGGCGATGTAGCACGACAGGGTGTGATGGGTCGGCGCCTGGTAGTCGCGGGCATCGTCACGGTTGCTCCACAACGCCGCCGCCAGCCCGTCGCCCAGGTGCGCGCTCAGCTCCAGCCGCGCGTGGGGCGAGGCGTGCATGGCGTTGAACACTTGCAGCTGGGTGAGTGGGGTCATGGGCGGTTCCTCTTGCCAGCCATCCTACTGCCACTTGGGCAGGCTGACAGCTACCTGCGGGACAAAAGCGCAAGTTTGTGCAAGCTGCATGCGCCGCGCACGGTGAACACTGTTGGCACTGGCGAGGGCTGCGCCCTCGATCGCCGGCAAGCCAGCTCCCACAGGTACAGCGCCCGGCTTGGGGTTGACGCTGTCCCTGTGGGAGCTGGCTTGCCGGCGATGGGCCGCGCAGCGGCCCCGGGATGTAATGTCGATCGCCTGAGGAACTGCACCCATGAACCTGTCACTGTACCTGCTCACTGTCCTGATCTGGGGCACCACCTGGATTGCCCTGAAGCTCCAGTTGGGCGTGGTCGCCATCCCCGTCTCGATCGTATACCGCTTCGCCCTGGCCGGCCTCATTCTGTTCGCCATCCTGCTGCTCACCCGCCGCCTGCAACCCATGAACCGCCGCGGCCACCAGATCTGCCTGGCCCAGGGCTTGTGCCTGTTCTGCGTCAATTTCATGTGTTTTCTCACGGCCAGCCAGTGGATTGCCAGTGGCCTGATCGCCGTGGTGTTCTCCACCGCCACGCTGTGGAACGCGCTTAACGCACGGGTTTTCTTCGGCCAGAAAATCGCCAGCAATGTGCTGGGTGGCGGCGCCCTGGGCTTGCTCGGCCTGGGCTTGCTGTTCTGGCCCGAGCTGTCGCACCACAGCGCCAGCCGCGAGACGTTGTACGGCCTTGGCTTGGCCTTGCTCGGCACGCTGTGCTTCTCGGCGGGCAACATGCTGTCGAGCATGCAGCAAAAAGCCGGGCTCAGGCCCATGACCACCAATGCCTGGGGCATGGCGTACGGGGCGATGATGCTGGCGGTTTATTGCCTGGCCAGCGGTATTCCTTTCGACATGGAATGGAACACCCGCTATATCGGGTCTTTGATGTACCTGGTGATACCGGGCTCGGTGATCGGCTTCACGGCCTACCTGACCCTGGTCGGGCGCATGGGGCCGGAGCGGGCAGCCTATTGCACGGTGCTGTTCCCGTTGGTGGCGTTGAATGTGTCGGCGGTGGCCGAGGGGTATCAGTGGACGGCGCCGGCCCTGATGGGGCTGGTGGCGGTGATGGCGGGGAATGTGCTGGTGTTTCGCAAGCCCAAGGCCAAGGTGGCTGAGGGGTTGGTGGTGGCCAAATAGATGATGTGCTGCCTGCACCGGCCTCTTCGCGGGCTTGCCCGCTCCCACAGGTAAAACACAGGCCTCAATATCTGTGCAGTTCCTGTGGGAGCGGGCGCGCCCGCGAAGGGGCCAGTACAGGCTAAGAAAGGCTATCAGCCCTTCCAAACCTGCGGGTTCACCAGATCCCGCGGCCGCTCACCCAGCAGCGCCGCGCGCAGGTTGTCCATCGCCCGGTTGGCCATGGCCTGGCGGGTTTCGGCAGTAGCCGAACCAATGTGCGGCAAGGTCAGCGCATTGGGCAGCTTGAACAGCGGCGAATCGCTCAGCGGCTCCTTTTCGTACACATCCAGGCCAGCCCCACGAATGGTGCCGTTGTGCAGCGCTTCGATCAGCGCCGCTTCGTCTACCACCGGCCCGCGGGCAATGTTGATCAGGAAGGCGCTCGGCTTCATCAGCTTCAGCTCACGTGCCCCAATCAACTTGCGCGTGGCGTCGGACAGCGGCACCACGATGACCACGAAATCCGCTTCTGCCAGCAACTCATCCAGGCTGCGGAACTGCGCCCCCAGCTCTTGTTCCAGCGCGGTCTTGCGGCTGTTGCCCGCGTAGATGACCGACATGTTGAAACCGAACCGCCCACGGCGGGCAACGGCAGCGCCAATGTTGCCCATGCCGACGATACCCAGCGTCTTGCCATGCACATCGCTGCCGAAGTGCGCCGGGCCCACGGTGGCCTGCCAGTTGCCGGCCTTGGTCCAGGCATCCAGCTCGGCGGTGCGGCGGGCACAGCCCATCACCAGCGAGAAGCCCAGGTCGGCGGTGCTTTCGGTGAGCACGTCGGGGGTGTTGGTCAGGGCGATGCCACGCTCGTTGAAGTAGTCCAGGTCATAGTTGTCGTAACCGACCGAAACGCTGGACACCACCTCCAGTTTGGCCGCGCCTTCAAGCTGGGCACGGCCGAGCTTGCGGCCAACGCCGATCAGGCCGTGGGCCTCGGGCAGGGCTTCGTTGAACTGGGCATTGATGTCGCCGAGCTTGGGGTTCGGCAGAATCACGTTGAAGTCTTGCTGCAGGCGCTCGGCCATGGCCGGGGTGATACGGCTGAAGGCCAGGACGGTCTTTTTCATCGGGCTGCTTCCAAAAGAAAAGCTACAAGCTACAAGCTACAAGCCACAAGAAAAAGCAGCACCTGCACATATCTGCTTTTTCTTGCAGCTTGCAGCTTGCAGCTTGCAGCTGCTTTTAGTTGGCGATCAGCACCTGATGGGTTTTAAGGTCGGCCTCATGGGCTGCGAGAATCTCCGGCAGCGAGTTGCGCAGGTACTCGACCCAGGTCTTGATCTTGGCATCCAGGTATTGCCGCGACGGGTAGATGGCGTACAGGTTCAGCTCCTGCAGGCGGTACTCGGGCAGCACCCGCACCAGGCTGCCATCACGCAGGCCGTCGATGGCCGAGTAAATGGGCAGCACGCCCACGCCCATGCCGCTGCGGATCGCGGTCTTCATGGCGTCGGCGGTGTTCACCATGAACGGCGAGCTGGTGATGTTGACCATTTCCTGGCCTTCCGGCCCGTCGAACAGCCACTTTTCCAGCGGAATCACCGGGCTGACCATGCGCAGGCAGGCGTGCTTGAGCAGGTCGGCGGGCTTTTGCGCGCTGCCGTGGCGGGCAATGTAGCCGGGCGAGGCGCAGACGATGCTGTAGGTAATGCCCAGCCGCTGGGATACGAACCCTGAGTCGGGCAGCTCGGTGGCCAGCACGATGGACACGTCATAGCCTTCGTCGAGAAGGTCGGGCACGCGGTTGGCCATGGTCAGGTCGAAGGTCACGTCCGGGTGCGATTCGCGGTAGCGGGCGATGGCATCCACCACGAAGTGCTGGCCGACCCCGGTCATCGAGTGCACCTTCAACTGCCCGGCAGGGCGGGCGTGGGCATCGCTGGCTTCGGCTTCGGCTTCTTCCACATAGGTAAGAATCTGTTCGCAACGCATCAGGTAGCGCTTGCCGGCTTCGGTCAGGGCAATGCGGCGGGTAGTGCGGTTGAGCAGCCTTGTTTGCAGATGGGCTTCCAGGTTGGAGACCGCCCGCGACACGTTCGCGGTGGTCGTATCCAGTTGTGCCGCCGCAGCGGTGAAGCTGCCTAGCTGGGCTACGCAACTGAAAGCACGCATGTTTTGCAGGGTGTCCATGGGTCACTCTCAATGTAGAGGACAAAATTGTGTCACGAAGTAACGACAAAAAGCTGAAAAGTTACCTTCGACCAAAGGCGGATTATCGCTGTTTCGGTAACAAAGATTCGCAGGAATCTGCGCTTATCGCCAGTGCTGCCGCCCCCTAGAATTGCCCGGCCCCTTCACCTCTTCCTCGGGAAATCGCAGCTGTGCCGCGTCGCATCATCAGAACGCTCAATGCGTTCAGTGCCTGTGCCCTTGCCCTCACCTTGAGCGGCTGTATCGGAACCTGGGGCATTGCCCCGCAAAGCAAGACGCTGCAAGCCAATACCTTGACCACCGACGCGGCCATACGCGAAGCCGCGACCGACGCCCATTGGCCCGACCAGCAGTGGTGGCACGCCTATGGCGACCCCCAGCTGGACCGTTGGGTTGCCCTGGCAGTGGCCGGCAGCCCAAGCCTGGCCATGGCCGCCGCGCGGGTGCGCGAAGCCAAGGCCATGGCCGGTGTGGTCGAGTCGGCAGAAAAGCTCCAGGTCAATGGCCAGGCTGCGCTCAAGCGCCACAACTGGCCTGAGGACCAGTTCTACGGCCCGGGCGCACTGTCGGGTGCCAACACCTGGGACAACAACGCCGCCTTTGGCTTCAGCTACGCACTCGACCTGTGGGGTCGTGAACGCAATGCCAGCGAGCAGGCTGTGGACCAGGCGCACATGAGTGTTGCCGAAGCCCGCCAGGCGCAGCTGGAGCTGCAGAACAACGTGGTGCGTGCCTACATCCAGCTGAGCCTGCACTTTGCCCAGCGCGATATCGTCAAGGCCGAGCTGGAGCAGCAGGAGCAGATCCTGGCCCTGGCCAAGCGCCGCCTGGACGCCGGCATCGGCACCCATTTCGAAGTCAGCCAGGCCGAAGCACCGCTGCCGGAAACCCACCGCCAGCTCGATAGCCTGAACGAAGACATCGCCCTGACCCGCAACCAGTTGGCCGCACTGGCCGGCAAGGGCCCGGGGGAGGGCGCACAGTTGCAGCGCCCGACCCTGGCCCTGGCCGCGCCGCTGAAACTGCCATCGAACCTGCCCGCCCAGCTGGTCGGCCAGCGCCCCGACGTGGTCGCCAGCCGCTGGCAGGTGGCTGCACAGGCGCGTGGCATCGACGTTGCCCATACCGGCTTCTTCCCGAATGTGGACCTGGTTGGCAGCCTGGGCTTCATGGCCACCGGCGGTGGCCCGCTGGAGTTCCTGACCGGGCGCAAGTTCAACTACAACGTCGGCCCGGCCATCAGCCTGCCCATCTTCGACGGTGGCCGCCTGCGCTCGGAACTGGGTGTGGCTGCGGCGGGGTATGACGTGGCCGTGGCACGTTACAACCAGACCGTGGTTGGCGCGCTGAAGAACATCTCCGACCAACTGATCCGCCGCGAGTCGATGAAAGAACAGTCGCATTTCGCCGCCGAATCCGTCGCGGCCGCGCAGAAAACCTACGACATCGCCATGGTCGCCTTCCAGCGTGGTCTAACCGACTACCTGAACGTGCTCAATGCGCAAACCTTGCTGTTCCGCCAGCAGCAGGTGCAGCAGCAGGTGCAGGCTGCCCGCCTGATCGCCCATGCCGAGCTGGTCACCGCCTTGGGTGGTGGCCTGCAGGCTGGCCAGGATGTGCCAGATGAGCAGCGCCAAGCGGCGCCGAAAACCCCGGCCACCCTGGCCATTTTCGACAAGAAGCCGGATAACGCCGAATGAGCACTTCCAGTTTGCCCGTGCGCTGGCTGCAAAGCCTGGAATGGCGCCGGGGCTTCTTTGCCTGGGCGCGCACCGACGGGGTGACGTGGGTGTACATCTTCAAGGTGCTGGCCGCCGCCTTCATCACCTTGTGGCTGGCCATGCGCCTGGAGCTGCCGCAACCGCGCACGGCCATGATCACTGTGTTCATCGTGATGCAGCCGCAAAGTGGCCACGTGTTCGCCAAGAGCTTCTACCGGGTGCTCGGCACCCTGGCCGGTTCGGCAATGATGGTGGCGCTGATCGCCATCTTCCCGCAAAACACCGAGCTGTTCCTGCCTAGCCTGGCCCTGTGGGTGGGGCTGTGCTCGGCCGGCGCCATGCGCTACCGCACCTTCCGCGCCTATGGCTTTGTGCTGGCCGGCTACACCGCGGCCATGATCGGCCTGCCGGTGTTGCAGCACCCCGACCAGGCGTTCATGGCGGCGGTATGGCGGGTGTTGGAGATTGCCCTGGGTATTCTGGTGTCGACTTTCGTCAGCGCCGCGATCTTGCCGCAGTCAGCTAGTGCTGCCATGCGCAACGCCCTGTACCAGCGCTTTGGCGTGTTCGCCGGGGTGGTGGTCGAGGCCCTGCGTGGTGACAGCCAGAAGGACCGTTTCGAAAGCAGCAACGTGCGTTTCGTTGCCGAAGCGGTCGGCCTTGAGAGCCTGCGCAACGTCACCGCCTTCGAAGACCCGCACATGCGCCGCCGTTCTGGCCGCCTGGTGCGGATGAACAGCGAATTCATGGCCATCACCACGCGCTTCAACGCCTTGCACCGGTTGCTGGAGCGCCTGCGCGCCCGTGGCCCGTTGCAGATCGTCGGTGCCATCGAGCCAGGGCTGAATACGCTGGTAGAACTGTTGCAGCCCTATGTGGGCCGGGCGCTGACCGATGCCGATGCGCTGCGCCTCACCCTGGAGCTGGCCGCCTACAAGGAAGGCCTGCAAGCCCAGGTGCGAGGGCTGCGTGCCGAGTACCTGGCGACCGACCCCAGCGAGGCCGACCTGCTCGACTTCCACACCGCATTCGAGCTGCTGTACCGCTTTGTCGACGAAATGTACAGCTACGCCGAAACCCACGCTTCGCTGGCTGCGCACAAGCACGAGCGCGAACAGTGGGATGAGCCCTACGTGGCGCAGACCAGCTGGCTGGTGTCGCTGGCCGCCGGCGTGCGGGCCTCGGCAGTGTTGTTGCTGCTGGGCAGCTACTGGCTGCTCAGCGACTGGCCCAGCGGCGCCATGATGACCCTTATCGCCACCGTCACCGTGGGCCTCTCGGCGGCCTCGCCGAACCCCAAGCGCATGTCGTTCCAGATGGCTTGCGGCACGGCCATTGGCGCCTTTGTCGGCTTCTTCGAAACCTTCTTCGTGTTCCCCTGGATCGATGGCTTCCCCCTGCTGTGCATGGTGTTGGCGCCGGTGTTCGTGCTGGGCGCGTTCCTCTCGTCGCGCCCGGCCTATGCCGGTTATGGCATCGGCCTGCTGGTGTTCTTTGCCATCGGCTCGGTGCCCAACAACCTCACCGTGTATGACCCGTATACGTTCATCAACGACTACATCGGCATGGTCATCGGCATGTTCGTCTGTGCCGCCGCCGGGGCGATCATCCTGCCGCCCAACAGCCGCTGGTTGTGGAGCCGCCTGGAGCAGGAACTGCGCGAGCAGGTGCTGTTTGCCATCAGCGGCCGCCTGCGTGGTATCGGCACGGCCTTTGAAAGCCGCACCCGCGACTTGCTGCACCAGGCCTATGGTCTGGCGGCCGGTAAACCGCAGGTGCAAAGCCAGCTGATGGGCTGGATGTTCACCGTGCTGGAAATCGGCCACGCCGTGATCGAGCTGCGCAAGGAACAGGCCCGCGCACCGGTGCACCCGGCCTATGCCGAATCACAGCCGTGGCGCCAGGCCATCCGCGTGATGGGCCGCGCCCTGGCACGGCTGTTCCTGCAACCCAGTGCCAGCAACCACGAACGCGCGCTGGTGGCGGTGGACCATGCCATTGCCCGTGTGCAAGCCACTGACGAGCCGTTTGCCCGGCACTTCGACACCTCGGTGCTACGCCGTGCACAAAGCTACCTGCACTTCATCCGTTCTTCCCTGCTGGACCCACTGTCGCCGCTGGTACCGGCGAAAGGACTGCACGATGCTCCGTGAAAGCATGCCCCGTGAAATCGCCTTCCATGGCGTGTACATGCCCACCATGACCTTGATGTTCCTGTTCGCCCTGGGCCTGGCCTGGGGGCTGGACCGGTTCATCGCCAGCCATGATGGCTATCGCTTCTTCTGGCACCCGGCGCTGCTGCGCCTGAGCCTGTTCGTCTGCCTGTTCGGCGCCCTGGCGCTGTCGCTTTACTGGTGAGAACCCTTCGATGAAAAAGTTTTTCAGCCTGATCGCTACCTTGCTGGTGCTGACCGCCGCCGTGGTGATTGGTCGCCAGTTGTGGCTGCACTACATGACCACGCCCTGGACCCGTGACGGCCGCGTGCGTGCCGATATCATCAACGTTGCCGCCGATGTGCCGGGCTACGTGGTGGATGTGCCGGTCAAGGACAACCAACGGGTGAAGAAGGGTGACCTGCTGATCCAGATCGACCCCGAGCACTACCAGTTGGCGGTCGACCAGGCCAAGGCCATGGTCGCTTCGCGCAAGGCCACCTGGGAGATGCGCAAGGTCAACGCCAAGCGCCGTGCCGACATGGACAACCTGGTGATCTCCAAGGAAAACCGCGACGACGCCAGCAACATCGCCAACTCCGCCCAGGCGGACTACCAGCAGGCCCTTGCCGAACTGGCGGCCGCCGAGTTGAACCTCAAGCGCACCCACATCGTCGCCACGGTGGACGGCTACGTGACCAACCTGAACATCCACAAGGGCGACTATGCGCGTACCGGTGAAGCAGTGATGGCGGTGGTCGACGAGAACTCGTTCTGGGTGTACGGGTTCTTCGAAGAAACCAAACTGCCGCACGTGAAAGTGGGCGACCAGGCCGAGTTGCAGATGATGAGCGGCGAGCGCATCAAGGGCCATGTGGAGAGCATCGCCCGCGGCATCTACGACCGCGACAACCCACAGAGCCGCGAGTTGATCGCCGATGTGAACCCGACCTTCAACTGGGTGCGCCTGGCACAGCGGGTGCCTGTGCGGATACACATTGACGAAGTGCCGGAAGGGTTTTTGCTGGCGGCGGGGACGACGTGTACGGTGGTGGTGAAGCCGAGCGAGGGGTGAGCTGGCCCAGTCAGAGCTGCTGAGGCCCCTTCGCAGGCAAGCTCATTTCCACAGTCACGTGCAGTTTTTAAGTTTTGGGAAATGGCCTACTCGCTTCGGAGAAGAATCGCGAGTTGCTGCTATTGGCAGTGTTTTACCAGAAGAGCAGGCTGGGACCGCCATTCAAGCAGCATTTCGCCTGATCCAGGAACACTCATCCCATGCCCGAAAGAGCGCCATCTCTGATCGACACGCCAAATGGCTACAAAGCTTGGCTTGCTGATCTCAAGGTTCGTATTCATAAGAGCCAGCAAAAGGCCAGTCTCGCCGTGAATCGGGAGCTAGTGAGTCTTTACTGGCATCTTGGGCGAGACATTGTCGAGCGACAGGCTGCTCAGGGTTGGGGGGCTAAGGTCATAGAGCGACTGGCTCATGACCTGAAAGCTGAGTTCCCGGGGATGAAAGGCTTTTCGCGGGCCAACCTGATGTACATGCGAGCGTTTGCCGAGGCTTGGCCAGAGGAGGCAATTGTCCAACAGGCTGTTGGACAATTGCCGTGGGGCCACAATCTGGTGTTGCTGACAAAGCTGAAAAAACCGGAGGAGCGGCTTGCGTATGCGACGCGGGCATCGGAGTACGGATGGTCGCGCTCAACTCTGCAGATGCACATCGAGTCGAGGTTGCTGGAGCGGGAAGGCAATGCCATCTCGAATTTTTCGACGCATTTACAGCCGCCAGGTACTGATCTGGCAAAACAGTTTCTCAAGGATCCTTATCTTTTCGACTTCCTGAATGTGACCCCCGAAGCCAGTGAACGAGAGATTGAAGCAGCTTTAGTAGAACACATCACATTATTCCTGCTTGAACTGGGGGCAGGTTTTGCCTTCGTCGGGCGCCAAGTGCATCTGGAGGTCGGAGGTGATGACTTCTACATCGATCTCCTGTTCTACCACTTGAAGCTGCGTTGCTATGTGGTGATAGAACTGAAGACTGAGAAGTTCAAGCCGGAGCATCTGGGTCAACTGAGCTTTTACCTCACTGCAGTTGACTTGCAGATGAAGCTGGAACAAGACAACCCTACGATTGGATTGCTTCTATGCAAAGGCAAGAACAAGGTGGTCGCTGAATACGCATTGCGTGGCAAGGCTCAACCTATTGGAGTCGCTGAGTTTCAGTTGATCAGTGCTTTACCAGAAGAGTTGCAGGCAAGCTTGCCGAGTATCGAGCAGATCGAGCAGGAACTTGCTAGTCGTCGCGATTGACCCATCCCTTATGGGATGCCGCTCAAGCCTCCCTACCTGGGCCTGACATGCACAGCCCCGCACTCTCGCAGCAATTGATCCCAATCGTCTGGTGGATGGCCAGTTAGCAGCATCTTCTGAAAGACCTTGTAAGCGTCCTCGCTGCTGTCGTAAGCCCGCTTGGTCGAATCGTCATTGACCCAAGCCAGTACGATGATCCGGCTGGCGGTGTGATAGCGAAAGAACAAGCGGTATTGCTGAAAGAATTTCGCTCTGAACCAGTGCTTGTGGTCGACGCTCAGCGTTGCGCCCTGCCTGTACTCAACTTTGGTCAATGCAATCGCATTACCCGGCTGATCAGCGGTTCACGCCGCCCCCACCAACACTGGAACCTCAACCCGGTCGATCACCTTTGCGCTGATCGACGGATCCAGCAACCGCCCCAGCCGCGACAGGTGGCGGTGGCCCATGATGATCAGCTCGCAGTTCAACGCCTGCGCCTTGGCCACGATAGCCTCTACTGGCTGCCCGGCCACCATGTAGCCCTGGCTGGTGAAGCCGGCTTGCTGCAATGCGCGCACCGCCTCGGCCACGGCGTGGTCGGCATGCTGCTGTTCCTCGCAGGCTGCGGGGTATTCCTCCAGTTCCTCGGCGGTGTATGGCGCGGGTTGCTCGTGCACGGCGAAGGTGGAATCGATGGCCAGCAGGATGTGCAGTTCGTGTTCGGCGGGGCGGCAGTAGCGGCGGGCGAGGGTGAGCAGGGCGGTGGAGGCGGGGGAGGCGTCGATGGCAATCAGGACGGGGGTGGGCATTGGGGATCCTTGGCTGAGGCTGGCTGATAAGTCTGCAGGACCGGCCCTTTCGCGGGCATGCCCGCTCCCACAGGTACTGCGCAGCCTTCAGATACTGTGCGGTCCCTGTGGGAGCGGGCGTGCCCGCGAATAGGCCAGACCTGGCAATGGTTCATTTATCGCCGATCACATTCGGTGAATAAATGCCCCACCACGCACGAGCGCATTGCGTCTGGTGCAATCCCCCAACCTGCTACCATCGCCATTCCCACTGCTGTAACGGAAAACGGCCATGCAACTCCCGGACATGAACCTGCTCATTGCCCTCGATGTCTTGCTTGATGAAGGCAGTGTGGTTGGCGCGGCACAGCGCATGAACCTGAGCCCGGCAGCCATGAGCCGCACCCTGGGGCGTATCCGCGACGCATTGGGCGACCCTATCCTGGTGCGCGCCGGCCGTGGTCTGGTTCCCACGCCACGGGCGTTGGCCCTGCGTGAACAGGTGCACGGGCTGGTGGAGCAGGCCGGGCAGGTGTTCCGCAGCCGTGACGATGTGGACCTGGTGAGCCTGGACCGCGCGTTCAACATTCGCACCAACGACCTGTTCATCGCCCTGTACGGTGCCCAGTTGCTGCGCATGATGCTGGCCCAGGCGCCGCGTACGGTGCTGCGTTTTGTGCCGGAGGGCAGTGGCGACGATGATGCGGTGCTGCGCAACGGGCAGATCGACCTGATCATCAGTTCGGCCGTTGAGCTAGGCCCGGAAATCAAGGTCCAGAGCCTGTTCAACACTTACTTCGTGGGGCTTGCACGCGAAGGGCATCCGATCTTCGATGCGCCCATCACCCCACAGCGCTTCGCCAGCTACCCGCAGATCAGTGTGTCCCGGCGCGGCCGTGCCAATGGGCCGATCGATGTGGCGCTGGCCCCTCACAAGGTAGAGCGGCGGGTCGCATTGATCACCACGAGCTTCCATTCAGCCATGTTCTCGTTGCCGGATTCGGACCTGATCCTCCCGATACCGGCCAATATCCTTAACAGTGTGAACCGGCTGAAACTGCCATTGCGGTCGTTTGAAATTCCCGTGCCACTGGAAAAAGTGAACGTCAAACAGGCGTGGCACCCGCGTTTCGACAACGACCCGGCCCACCGGTGGCTGCGCCAGACACTTAAAGCCTGTGGCAGCATAGACCCGTGAAACCGGATGGGATTCTTCGCGGGCACGCCCGCTCCCACAGGGATATCACTGCCCTGAAGAGTAGCTATGCCCCTGTGGGAGCGGGCGTGCCCGCGAAGCAGGCGACTCGGTTGTGAAGTGGATTGCGTCTGACGCAACATAACACTACCGAGAATTCAGTTTTCGTCAGCATTCGACCTTCTTAGACTTGCTCCAGTCGTAATTTTGTTGCTGGAGATGTCTGCCCATGAGTTCCCTGTCCGCCCCGTCTGCCGCCATTGCCGCCGCCCCCGCGCCGGCTGCGCCTGCGCAGACGGCGTTCGGCCTGCAGGTCGTGGTAGGGCTGTTCGGTGTATTGCTGGCCGTGTTGTGTGCGGGCCTCAACGAGTCGGTGACCAAGATTTCCCTGGCCGACATCCGTGGTGCCATGGGCATCGGTGCCGACGAAGGCGCCTGGCTGCTGGCGGTGTACAGCGCCGCTTCGGTTTCGGCCATGGCCTTTGCGCCCTGGCTGGCCACCACCTTCTCGCTGCGCCGTTTCACCATGAGCGCCATCGGGCTGTTCGCCGTGCTCGGCCTGCTGCAACCGTTCGCCCCCAATCTGCACAGCCTGATGCTGCTGCGCGTGCTGCAAGGCTTCGCCTCTGGCGCCTTGCCGCCGATGCTAATGAGCGTGGCCCTGCGCTTCCTGCCGCCCGGCATCAAGGTGTACGGCCTGGCCTGTTACGCCCTTACCGCCACCTTCGGCCCCAACCTCGGCACGCCGCTGGCGGGGCTGTGGACCGAGTACGTGGGTTGGCAGTGGGCGTTCTGGCAGATCATCCTGCCGTCGGCGCTGGCGATGGCCTGTGTCGGTTGGGGCCTGCCGCAAGACCCGCTCCGCCTGGAGCGTTTCAAACAGTTCGACTGGCGCGGGGTGCTGCTCGGCCTGCCGGCCATCAGTTGCATCGTGCTGGGCCTGTCGCTGGGTGATCGCTGGGGCTGGTTCGACTCGCCGCTGATCTGCTGGCTGCTCGGCGGTGGCCTGCTGCTGCTGGTGCTGTTCATGTACAACGAATGGTCCGAGCCGTTGCCGTTCTTCCAGCTGCGCATGCTGTCGCGGCGCAACCTGAGTTTCGCCCTGGTGACCCTGGCCGGCGTGCTGATCGTGTTGTCCGGCGTGGGCAGCATTCCGTCGGCCTACTTGGCGCAGATCCAGGGTTACCGCCCGGCGCAGACCAGCCCGTTGATGATGCTGGTAGCCATGCCGCAGCTGGTTGCCCTGCCGCTGACCGCAGCGCTTTGCAACATCCGCGCGGTGGACTGCCGCTGGGTGCTGGGCATCGGCCTGGCAATGCTGGCGGTGTCCTGCGTGGGCAGCAGCCTGCTGACCAGCGAGTGGATCCGTGGCGACTTCTACCCGTTCTACCTGCTGCAGGTGTTCGGCCAGCCCATGGCGGTGCTGCCTTTGCTGATGCTGTCGACCAACGGCATGACCCCACAGGAAGGCCCGTTCGCCTCCAGCTGGTTCAACACCGTAAAAGGCCTGGCCGCAGTGATCGCCGGCGGCCTGCTGGATGCCCTGGGTACCCTGCGCCGGCATTTCCATTCCAACCATCTGGTGGACAGCCTGGGCAACGCCCCGCTGGTCGACGGCAACACCGCAGGCCTGGCCAGGCGCATCCATGACCAGGCGCTGGTACTGACCTCCGCCGACCTCTACCTGGTCATGGCCTGCATCGCCGTGGCCCTGATCTGCCTGATTCCTTTCGTGCCTACCCGGGTCTATCCGCCGCGTGCGGTGGCCTGAACCCTGGATGAATTCGAGAACCACTGAAATGACCAACAAGCGCAAAACCCTGTTCATCGGCTCGGTGCTGGCCGTGGCTGTCCTGGCTGGCATCGTCGGCCCGTGGGTGCTCGGCAGCGACCACCGCCAGAGCACCAACGATGCCTATGTAATCGCCGACTACACCGTGGTCGCGCCAAAGGTGGCCGGCTTCATCAAGGACGTGCTGGTGGAGGACAACCAGCAGGTCACGGCCGGCCAGTTGTTGGCGACCATCGATGCCCGTGACTACCAGGCCGCCCTGGACGCCGCACAGGCGCAGTTGCTGGTAGCCCAGGCGCAAAGCGCCGATGCCCGCGCCACCCTCGAACGCCAGGCCGCATTGATTGCCCAGGCCGAAGCCGCCGTGAAAGCTGCCCAGGCCGAAGCGGCGTTCGCCGACCACGAGGTCAACCGCTACAGCCGCCTGGCCGAACAGGGCGCCGGTACCGTGCAGAATGCCCAGCAGGCGCGCAGCGGGGTCGACCAGGCCCGCGCCCGCCTGGCCAATGCCCAGGCGGCGCTGGTGGCGGCGCGCAAGCAAGTGGACATTCTCACGGCCCAGGTGGCCAGTGCCGATGGCCAGCTCAAGCGCGCCGAGGCGGGCCTGCAAAAGGCCCAGCTCGACCTGTCCTACACGCGTATCACCGCCCCGGTGGACGGCATGGTTGGCGAGCGCGCCCTGCGGGTAGGCGCCTACGTCAACCCGGGCGCCCGCCTGCTGTCGGTGGTGCCGTTGCAGCAGGCCTATGTAGTCGGCAACTTCCAGGAAACCCAGCTGACCCATGTGCAGCCTGGGCAACCGGTAAACATCACGGTCGACACATTCTCCGGCGAGAAGCTGCAAGGCCATGTAGAAAGCATCGCCCCGGCAACGGGCGTGACCTTCGCCGCTGTGAAACCGGACAACGCCACTGGCAACTTCACCAAAGTGGTGCAGCGCATCCCGGTGAAGATCGTCTTCGATGATGGCCAGCCGCTGCTCTCGCGCCTGCGGGTGGGCATGTCGGTGGAAGCGACCATCGATACCCGTGGCGACAAGCTGGACGGCAAAGAGGTAACTGCACGATGAAGCCGGCATCACGCTTGTGCCCTTTGCTGCTGGCTGTGTTGCTGGCGGGTTGCACGATGGGCCCGGACTTCCAGCGCCCCGACACCCAGGCACCGCAGCAGTGGGCGCCGTTGCAAGGCGAGGCAGCGGCCAGTCAGCCGCAGGCCGAACCGCTGGAGTTGCGCTGGTGGGAAACCTTCCATGACGCGCAGCTTGGCGCTTTGATCCAGCGGGTTGCCGAACGCAACCTCGACCTGCAGATGGCCAGCGCCCGCCTGCTGCAAAGCCGCGCCTTGCGCAGCACCGTGGCGGCGGATGAACTGCCGTCGGTAGACGCGAACGCTGGCTACAGCCGTGCCCGCAACAGCGCCGAAGGCCTGAGCGACCCCTCTGGCAAGGCTGGCAAAGAGGCTTACAACCTCTGGCAAGGTGACCTGGTGGCGGGTTGGGAGCTGGACTTGTGGGGCCGCGTGCGGCGCCAGGTGGAGGCTGCCGATGCCACGGTCGAGGTGGCCGAGAATGACCGCCGTGGGGTGCTGCTGGCCCTGCTGTCGGAAACTGCCGGCAACTACATCCAGCTGCGCGCGGTGCAGCACACTATCGAGGTGACTCAGGACAACCTCAAGGTCGCCCGGCACAGCCTGAAACTCTCTGAAAACCGCCAGGCCGAAGGCGTCGCCACCCGGCTTGATGTGGCCCAGGCCAGCGCTCAGGTCGCTTCGATCGAGTCACGCCTGCCCAGCCTGGAAGCCCGCCGCGATGACCTGATCAACGCCCTCAGCCTGCTCGCCGCCGAGCCACCGCGCAGCTTGCAAGCCGAATTGTCGAAGGGCGGCGAGCTGCCCGCACCGCAACAGAAGTTTGCCATCGGCTTGCCGTCCGAGCTGGCCGAGCGCCGCCCGGACATCCGCCAGGCCGAGGCCCGCCTGCATGCCGCCACCGCCAGCATTGGTGTGGCCAAGGCCGATTTCTATCCGAGCATCCGCTTGTCGGGCAGCATCGGTTTTCAGGCGATGCAGCTGTCCGATTTCGGCGCCTGGGATTCACGCCGTTTTGCCTTCGGTCCGCAGTTGTCTTTGCCGATCTTCGAGGGCGGCCGGCTCAAAGGCACCTTGGAACTGCGCGAGGCGCAGCAGCAGGAAGCGGCGCTGAACTATCGCAAGGTGGTGCTGGGTGCCTGGCATGAAATCGACGATGTGCTACGCCTGTACAACGCCAGCCAGTTGCGTCGTGACCATTTGGCCGAGGCCGTACGGCAGAACCGCATCGCCCTGGAGACTGCCCAGCGCCAGTATGTGGAAGGGGCGGTGGACTTTCTCAATGTGCTGACCGTGCAGGGTGCCTTGCTGGCCAGCGAAGAGCAGTGGATCGACAGTTCGGCCGCGGTGTCGCAGGCGCTGGTGGGGCTGTACAAGGCCCTGGGTGGTGGCTGGCAGGCGTTTGATGAGCAGCCGGTGAAGAAAGCATGAAAGCGGGGGCCGCTTTGCGGCCCATCGCCGGCAAGCCAGCTCCCACAGGGGCAGCGCTGTACCTGAGACCTGCGCTGTCCCTGTGGGAGCTGGCTTGCCGGCGATGGGCTGCAAAGCAGCCCCGGCAATTGACCTGTTTACCTAGGAGGCACAGATGCACATTTCCCTGAACGGCAAACGCGCCATCGTCAGCGGCTCCACCGCCGGCATTGGCCTGGCCATCGCCATCGGCCTGGCCGAGGCCGGGGCCGAAGTGGTACTCAACGGCCGCACCCAGGCCCGTGTCGACGAAGCCCTCAAGGCCGTGCGCGAGCGCCTGCCGCAAGCACGCATCATCGGCATCGCCGCCGACCTCGGCAGCAAGGACGGCGCGCAGAAACTCTTCGACCAAGTGCCGCACGCCGACATCCTTATCAACAACCTCGGCATCTTCGAGCCCAAGCCGTTCTTCGAGATCGAGGATGAGGACTGGCAGCGCTTCTTCGACGTCAACGTACTCAGCGCTGTGCGGCTGTCGCGTCATTACGCCCAAGGCATGGCCGAGCGCAGATGGGGGCGGGTGGTGTTCCTGTCCAGCGAATCGGCGCTGCAGATCCCGACCGAAATGATTCACTACGGCATGACCAAGACGGCACTGCTGGCGGTGTCGCGTGGGCTGGCCGAAACCCTGGCAGGCACCGGGGTGACGGTGAATGCGGTGTTGCCGGGGCCGACCCGCTCGGAAGGTGTGGGCGATTTCTTTGCCAAGCTGGCGCAGGAACAGGGGGTGTCGAGTGATGAACTGGAAGCCAACTTCCTGGCTGAGCACCGGCCGACTTCGCTGATAAAGCGGCTGGCGACGGTGGAAGAGGTGGCCAATATGGTGGTGTACCTCGCGTCGATGCAGGCCAGCGCCACTACCGGGGCTGCATTGCGGGTGGATGGTGGGGTACTGCGCTCCATCGCCTGATTTTGTGTTGCCTGTACTGGCCTGTTCGCGGGCTTGCCCGCTCCCACAGGTATTGCACCAGCTTCGGGATCACACTACTCCTGTGGGAGCGGGCAAGCCCGCGAAGAGGCCAGTACAGGCGACCGAAGCTCAGAGAGGGCGCAGCAAGCCAAAGCGTTTGCGCAACGCCCAATCCAGCAACCGCCGCGGCAGCAAGCGGGCCATCAGTGGCAACGCGGTACTGCCATTCCCCAGTCGCACCAGTGCCGGTACCGGTGTCTTGCCGACCGCCGCCAACACCCCCTGGGCAAACACCGCCGCCGAAGTCGGTTTGTCTTGCGATGCCCGGGCCCGGGCCTGCACATGCTCGCGCAACGGCCACCACGCCGAATCCGCCGCCAGTACCTGCTCTGCCTGGCGCTGGGCGTTGTTGGCGAACTGGGTGTCAATCGCCCCCGGCTGCACTTCCATCACCTGCACACTAAATGGCGCCAGTTCCAGGCGCAAGGCATCGCTCAGCGCGTGCACGGCAGCTTTGGAAGCGCAGTAGGCGCCGGCGAATGGCGTGACCAGTACACCGGAAACGCTGCCGATATTTACCACTGTGCCCCGTGAACGGCGCAGCAGCGGGAACAGCGCGCGGGTAACGCCGACCAGGGCGAACACGTTGGTCTCGAACTGCTGGCGCAGGGCATCCACACCACCATCAAGCAGCGGCCCCATGGCGCCGTAGCCGGCGTTGTTGATCAGGATGTCGAGGCTTGGCAGTTCCTCGGCCAGGCGGGCCAGCGCCTCGCTGTCGTTCACGTCCAGCTGCCGGGCGGTGTATCCGGCGGCACTCAGCTGCTCGACATCCTCGGGCTTGCGGGCGGTGGCCCAGACATGGTGCCCGGCATCGCGGAAGGCGTCGGCCAGGGCGCGGCCGATGCCGCTGGAGCAACCGGTGATCAGAACGGTGGGCATGTGAGTGGCCTTCGATTAATTGGCGAATGTGCCTTGCAGGTGCTCGGCACGAAATTCCAGGGTCTGCGGACGGTACCCGGAGCGCAGCGGCGGCAATGGCAAGCAGTCTTTCCATTCGGCCCCCGGCTGCAATTCACCCGGCCCCCGGTAACGCGGCGCATTGTAGGTATTCTCGGCCAGGTTCACGGTATCACCCGGCGCATACGCCGCCACCCGCCAGCGCAGCTCGGTAAGCGGCACGTTGTTGCCGTTTTTCATGCGAACTTGCAGCGCACGGTCGGCAGGGCATTGCTCGGGGGCATAAACGAGGCGCAAGTCCAGGCGGGCCAGTCGTGAGGTTTCGCGGTTGTCCTGCCACACGACAAACAACGCCACCAGGCCCAGGCCGCACACGGCGGCCAGCGAAATCGGCAGGGCCTTGGCCGGGTAGCGCAGCAGCAGTACCAGCCAGGTAAGGATGAGGAAGGCACCGATGATCATGGGGCGGGCAGACCTTGGTTGCGCGGGGTCTGACCATCGTAGCCTGAAATGGGGTGGGGCTCAAAAGCGGGGAGGGCTGTGCCCTCCAATCGCCGGCAAGCCAGCTCCCACAGTTACCGTACAAGGCTTGAGAGCGATGCGGTCCAGGTGGGAGCTGGCTTGCCGGCGATGGGCCGCAACGCGGCCCCAGGGGTTCACTTACTGCGCGATGGTTTTCACCGAAACACCACGCTCGACGGGTGTGGAGGTTCGCCCATACACATCCTCGAAGCGCTCGATGTCATCCTCGCCCAGGTAGCTGCCCGACTGCACTTCGATGATCTCCAGCGGGATCTTGCCCGGGTTGCGCAGGCGGTGGATCGAGGCGATCGGAATGTACGTGGACTGGTTCTCGGTCAGCAGGAACACGTTCTCGTCACAGGTGACCTCGGCAGTGCCCGACACCACGATCCAGTGCTCGGCGCGGTGGTGGTGCATCTGCAGCGACAGGCTGGCGCCCGGCTTGACGGTGATGTGCTTGACCTGGAAGCGGCCGCCCATGTCCACCGAGTCGTACGAGCCCCACGGGCGATACACTTCAAGGTGGTTCTGGGTTTCGGTGCGGCCCTGTTCGTCGAGGGTCTTCACCATCTGCTTCACGCCCTGGACCTTGTCCTTGTGGGCGATCATCATGGCGTCCTTGGTCTCGACCACCACGATGTTTTCCAGGCCGATCACCGACACCAGCTTGCCGTTGCCATGAATCATGCAGTTGCGGCTGTCCTGCACCACCACGTCGCCTTTGGTGACGTTGCCATCCTCGTCTTTCTCGTGCACTTCCCACAGCGACGACCAGCAGCCCACGTCGCTCCAGCCGGCCGACATCGGCACCACGCAGGCGCGCTGGGTTTTTTCCATCACGGCGTAGTCGATGGAGTTGTCCGGGCAGCAGGCGAAGGTGGCTTCGTCGATGCTCAGCACATCGTCGTCTTCCTGGCTGCGCTCAAGGGCCAGCACGCAGGTGTCGTAGATGTCGCCTTCGTGCTTTTTCAGCTCTTCGAGGAAGCGGCTGGCGCGGAACAGGAACATGCCGCTGTTCCAGAAGTAACCACCGGCCTGGACGAATTCGGCGGCACGTTTCTCGTCAGGTTTTTCAACAAACTGGGCCACCCGTGCCACGCCTTCGGGCAGCAGGGCGTCCTGGCTGGAGCGGATGTAGCCGTAGCCGGTTTCCGGTTTGGTCGCCGGCACGCCGAACAGCACCATCTCGCCACGCTCGGCGGCCACGGTGGCCAGGGCCAGGGCGCGTTGCAAGGCCTTCTGGTCATCGATCACGTGGTCGGCGGGCAGCACCAGCATCAGCTCGTCGCGGCCTTCATTGACCAGCTTCATGGCGGCCATGGCCACGGCGGGCGCGGTGTTGCGGCCGAACGGCTCCATCAGGATGCCTTGGGTTTCGAGCTTCAGCGCCGCCAACTGCTCCTGGACAATGAACTTGTGGTCTTTGTTGCAAACCACGATCGGCGCGTCCATGCCTTCGAACACCAAACGTTCGATGGTTTGCTGGAAAAGGGTGTGTTCACCGGTCAGGGCCAGGAACTGCTTGGGGAACTGCTTGCGCGACAGAGGCCACAGACGGGAACCGCTACCACCAGAAAGAATTACCGGGATCATTGTGTTTCTCCAATAAGGTTCGAAAGAGGCAGAGGGGATCAGTTGCTAGCCACGGGGCGAGTTACCCACATCGGCGACAAGGCGTTGCCGGAACCTGTTACATACAGTACCGCGGCCTCGCCGCGCTCCAGGGCAACGGGTTTCACGTCGCCGACTTTCTTGTCTCCTTGGAACAGCGCCAGGTTGACCTTCACGGGGTTGATTTCACGTTCACCACGGCCGTTGGCGGCCACCGGCTTGACTACTTCGGTCTTGCCGTCGGCGGTTTTCAGGGTCAGTTGCTGGTCGCTCAGGTTCTGCACGCGCACCAGGGCTTTCTGCTTGTTCTTGAACGGCGGTTCTTCGATCAGTTGCGGGTTGCCGCTGCTGCTGTTGACCAGGGTGTAGTACTTGTCCGAGGCCAGCTTCACCGGCACGCTCTTGCCGCCAACCTGGGCGGTGTAGTCGCCACCGGGCAGGAAGCTGAAGTCGCTGCTGGCCTGAGCGCCAACCTGCTTGATCTGGGTGTTGCCGACGCTGGCGGCAGCCGGTGCGCTGGCGGCGTTGAACAGGCGCACGAAGGTCGAGCCTTTTGGCGCGCTTGGGCCGTACAGCGCAGCGTCGGCACCGGCAAAGGCCTGCATGGAAGCAAGGGAAAGGCCGGCCGCGAGGGTGAGGGCTTTGGCAATGGAAGTCTTGGTAGTCATGTGCATTTCCTCTCTATCGTTCAGTGGTTCGTCCGGGTGGACGACAAGGCCAGGTTTTCTTCGGATTTACGGGCGTTTTTCAGCTGCGCGATCCACTGCGGATCGAAGCTGCCGAGGTCGGTTTTCATGGGCAGGTAACGTTCGGGGAATTCCCACACCACCACTTGCGGTGCGGCGTTCTTGAAGGCATCGCTTTGCAGGTACTTGAGCATTGGCAGCAGCGGGCCATGGCCGTCTTCGGCGTAGTTGGCCACGTCGCTGCGCAGGGCCTGCTGCAATGCACCCAGGAAGTTCCAGTGCGGGTTGGCGCTGTAGCTGGTGCCTACCAGCGCCACCGGGATTTCGTTGTTGGCGAACAGTGCGTCGTCACTTTCACCCGCTGCTTGTGCCGGGCGGGTGCTGCGCTGTTGCAGGTTGTCCGGGGTTGGCAGCAGGTTGCTGAACAGCGGGTCGAGCGGCAGGAAGTTGGTCAGGTCGCCTTTGTAGGGCGCGGTGCTGCCGGCTTCGGTGACGAAGGTTTGCGGGTCACCGTTGAGCAGGTGCTGCCGGCTTACCGCCTCGGCCAGGGCCTGGGCGGCGACTTCGGCGCCCATCGGTGTCCAGTGGGTATCGGTGCGCAGGAATACCTGGCCGCGAGCCTTGGCTTGTTCCATGGCCGCTTGCAGGTCCGGGGCAAACACGTTGGCCTGGCGCACCTGGGCGTGGAACTGGTTGTACAGGTCGTCGTGCAGGCTGGCCGGTTGCTCCTTGCCCAGGTATTCCGAATAGATACGCGCCTTGGCGGGCACGATGGCCAGCACCAGCTGGCTGCCATGCTGCTGCAAGGTGTCGCGCACGCCGCGGATCAGCGCCAGGTTTTCCTGCATCTGTTGTTCGGCACCGGCGGTGGGGTTGAACTCCTCGTCGCTGAACAGCCACTGGTCGCGGCCCAGCACCACACCAGGGCGGCCTTCGTTGAACAACTTGAAGTCCAGCGCCGCCCAGAGGTTGGTGCCCAGGCGCTTGATCGGGAATTCGGCGTCGTAGTGGGTTTCGGCGGCCTTGGCCAGCTTGCCGTTGAGCACGGTCATCTGCTCGGTGCGCTGGAAGCTTTGCAGGCCACCGGTAGACCACACGCCCATGCCGACAAGCAAGCCGAGGAACGACAGTGAATACGTGATGCGTAAGGTACGGTTCATGTCATCGGCCTCAGAACTGGAAGTACAGGAACGGTGAGTAGCTTTGCGCCGAGAGCTTGAGGATCGAGGCCACGAACAGCAGTAGCACCAGGGCGCGGGTCATCACCCGGGCCCAGTCCAGGCCGATCGAGCCATCCGCGTTGACCTGCACCGGGGTTGCTTTTGGCGCTGGCTTGGCATTGCGGTAGAAGTCGCGCAGGCCGAAGAACGCCAGGGTGAGGTAGGCGATGACCAGGGTGGCCACTTGCAGGCCGGTGAGCTGGGCGCGGTTGAGTTCCGACAGCTGCCAGTCGCCGAAGCTGAACATGGCGCCGTACATGCGGCCGGCCACGTGCAGGTTTTCGGCGCGGAAGATCACCCAGCCGACCACCACCAGCAGGAAGGTGAAGGCCCATTTCACCGGGTTGAAGCGCTGCGGGTTGGTGTCGATGCCCAGCGCGCGCTCGATGGCCAGCCACATGCCGTGCCAGGCGCCCCAGATGATGTAGGTGAAGTTGGCGCCGTGCCACAGGCCGCCCAGCAGCATGGTCAGGAACAGGTTGCGGTAGGTGTTGAAGGTGCCTTTGCGGTTACCGCCCAGGGTGATGTACAGGTAGTCGCGCAGCCAGGTCGACAGGCTGATGTGCCAGCGACGCCAGAACTCGGTGATCGACTGGCTGATGTACGGCTGCTTGAAGTTCTCCATGAAGCGGAAGCCCATCATCAGGCCCAGGCCGATAGCCATGTCGCTGTAGCCGGAAAAGTC
Organism: Pseudomonas sp. NPDC008258; assembly: GCF_042956345.1. Taxonomy (NCBI): domain Bacteria; kingdom Pseudomonadati; phylum Pseudomonadota; class Gammaproteobacteria; order Pseudomonadales; family Pseudomonadaceae; genus Pseudomonas; species Pseudomonas sp. NPDC008258. The sequence continues at coordinate 131,876 of NZ_JBIBGE010000006.1, forward strand.
GAAGTACAGCTGCGCGGTGTAGGCCAGTGCGCCAAGCCAGGCGTCGCCAGTGGTTGGGTTTTGCAGGGCGAAGCAGTGGTCGGCCACCACCGCCAGGGTGTCGGCGATGAACACTTTCTTGATGAAGCCCTGCATGAAGCGGGTGCAGCCTTCGGAGAACTTGTCCAGGGTGTGGGTGCGGTTGTTGAACTGGTCGACCAGGTCCTTGAAGCGCAGCACGGGGCCGGCGATCAGGTGCGGGAAGATCGCCACGAACGCCGCGAAGTCGATGAGGTTGCGGGTGGCCGGGGTGTCACCGCGGTACACATCGATGATGTAGCTGATCGACTCGAAGATATAGAACGAGATACCGATCGGCAGCAGCACGTGGGTGAGGATGAACGGCTCCAGGCCGAACGAGCTGATGATCGCGTTGAGGCTGTCGACGCCGAAGTTGGCGTACTTGAAGTAACCCAGGATCGCCAGGTCGACGCCCACACCCAGCAGCAGCCAGCGTTGGGCGGGCTTGGTGCGCACACCGGCGGCACCGACTTTAAGGCCGATCCAGTAGTTCCACAGGGTGACACCGGCGAACAGGGCCAGGAAGTCCACCCGCCACCAGGCATAGAAGATGTAGCTCGCGACCAGCAGCAGCAGGTTGCGATAGCGTTGCCCGCTCAAGTAGTACAGGCCGAGGAAGATCGGCAAGAACAGGAACAGGAACACGTTGGACGAGAAGACCATCCCGGTTCTCCTTTTTGTTCACAGCATCCGGGGCACAGCGCCCCCCAAACCCCCCAGCAAAAAGCTGGAGGGCAACTTAGATCCCTGTGGGAGCGGGCATGCCCGCGAACAAGGGCGAAGCCCTTGCCATGCACCACAGTGGCTTCTTCGCGGGCATGCCCGCTCCCACAGGTTCCGACCCCACTAGGGAGTCAATTCATTTCTTGAGTTCTGCGCTCGGGTCGTAGACCCGGGTCAGGTTGCCGCCCAGGCGGAAGCTGTCGAACGGTTGCATGCCATGCTTGCGCTCCAGCGTGTCGCCGACGCACTGGTACAGGGCGCACCACGGTTCGAGCCAGGCGTACTTGCTGTCGACCTTTAGGTCTTTCATGTCTTGTTTTTCGCCCGCGCGTTCAGCGAAGTGCTTGGGGTCGCGGGCGCCGTACAGCACGCCTTCACCCAGGCGCTGCAGGGCAAAGTTGTTTTCGCTGCGCAGGTCCACACCGTTGGCCTTGGCAAAACTGGCAATCATCGCCAGCGGTGGAAGGGCGTAGTTGTGGTAGGCCAGGGCGCGCTGCTTGCGCTTGATCTCGTTGGGCAGGAAGCCCTGCTCGTCCACCTGGTTGGCGCCGATCTTGTATTCCTTCACGGCCCAGTCGAACAGGTCGCGGCGGTTGGTAGCCACCGAGGTGGCCATGACCGACCAGGCGGCCCAGTAGCTGTGGTTGTTGATCTTCGCCAGTGGCAGGTTGCTCCAGTCGCGCACGGTTTGCTCGGCCAGGCGGGCGAACCATTTTTCGATCAGCTCGGCCTCGGCCTGGTGCGCGGCCAGCGGCTGCGAGTTGGAGAACTTCAGGCGCAGCCACGAACCACTCATGCTGCCCAGCGCCCATTTGCGCATGGACTTGCCCGTGTGGTTGTAGTTGCTGGACATCAGCGCATCGGCACGCGCCCAGGTGCCCAACCAGGTCAGGGCGCAGTCGAGTTGTGCCGGGCGGCCGTCACGCATGTACTGGTTGACCATCTTGGCCACGCCACGCTCCAGGGTGGTGATGTCCTTGGTGGAGTCGCGGAATGCCTGCTCGGAATCCTCGTTGAGGGTTGCCCGGGCACTGTCCGAACCTTCGTACTTGCTGCGGAACTGCAGCGCACCGGTGTACGGCTTGGGCGTGGCTTCGCAGCGAAAGTTACCGTCACCGGTCTTGAGCTTTTCGATCCCCTCGTAGTACCCCTGTGGGGGGACCAGCGCAGCATGTGCGGCCCCCCCGAACAGGGCCAGCGCGAGCAGGGCGGGGCGGAAGATTCGCTTGAAGGTGGTCATGGGTCGCCTCACTGGCCGGCTTGCGCGGTTTGCGCAGGCACGGCGAAGTTGTTGCGTTTGCAGAGTTTTGCTTCGACTTTCTGGGTGCCGCTTTCCGGGCCCTGCACCTCGAAGGCCAGCAGGCTCTGGCTGGCCCAGTCCTCGTCTTCACGCATCTGGAAGACAAAGCGGCCGTCGGTGTCGGAGGTTTCCGGTTTTTCCAGCTTGATGTCCTCGTGGCGGCCGTTGAGGTACCACAGGGTGGCCTGCAACACCTTCACCGACGGGTCTTCGAACTTCACGTCCATTTGCATGTTGCGGTTGATCAAGTCCTTGATCACGCCGCCCTTGCCGTTGACCATCAATTCGTTTTTGCCGGGCTTGAGGGTGGTGCTGGCGCTCATCAGGGCCGGGCGGTCGTCGCAGCCGTCGTCGAGCAGGCCAAGGATTTGCCGCCAGATGGTTTCCTGGTCCAGGCGGTACAGCGGGGAAAATTCCCAGATCAGGATCTTCGGCGGGTTCTTCTGGAACTCCTCGCTGCCCAGGTACTGGATCATCGAGCCTTCCAGGCCACCACCGGGGAAGGCGACGTTGAGCACGTCGGCGCCGATGTACTGTTCGAGGAAGCCCGAGAAGTTGTAGTTCTTGCCACTGTGGCTGGTGCCGACCAGGGTGATCTGCGCGTTGCCACTGTCACCGAACAGGTCGTCGCCACCGCCGCTGGAGCCTTTGGGCTCGGTGGCGAACTGGTCCATGTACTGCACCGCATAGCTGGTGCCGCAGAGCTGGCCGGCGACGTTGTGCAGGGTGCCGGTCTTGCCCATTCGCCCGGATTTCTGGGTTTCGAATTCCTTGCGCGGAATGCCTTCGAACGCCGGCATGTGGTGCACGGTGTCGGCCACGATCCTGGCCGCACGCTCGGCACCGTAGGGCGTCCAGTGCTGGTCACCGCGGAAGTAGAAGTCCTTGCCCTGGTCGGCAGCGGCCAGCTGTTCGTTGGTCAGCGGCGACAGGTCGGGCACGTTGTAGCCCATGCTGGCGAAGCGCTTGAGCATGGCCTGGTAGTTACCCAGCGCCTTCTGGTAATCGAAGGCGGCTTTCTCGGCCGGGTTGAGCATGTTGCGGTTCACCAGGCCACGGGTCGGCTGGTACACCACCACCACTTCCACGCCGCGCTTCTTGAACGCGTCGTGCACCTGCTGCAGGCGCTTGTAGCCGGCCGGGGTGGTGTTGAACTCGGTGCGCAGGTCTTCGCGGGTACGGAACAGCCAGTCCCCCTTGGCCTGCACCAGCGTGGTGAAGTTCTGCTGGTAACGGGTGGTGTAGCGGCTGGCGTCATGCGCTTCGGGGCACAGCTGGCAGCACGGCTCGGCGCTGAAGGTGGGGGCCTTCACGTCGTCGGCGCGCACGCCCTGGCTGATCGCCAGAAGGGCGGCGGACAGGCCCAGCAGTTTCATCAGGTGTGGGGTCATGGTCTGGGCTTCCTTAATCGATCATTTCGGTCTGGCGTTCGACCGGGTCGATCAGCACAGCCTTTTGCTGGCGCACCAGCAGGTCGAGGATTTCGTCCTGGCGTTCGCCGAGGATGCCGTTGAGGCTGATACCGCTGGCCTTGCGCGGGGCGAGCATCGACACCTTGTACAGCTCGACCGACAGCGGCGAGTCGATCGACAGCGGGCCGGAGCCGTTGGCCGTGAGCTCGCCGCCCACCAGAATCAACGACACCTTGGTGTCGAACGGGTCCAGGGCAATGTCGCGGTCGGTGTCGGACAGGTCTTTGATGTGGCCGTACACGCCCACCAGGCCGTTGGCCATGGCGACGTTTTCGTACAGGCGGATGTTCACGCTGTTACGCACGCGGATGCCGTGGCGGCGGTTGTTGATCAGCTTGTTGCCCCAGATCAGGTTGTCGCCGCTCTCGTACAGGGTGATGCCGTCGGTGTGGTTGCGGTAGATCTCGTTGTAGGCGATCAGGTTGTTGACGCTGTTACGGTCGATCACCACGCCTGAGAGCTTGTTGTCGTAGCTCTTGTTGTTGATGATCCAGCTGTCGTTCACCTCACGCGAAACGATGATGCCGTGCTTCTTCTTGGTGCCATGCACCGTGTTGCCGGCGATGATCAGGCGGTGCGAGCGGTCGTGCGGGTCGATGCCGTAGACGATGTTGTCGCGGTAGGTACTGTCCTTCACCACGAAGTCCTGGGTTTCGTAGCAGTAGAAGCCGTACCACATGTCGCTGAACTCTGAGCCGATGATCCAGCCGGTGGGTTCCGGGCGGCCCATGCGCTTGGCCATGTTCGGCGTGTACTGCGAGATGCTCACACCGTACGACTTGGACTTGGCGTAGCCGAAGCTGGCCATCTTCGTATTGACGATGTAGGTCTCGGTGCCGCCCCACGACAGCAGGAACGGGCGGAATTCCTTGGGCGAGCGGAAGGTCGCCGGGCCATTGTCCTTTTCGCGCCAGCCGGTCACCTGGGTGTCGGTGACGAACAGCTTGCCGTCGTTGACCAGGAACGAACCGCCCTCCTGGGACAGGCGCAGCTGCTTGACCTTGCCGTCGATCTCGAGGATGCCCTTTTGCCCGACCACAATCGGCAGTCGCGCCAGGTAAACACCGGGCTCGACTTCGCTCAGGTACTGCTTGGGCACCTTCTTGCTCAGCTCCACCAGGTCGACATGGCCGTCATCGACGAAGATCGCCTGGGGAATACCGTGCTGGCGCTGCACCCACTCGGCCGCCTTGTTGTCACCGCCGACGAACTCCTTGAGGGTGTCCTCCTGGAACATGCGGCGCAGGCTGACTTTCCCCTTGCGGCTACGGTCGATCTTTTTCTGCACGGCCTCGGCCGTGAAACCGGTCAGGTCAGGCAGCTTGGGCGGGTCCATCTGCAGCGGCTCGATCGGCGCGCTGGCCACGGTGTAGGTCTTGGCCTGCTGCAGTTCCTTGGCAATCACCTGAGGTTCTGCGGCGGCGACCAGGCCGCTGGCCAGCAGCAAGGCGCTGGCCAACAGGCTGTGACGTAAGTGCGGGTGAAGGTTCATCAGGTTTCTCCCGGCCTCAGAATCGCCAGATCACGTCGACGAAGGCGCGGTGCATGTACGAATCCGCTTCCTTGCCATAGGCGTCGCCCGGCTTGAACACACCGGCACGCAGGCGCACCAGGGCGGACGGCTCGTCGATCGCCTGGCTCATTGATGCCGGCAGCAGGCCTTGCTTGAAGTACTTGGTCACGACCACGTCCATTTCCTGGCCAAGGTCTTTTTCACCGTCGACCAGCTGGCGGTTGACGCCGTTGTCGTCGACAGCGGCATTGATGCCGCTGGAGCCGATGTTCTGGTTACCGTCGACACGCCAGAACTTGTGGTAGATCAGGCTGGCGTCGTAGTCGTCGCGCAGCTGCCAGGAGGCGAACAGGGTGGCGGCCTGCAGGTTGCCCAGTTCGCCACGGAATGCTTCGCCGAAACGGTGCACGCGCGAGCGGGTGCCGGTGAAGTTGGAGCGGTTGCTCTCAAGGCCGGTCTGCTCGAAGTTGTTCGAACCGTCGTCGCCACCGCCGCCGCTGCCACGGGCATAGGCCGCGCCGACCTGCCATTGCGGGTCCAGGCGCAGGCGGATGCCGAGGTCGGTGGCCCAGGCATTGACGTCGCCGCTCTGCTTGCCGGTGGCAACCTGCTCGTCGCCGACGGCCTGGCTGCTGAGGGTGTCGCGGTCACCGGTCAGCCAGGTGACGCTGCCCCAGTAGTTGACGGTGTGGTCGTTGCGCCAGTTGTAGGCGTCGCTGTTGGCTTCCAGGCCCAGCCAGGTCAGGTCGCCGGTGCGGGTCTTGTCCAGTGCGTCCACGGTTTCGCCCGGGTTTTTCAGGCTGCCGCTGTCGTGGGTGTGGTGGGCACGTACGCCTACCCAGTGGCCAGGCGTCCACTGCGTGGCGACGTTGCCGTAGATGTGCGTGCGGTCCTTGTCTTCCGGGGCCAGCTCGGTGAGGTCGGTGCGGTATTCGCTGAAGCGCTGGGCCACGCCCAGGTCGGCCTTGAGCAGGGTGGTGTCGAAGGTCCAGTTCAGTGCTTCGATGTTAGTGTCGCGCCACATGCCATCGTCGCTGCGCAGGCGCTGGCGACCAAGGCGAAGTTGCTCGCCCGGGTAGGCGGTGAGGCCACTGTAACCCACCCAGAACTCGCGCATGGCCAGGTAGCTCTTGTCGGGCGTGCGGCCATGATCGCCGGTGTCGGTGGTGGTGCCGTCGTCGTTCTGGCGCAGGGTGTCGGTTTCGATGGTGTCGGTGGCGGCGACGGCCTGGCCCATGGCGTAGGCGCTCCAGTTGCCGCGTTCGCCGTACACCCACGGGCGCAGGTCCAGGCCCAGGCCGTTGACGTCACCGCCAGGGCGGGTGCCCAGGTCGCGGTCGTCTTCCGACTGGCCGGTGATTTTCACGTCCAGGCCAAAGTTCTTTTCAGCAGTCATTTCCGCCAGGGTCGGGCAGGACCACAGCAGGGCGAAGCTCAGGCCGATGCCAGCTTTCACGAAGGGATTGAGCGTCATAGCGAGTCCTCACCGTCTACTTCTTTTTCGTCGTCTTGCAGGGCTTCCAGGGCCAACGTGCTGTTCGCGCCCTGGGCCATGCTGCCACGTGCCTGCTTCTCTTGCGCCAGCAGCTGCTGGGCCTGGCTGCGCTGGTCTGGCGTGAGTTGCTGGTCGAGTTGCTGCAGCAGTTCGCTCGATTGCGGGGTCGGGTTGACCTGCGACAGCTGGGCAAATACCCAGGCATTACCCGGTTGCGGGCGGATGCCGTGGCCTTCGCTGAACAATTGCGCCAGGGCGTAGTCGGCGCTGTTCTGCCCGCCACGGGCGGCGGCCAGCAGGTGGTCGACGGCCTTCTGCGGCTCGACGTTGCCCAGATAGCCGCGGCGGTACAGCTGGCCCAGGTAGTAATGGGCGCTGATCTCGCCTGCGTCGGCGGCGGCCTGCAGGTGTTGCTCGGCCTTTTTGGCGTCGGCTGGCAGGGTCTTGCCTTCGTAGTACAGGCGGCCCAATAGCAGTTCGGCACGAGGCTGTTCGGCTTCCCGGCCCTTGTCGATGTAGGCCAGCAACTGGTCGGTGTCGCCCAGTTCAGGGAAGTCGTAGACCAGCTGTGCCAGGCTGACCCATGAGGCCGGGTTGGCCGGGGCCACCTGCTCAAGCAGCGCCTTGGCGGTTTTCTCGTCGGTCTGGCCGAGGCTGCGGTCAGCCAGCACACGGGCAACGCTGTCGACCCGGGTGGCCGGCACTGCACCACGGGCGTAGGCGGCTTTGAGCTGGCCGAGCAGGGCCGCTTGCTGGTCGGCCTGGCCACGCTTCTGGTACACGGTGGCCAGTTCGACGTAGCAGATGTCGGTGGTGTTCAGGGCGGCCTTGCAGATTGTTTCCACGTCGCCCAGGTGCTGGTCGTAGGTGCCTTGGGTGCGGTAAAGCAGCACCTGGGCCAGGCCCGCTTCCGGGTTGCCGGCGGCGCGCCATTGGTCGATCTGCTGCTGGGCATTGACCTTGGGGAAGCTCTGCGGGTAGCTGAGGTAGAGCATCGCTAGCGGGATCAGGGTATTGCTTTCGCCTTGACGGGCGGCTTGCTTGAGCAGGGTTTCGGCTTCTTCGCGTTCGGCCTGGGTGCTGTCAGGCTTGGCCACCAGCAGGCGACCAAGGCGTGCCTGGGCGCGGGGCGACGTGGCCGCTGCGGCGCGGTAGGTGGCCTCGGCTTCCTTGATTTGCGACGGGTCGCGGGTGGCCACCTTGATGTCGGCAAGGCCCACTTGCGCTTCGCTGTAGCCCAGGTCGGCCAGGGCCTTGTAGTTGCGCTCGGCCAGGGCTGTGTCACCGCGCTTCATGGCTTCGTTGGCCAGACGCTGGTCGGGCAGGCCGGCACAGCCGGCCAGGGCGATGGCCATGGCCAGACCACACAAGCCAAGGTTCACACGGACCCTGTGGGAGCGGGCAAGCCCGCGAATTGGCGTGGCCGACGATGCTGCCCATGCTGGCCTCTTCGCGGGCATGCCCGCTCCCACAGGATAGGTGTTGGTATCAGAGATCATCGTCCGGTCCTCTTACAGCCCACGGGCCACGGCTTTGTCGATCAGCCAGTTCAGCGATGGGCCACGGTCGCTGTTGACCGCAGCCGGGCGGCCGGCCAGTTCGGCGGGCAGGCCGCTATCGGGCTTGATCTGCACGCGAATGTCGGAAGCCAGGTCTTCGCTGTTGAGGCTGGCGCTGCTGACAATCTGACCGGTGCGGACTTCGTCTTCGCCGGCCACCTGGAAGTTGACCTGGGTGCCTGGCTTGACCTCGTCGAACTGGCGGTAGCTGAAGCGCGCCTCGACCATCGGCGTGGTGGTGCGCGGGATCAGCTGGAAGATGGCCTGGCCCTTGGCGGCATACTGGCCGTCGTCCACCAGCTGGCGGGCGACCACGCAATCGCAGGGGCTGGTCAGGGTGCCGGACAGCTGCTTGCCGAACAGCTCCTCGATCTTGGCCGGTTCCAGTTGCGCGTCATCCAGGTTGCCTTTGAGCATGTCCAGCATGCTGGTGGTGAAGCTGGCCAGTGGTGCGCCCTTGGCAATTTGCCCACCACTTTCGACCAGGCTGCTCACGGTACCGTCGCGCGGCATGGTGATGGTGGTGGTCGGCACTGCGACCACACCGGCTTCGGCATGGCTGACGAAGTACATGCCGTAGAGCGATTTGGCGACAAAGCCGAAAGCAGCCACGCCGACCACGAACACGCCCAGGGTGACGGTAACGGCCTTGAGCCGGCCGAAGGCGCTCAGGCCAGAGCCGCCGTCTTTTTGCTTGCGCGCCTTGGTGAAGTTGTCACGTTGCAGGGTGCTGAGCACGTCGCCGATGCTGATCAGCTCACCCGACAGGTGGCTGGTGATGATGTGCCGCAGTGTGGCGATGTCGCGGGGTTCGAGGTTCTGGAACTGCGCGCCGGTACGGCCGCTGCCCGGGTTGTACGAGCGCACCTGGAACTCGATGTCGATCGACAGGCCCAGGTTGTCGACCACGAACTGCAGGCGCCCGCGCAGCACATCGCCCACCGACAGTGGCTGCTTGGTGTGGAAGCTCAGGCCACCGGCAGAAAGGTCGTCGACCTTCACTTCGTGGGTCTGGCGCTGGGCGTCCAGGAACCGCAGCTTGGCGGGAATGCGCACCCGGGCGTGTTGGCGCTGGGCTTCGGACTCATGCACGACATTGACGTTCACGGCGGTATTCATGGGGTTTGTTCCTGTTAGATCCGATCCGGGTTGGGCTCACACGACCATGAACAGCACAGCAACGAAGATGCTGGCAGCCGAGAAGGTCATGGTCCGCGAGGACCAGGTGTTGAACCATTGTTGAAAGCTGGCGAGGTCACGCTTGAGGGCAGTGGGCTGACGCGTCCACGACTGCTTGTCGAGGCGGAAGAACACGTAGATCTTCATCAGCGCGCCGATGATCTGGTTGTAATAGAGAATCAGCGGGTAGGCCGGGCCGACGTTGTGGCCGCTGCACAGCAGCATGACGGTGAGGATCAGGCGGGTGATGCCGATCCACAGCAGGTACACCAGCAGGAAGGCCAGGCCGAACTTGAGGCTGGCGATTACCGCCACGGTCAGCCCCAGCAGGCTGGTCCACATCGACACGCGCTGGTCGAACAACACGATGCTGGTGAACAGCCCCAGGCGGCCCAGGCCCAGGCCCAGTGCACGGGAGTTCTGCCGCAGGTTGTTGCCGTACCAGCGGTACATCAGCTTGCGGCTCGCCTTGAAGAAGCTCTTTTCTGGCGGGTGCTCGACCGTGTTGATGGCGGCGTCCGGCACGTAGAAGGTGTCGTAGCCCAGGCGCATCAGGCTGAACCAGCTGGACTTGTCGTCGCCGGTGAGGAACTTGAAGCGGCCCAGGCGCCAGTGCATCAGCGAGTCGCTTTCGACGTCGGCGATGAACTCGGGGTTGGTCACCACGCTGGCGCGGAACATCGACATGCGCCCGGTCATGGTCAGCACGCGCTTGCTCAGGGCCATGGAGCACATGTTGATGTGGCGCTGGGCGAAGCGCAGCTTGTGCCATTCGCTCATGATGTAGCCGCCACGCACTTCGCAGAACTCGTTGGTGGTCAGGCCGCCCACGTTGGGGAACAGCTTGAACCACGGCACGGTCTTGCGTACCACGCCATCGGCCAGCACGGTGTCACCGTCGATCACCGCCACCACGGCGTTTTCGTCCGGCAGCATGCGCGAAATGGCACGGAAGCCGTAGGCCAGGCCATCGCGCTTGCCGGTGCCGGCAATGCGCACGATGTCCAGCTTCACATGGGCCGGCGGGTTGTACTTGGCCCACAGGCTCTTCACCAGCAGTTCATCGGACATTTCCACCAGCGAGCAGACCACGGTGGTGGGGAAACCACAGTTGATGGCCTCGCGGATCACCGAGCTGTACACCTGGGCGGTGGTCAGCGCTTCGATGCGGAAACTGGTCACCATCAGGTACACATGCGACGGGGCGGTGGCATCGCCCATTTTCTGCACCTTGCGGCGCAGGTACGGGTAGACGATGTACAGGAAGATCATGCCGCGGATGAAATGGGTGGCGCCCATGGAATAGCGCCAGATGCCGACTGCGCCGACCAGGAAGATGAAGTGCTTCGACTGCGAGTCGAAGATATCGGCTGGCAGGGCCAGGGCGATCAGCATGAGCAGGCTCATGTAGAGCAGCCACCCGGCGCACTGCAACAGCACGGTCTGGAGCCTTTGCATGTTCAGCATCCGTCGAGAATTCGGGGGAGGGCGGGCAGCGCAAGTGGGGAGGCTTGCGCTGCCCGGCCAGGCACTTACCAGCAGATGCCTTCAGTGCGGCTGGTGGTGCAGGTCGGTTTGCTCATGAAGCCGACCAGGTCGATCACCTGCTTGCCGGTTGGCGCTTGCTGGGCCAGCGCACGGAACTGCTCGTCGCGGTTGCCGAGCACGATGATGTCGGCGTTGTCGATCACCTGCTGGAAGTCGGCGTTGAGCAGCGACGACACGTGCGGGATCTTCGACTCGATGTAGTCCTTGTTGGCGCCGTGTACACGGGCGTACTGGACGTTCTCGTCGTAGATGTCCAGCTGGTAGCCCTTGCCGATCAGGCGCTCGGCCAGCTCTACCAGCGGGCTTTCGCGCAGGTCGTCGGTACCGGCCTTGAAGCTCAGGCCCAGCAGGGCGACCTTGCGCTTGTCGTGGGCTTCGATCAGCTCGAAGGCGTTCTGCACCTGCGATTCGTTGCTGCGCATCAGCGAGTCGAGCAGCGGTGCGCGTACATCGAGGCTGGCGGCACGGTAGGTGAGGGCGCGCACGTCCTTGGGCAGGCACGAACCGCCGAAGGCGAAACCAGGGCGCATGTAGTACTGGGACAGGTTCAGCACGGTGTCCTGGCAGACCACGTCCATCACTTCGCGGCCATCGACGCCCACGGCCTTGGCGATGTTGCCGATCTCGTTGGCGAAGGTGACCTTGGTGGCGTGCCACACGTTGCAGGTGTACTTGATCATCTCGGCCACTTCGATCGGCTTGCGGATGACCGGGGCGTCGAGTTCTTCGTAGAGGGCTTGAAGGATGTCGCCGCTGGCGCTGTCCAGTTCGCCGATGACGGTCATCGGTGGCTGGTCGTAGTCCTTGATTGCGGTGCTTTCACGCAGGAATTCCGGGTTGACCGCCACGCCGAAGTCGACGCCGGCCTTTTTGCCCGAGCAGTCCTCGAGGATCGGGATGACCACGTTCTTGACGGTACCCGGCAGCACGGTGCTGCGCACCACGATGGTGTGGCGGCGGGTGGTGTCGCGCAGCACATAGCCGATTTCGCGGCACACCGACTCGATGTACTCCAGGCCCAGGTCGCCGTTTTTCTTGCTGGGCGTACCCACGCAGATCATCGACACGTCGCTGGCACGGATGGCTTCGGCGAAGTCTGTGGTGCCGCGCAGGCGGCCATTGGCGATGCCCTGTTGCAGCAGTGCTTCCAGGCCAGGTTCGACGATGGGCGACTTGCCCTGGTTGATCAGGTCGATCTTGGTGCTGGACACGTCCACGCCGATCACTTCATGGCCTCGCGCCGTCAGGCAGCCTGCACAGACTGCACCCACATAACCCAAACCAAAGATGCTGATACGCATCGCTATCACCTCATGTGTTTATCACGCCGACGCTTATCAGAAGTGCCGGCCGGGTTGATTAACAACAGTTTTCGGGCGCACGGATCCATGGCGAATGCACACTTCGCCGAGCGCAGGCAAAACAAATCCGGAGCGCAAAAAGTTATGCACTCAACGTTGGCAGTAAAAAGCCATCAATTAAAAAACGTGCCCTGAAATGCAGCCGTCTTTATTGCAATACGCTACTTGGCGCGTTGCTGTGCTTGTTCTTTCAAGTGGAAAAATCCTTTGAAATCAACCACTAGGACGATTCGTAAGGGGCGCGCTTCTCCTGCGTGGACAGGGTTTCGGGGTTTCCGTGATACCTGTCGAAGTTATCTAGGCGGGTAATGGATACCTGCCCGTGTCATCTGTAAGTCATCTCTCACAGCCCGGGGGCAGGAAATTCGTTACGGCACTATGAGCGGCAGGTTGCAGGAGAAGTTCCTGAGTGGGTTTCGCCCGGATGAAAGATTTCTAAATATTTATTCAGTTGTAGGCAGTTTCAATTTGATAGCACGCGGGGGTTTCGTCCCTGTGTATCAAGGGTGAAACTGTTGCGAGATATTTTTATGCCAGTATCGAAAAATATTTTTCAAAAATCGTCAAAAAAGGTATGAGCGGTCTTATGACGGTTGGCGATAACGGTGGCACTGAAGGAATTTTGTCGCCGGTTTTTTGGCGTTATGGCGGTTTGCAGTGTGCCCTGTTGCAGGGCAGGAGGATGTATCCGGGCTGCTGGCCTCTTCGCGGGCACGCCCGCTCCCACAGGGGTTACGAGCAAGACAGTTGCTCTTGCAGGCAGGCGCAGTTCATGTGGGAGATTGCCCAGCCCATTGGGCTGCGCTGTCGCGCAGAGAACTGATGCCCGGGCGCACCGCGTACCCTGTGGGAGCGGGCGTGCCCGCGAACACCGGCGAAGCCGGTGCTATACACCGCGTTGGATTCTTCGCGGCGGTTCGACGCCTCGACGCGCCCGCTCCCACAGGTTCAAGGTGAACCCAAAGCCATTGCAGGATAAGCCGCCAATAGTGGCTCTCAGTAAAAGAATCTCTTGTTTGTCATTCAAAGCCGGCTGGCTTCCCCGGTCGTCCCATACGCCATGAAGGTGAACTCAGTTGTTGCGTGCGCAAGCAGGTCTATGGGTAGTTTCTCCCGGCTATGAGTTCTGGTAGTGGCATTGCTTGGTGTGGTTCAAAAATACTGTGATCCAACACAGGTATTTTTAAACGACAAAGCAGGGGAGTTGACGGTGGGTACTCATAAAAGTGTCACGCAGTTGTTCCGCCAGAACAGTGCATTCGTAACCCGGGAAAAAGCAGCGCAGGATAGTCCAGGCCTGTGCATCGCAATGTCGCGACTGGGAGAAAAAAGCAACCAAAGTAAAGCCGTGGCGAGCCTGCTGGCAGTGGATAGCGCAGGGTCTGTGCTTTGCTCCAAAAATACAGAGCGTAATAGCAAATGTGGCTACTCCGCCTATGGCTACGGGCCGCTTCATCCCTTGTCCCCGGCCCTTGGGTTCAATGGCGAGGTCGCGGACCAGCACACTCAACGCTATGGTTTAGGCTTGGGATACCGCGAGTATGACACACGATTGATGCGCTTTTTTTCCCCTGACCGCATCAGCCCCTTCGGCGCGGGAGGGTTGAATACTTACAGTTACTGTGCAGGCGATCCTGTTAATTATAAAGATCCGAGTGGCTCTGCGAGAGACTGGATTTCATATTTAACTTTCAAAAAAAAGCTGGCGGGTCAGCGTGATTGTGTCAAGCTTAAAGTGCAGAGGTTTACGCTTGAAAAGTATCACTATGATAAGAAGGTGGAGGCGTTACAGAATAAAAGGTCTCCAAGAAATCTCGCGCAGGCAAAGCGTGCATATAAAAAATTCGAGGCGGCGAAGTCTGCAGTTTACAAATCGCAGGAACAGGAGGAGCTGTATCGATTGAAAATGACGAAAGCCCGTTATCCCAACCACTCCATTGAGGCTATTCAACAAAAACTGGCTAAGGAGCGGATTGTGCCGAAATTCAATCCTGAAGAATACACGGGCACACCTTCACGGTTGCTTACTTTCCCATCAGAACTTGGAAGGCGCGCGCAGGATATCCGGGGTGCATTGATGGGGCGGTTGCGCGCGCTAGCCACAAGTATGACTGGCGCAAAACAACCGTAGCAAACGCCGGCACACGGTGCGCCGCGTGGGCGGCGCTCGGTTTGACAGGCGCGCTGGCTTACTCGCCCGGATGATCCCGCAAAAACACCAGATGATCCGCCTTGGACTGCTCGGCACTGTAGTAGTACCCCTGCACATCGAACTGCTTGAGCCGCTCCGGGTCGCTGATGCGTTGCTGGATGACGAAGCGGCTCATCATGCCGCGGGCTTTCTTGGCGTAGAAACTGATGATCTTGTACTGGCCGTTTTTCCAGTCCTTGAAGTCGACGTTGATCACCCGGGCCTTGAGGGCGCTGCGTTTCACTGCGCTGAAGTACTCGTTGCTGGCCAGGTTCAGCAGCACGTCATCGCCCTGTTCGGCCAGGGCCTGGTTCAGCCATTCGCTGATGCGCGTGCCCCAGAAGGCGTACAGGTCCTTGCCGCGGGCGTTGGCCAGCTTGGTGCCCATTTCCAGGCGGTAGGGTTGCATCAGGTCCAGCGGGCGCAGCAGGCCGTACAGGCCCGAGAGCATGCGCAGATGGTTTTGCGCGTAGCTGAAGTCGTCTTCGCCCAGGCTCTCGGCGTCGAGGCCGGTGTACACGTCACCCTTGAACGCCAGTAGCGCCTGCTTGGCATTGGCGGGGGTGAAGTCCGGAGTCCAGCTGCCGAAACGGGCGGCATTCAGGCCGGCGAGCTTGTCGGACAGGTGCATCAGTTCGCTGATTTGTGCCGGCGACAGTTCGCGCAGCTGCTGGATCAGTTCCTGAGAGTCGTCCAGGTACTGGGGCAGGGTGAAGCGCTCGGTTACCGGCGGGGTATCGTAGTCGAGGGTCTTGGCGGGGGAAATCACCGTCAGCATCGGGTCGGCTCCTGGCATCGTTGGCCGGAGATTCTACGGGCTGGGCGGTGCAAGTCCAAACTATGGCGACGATAGTCACAGACCATGGGGCGGTGCAGGCGCTATAGTTCGCGTTTTGCCGTTGCGGAGCCTTCCACCGTGCGCATTGCCTTTGCCTTGCTGGCCGCGCTGTTGAGCCTGGCCGTGCAAGCCGCCCCTTCACCCCAGGTAAGCCTGGACCGCAGCCTTTGGCCCGAGCAACTGGACAGCCCGGCGCTGTTCGATGTGGCCTCGCGTGCCGAGATCCTCTCGTTCGCCCAGGTGTTGCACGAAAGCGAACTGCTGGACGATGCGGCGCTGGCGTCGCGGCTGGGGCTGCGGCAGATCAACCTGCAGAAGGTGCGCCAGGTGAGGGCGCGCATGTGGCAAAGGCTGTGGGAAGGTTATGAACAAGCCCAGCGCAGCTGCGAGCAGGATGCGTCATTCTGCTACCCGGTAACCTCAATGGCGGATTTGCGCACACAGGCAGCGACGTTCGCTGCGGATGTCGGCACGTTCTATACCAGCTGGATCGAGCCAAGCCATCAGTTCCATGTGCGTTACCTGGACGATCAATTGCGCAAGGCAGCACTGCTGCCGCAGACCAGCAGTGAAGTGGAGCGGTTGTCTTCGCGCGAACGCAACGGTGATCAACTGAACGACCGCATGTTCCTGCTGACCTTCGTCGGCGGGCCCGGGCCGGATGGCGGGAATACCGACCTGCTGACGGATTACCTGCGTCGGCAGAAGCTTCAGGGCACATTCTTCGTGCTGGGCAACCGCTTGCAGCAACGCCGTGACGCGGGGGCGGCGAATGCGTTGCGCCAACTGTATCGCGGGCAGTGTGTGGGCATTCAAGGCTGGGAATACCGTTCCCATGCCCAGTGGACAGATTGGCAGGACTCCCTGCGGCGCAGTCAGGCGCGGGTGCAGGCCGACTTGCCGGACCAGTATGTGCCGCTGTTCCGCCCGCCTTATGGCCAACGCCGTGCCGATGGCGAGGCGTTCATGGCCAGGCAGCAACTGCGGGTATCGTTGTGGGATATCGATGCCGAGGACGATGGCGCACTGGGCCCGGAGGCATCGGCGCAGCGCGTGCTGACGCTGATGCTGTTGTGGCGCAAGGGCGTGATCCAGTTCCACGACAGCCTGCCCAAGGCCCAGCCGGCGGTGGATTGGCTGCTGCGTAATACCGCACAAAGCGGGATCGGCTGGGAAGGTTGCCGGGAATATGGATATAGCGAATAGAGGGTATGACTTCTGACTGTAGTCCCGTCTGGCGCCGCCGCCAAGGCCTCTTCGTCAATCGGAAAAATAAACTTCAAAAAGACGTAAAAATGCTTTTTTCGGTCATGGTTTTTGCGGTATGAAGAAACCAGACAGCCGATTCCTGCAGCACAGGTGGCGTCATCCAGGCCCACCTGAGCAGGTTCGCTTCCCGCCCGTAACAACGCGGATACGGGGAGAGCGGTAGTCACTTTGCGGCGCAACAGACCGCGCCGTATGGCTTCGACATAAGGTGACCGAGTATGGATGACCAAGGACGCAACCCTTCCTCCAGCAAGCCAATCCTCTATGTGCTCGATACCAACGTCCTGATTCACGACCCCAACGCGTTACTGAACTTCGAGGAGCATCATGTCGGCATCCCGATGACGGTGCTGGAGGAACTCGACAAGCTCAAGACCGGTAAACAGACCATCGCCGCCGAATGCCGCCAGGCCATCCGCCTGATCGACCAGACCCTGGGTGATGCTTCGCCCAGCGATGTGGAGCAGGGCGTGCCGATCCAGCGTAACAAGAGTGGGCCCAAGGGCTTTCTGTCGATCCTGATGAGCCCGCGCAACGAACCCAGCAAGTTGTTGCCGGAAAACCTCAACGACAACATCATCATCAACACCCTGCTTGAAGTACGTAGCCGGCGCACCGACCTGGATGTGGTGCTGGTTACCAAAGACATCAACATGCGCCTGAAGGCCCGTGCCTGTGGCATTGCGGCCGAGGACTACAGCACCGACCAGCTGGTGGATGACGTGTCCTTGCTGTCCAAGGGCTACCATTCGGTTACCGGCTCGTTCTGGGACCGGGTGAGCAAGGTCGATACCCGCCAGGAGCGCGGCCGCACCTGGCATCGGGTGCAGATGATCGACAACCTGCCAGCCGTGCACATCAACGAGTTCATCATTGATGAGCAGGGCTTCGTCGGCTGGATCAAAGGCATTCGCAACGATGAACTGCTGCTGCTTGACCTGCACCAGGAACCCCTGTTGCACCAGGAGGCATGGGGGCTGAAACCACGCGACATCCATCAGAGCCTGGCGCTGTTCGCCCTGCTCGACCCGGATATCCATCTGGTAAACCTGACCGGCGCCGCCGGTTCCGGCAAGACCATCCTGGCCCTGGCCGCCGCCATCGAGCAGACCATGGTCAGCAAGCGCTACCGGCGCATCATTGCCACCCGCAGCGTGCAGGGGCTGGACCAGGAGATCGGCTTCCTGCCGGGCACCGAAGCGGAGAAAATGGAGCCCTGGCTGGGTGCGATTACCGACAACCTCGAAGCCTTGCACATGGATGACGAAAGCACCCATGGCAGCGTCGAGTACATCCTTGAGCGCGTGCCGTTGCAGTTCAAGTCGCTGAACTACATTCGTGGTCGCAGCTTCCAGCAAAGCCTGATCCTGATCGACGAGTGCCAGAACCTGACGCCGCACCAGATGAAAACCATCATCACCCGTGCCGGCTCCGGTTCCAAGGTGGTCTGCCTGGGCAACCTGGCGCAGATCGACACCCCCTACCTGTCCGCGACCAGCTCGGGCCTGACCTACCTGACCGAGCGCTTCAAGGACTTCCCCCACGGCGTGCATATCACCCTGCAGGGTGTGCCGCGTTCGGTGCTGGCCGAGTACGCCGAGTCGCATTTGTAACCTCTACCGCCGGGCGGTTCGCCGCCCGGCCTCTTCGCGGGCACGCCCGCTCCCACAGGTATTGCGCTGTCTTCAGGTCCTGTGTTGTACCTGTGGGAGCGGGCGTGCCCGCGAAGAGGCCGGCCCTGGCGACACATACCTCTGCTCAAACCTGACCCACAGGTTTACACTGCGAACTCCCTTCACAGGAGCAGAGCAGTGCTGACACATCTTGATTCCCAGGGGCGGGCCAACATGGTCGACGTCACTGAAAAGGCGGTGACCGAGCGCGAGGCCGTCGCCGAGGCGCGGGTGCGGATGTTGCCGCAGACCTTGCAGATGATCGTCGACGGCGAACACCCCAAGGGTGATGTGTTCGCCGTGGCGCGTATCGCCGGCATCCAGGCGGCGAAGAAGACCAGCGACCTGATCCCGTTGTGCCACCCGCTGATGCTGACCAGCGTCAAGGTCGAACTCAGTGCCGAGGGCCAGGACGCGGTACGTATTGTCGCCCGTTGCAAGCTGGCCGGGCAGACCGGTGTGGAGATGGAAGCGCTGACCGCTGCCAGCGTTGCTGCGCTGACGATCTACGACATGTGCAAGGCTGTGGATAAAGGCATGGTCATCGAGCAGGTTCGCTTGCTGGAGAAAGTCGGCGGCAAGAGTGGCCACTACAAGGTGCAGGCGTGATGAAGATCAAGGTGATGTACTTCGCCCGTTACCGCGAGCTGCTGGGCGTGGATGCCGAGCGGGTGGAGGGTGAGTTCAAGGTTATTGACGATGTGCGCCAAGCCTTGTTGGGCAAGGGCGGGCCGTATGAACTGCTGGCCGAGCGGAACCTGATGTGCGCGCGCAACGAAGAGCTGTGCAAGCTCGGTGAACCGTTGGAAGACGGTGATGAAGTGGCGTTCTTCCCGCCGGTAACCGGAGGCTGAACATGGCAGTGCGAGTGCAGGAAGGCGCGTTCGACCCGGGAGCCGAGGTGAATGCCATGCATGCGGCGAACGTGGGCGTGGGCGCGGTGGTGGGTTTTGTCGGCTATGTGCGGGATTTCAACGATGGCCGTGAAGTGGCGGGGATGTTCCTTGAGCATTATCCGGGCATGACCGAGAAGGCCTTGGCCAAGATCGTGGTCGAAGCCGAGCAGCGCTGGCCGTTGCTCAAGGTGGAGGTGTTGCACCGCATCGGCGCGCTGGAACCAGGCGAGCCGATTGTGTTCGTGGGGGTGGCCAGTGCCCATCGGCAGGCGGCGTTCGATGCCTGCAACTTCATCATGGACTACCTGAAGACCCGGGCGCCGTTCTGGAAGAAGGAGAATACCCAGGAGGGGCCTAGGTGGGTGGAAGGGAAGCAGAGTGACCAGGATGCCGCCGGGCGCTGGTAGATTCTTGTTTGATGGCCGGGGCTTTGCCCCGGTTCGCGGGCTTGCCCGCTCCCACAGGTACTGCACAGGTTTCGGAAGCTGTGCAGTACCTGTGGGAGCGGGCAAGCCCGCGAAGAATCCGACACCTATCAGTGATGCTTGCGCGGCACCGGCTTCAGCAGCTCATCCGGCGGCATCTCGCACTTGATCTTGCGCCCCAGCAGCTCTTCGATCGCCGGCAGCTGGTAGGAGTCATCCTCACCGGCAAAGCTGATCGACACGCCATTGGCCCCCGCACGGCCGGTCCGGCCAATGCGGTGCACATAGTCGTCCGGGTCTTCTGGCAGGGTGAAGTTGATCACGTGGCTGATGCCATCGATGTGAATGCCTCGCCCGGCCACGTCAGTCGCCACCAGCACGGTAATGCGCCCTTCGCGGAAGCTTTCCAGGGTGCGGATGCGCTTGTGCTGCGGCACGTCGCCCGACAGCTGGGCGGCATTGATGCCGTCGCGTACCAGTTTTTCCTCGATGCGCCGCACTTCGTCCTTGCGGTTGGCGAACACCATTACCCGTTCCCACTTGTTCTGGGTCACCAGGTTGTACAACAGCTTGTACTTGTCGCTGCCCGCTACCGCATACACGTGTTGCTCGACCGTATCGCTGGCCACGTTTTCCGGCTCGATCTCGACGATGGCCGGGTTGGTGGTCCACTGCTTGGCCAGGTTCATCACGTCGTCGGTGAAGGTGGCGGAGAACAGCAGGGTCTGGCGCTCGCTTTTTGGCGGCGTCTGGCGAATGATCTGGCGTACTTGCGGGATGAAGCCCATGTCGAGCATGCGGTCGGCTTCGTCCAGCACCATCACCTCGACCATGTCCAGGTGCACCTCGCCGCGCTGGTTGAAGTCCAGCAAGCGGCCAGGGGTGGCCACCAGAATGTCGCAGTGGCGCGTTTCCAGGGCCTTGAGCTGCTTGTCGAAGTCCATGCCGCCGACGAAGCTCATCACGTTAAGGCCGGTGTACTTGGTCAGGGCGACGGCGTCCTTGGCGATCTGTACCACCAGCTCGCGGGTAGGCGCGATGATCAGCGCGCGCGGTTCGCCCATGTAACGTTCCTTGGGCGGTGGCGTTTGCTGCAACTGGGAAATGATCGAAATCAGGAACGCCGCGGTCTTGCCGGTACCGGTCTGGGCCCGGCCGATGGCGTCCTGGCCAGCCAGGGTGTAACCCAGCACCTGCGCCTGGATCGGCGTGCAGTACGGGAAGCCCAGGTCGTGGATGGCGTGCATCAGTTCGTTGGACAACTTGAAGTCGTGGAAGCGGGTCTTGCCTTCCTGTGGCTCGACCACGAAGTCTTCCGGTTTCCACAGGCTGGCCTGCGGCTTGGGCTTGCGCTCGCGACGCGGTTTGTCCTTGGCCGGGGTATCGGCTGTTGGCGTGGCGGTAGGCCGTTCAGCCTTTGGGGCAGGTTTGGCGCGTGGGGCGGCCGGTTTGGGCGCCGGCCGGGCCTCTGCGGCGGGGGCGGGCGCAGGCGGCGTCACGCTGGCAGCAGGAGCGACGGCCTGTGGCGCGGCGTCTCCCTTGCCGAAAATTTTCTTGAGTGCCTTGAGCACGATCGTCTCATCAACTGGTTAAGGAATGTACGCCGGGCAGTGTAAAGCAAGAATCGGGCGCGGCGTAGTGGAATAGCCTTACAACTACAGAGTGCACCGGCTTATTGCAGTTGCTCGCTCAGCCAGAGCTGGATGTCGTTCAGCTCTTCGACCACCACTTCGTGCTCCATCGGGTACTCGTGCCAGCGGGCGGCGATACCCCAGGTGTTCAGGTACTCGAAGGCGGTGCGGCCCATGGAGGGGATCACCACCGGGTCATGCACGCCATGCAGGCACAGGGCCGGGGTGCGTTGCTGGCAGGCACTCAACTGGTGCTGGTCGTTGAAGGTGGGGGCGTAGGTGGACAGGGCGATCACCCCGCCGAGTGCTTCTTGCCACTTTATATAAGCAGTGTGCAGTACCACCGCACCACCTTGGGAGAAACCGGCCAGGAAGATCCGCGACAGGTTGATGCCTTTGGCCTGCTCGGCCTTGACCAGGGCAATCACCTGATCGGCCGACTCTTCAAGTTGCACTTCGTCAATGGCACGGGCTGGCGTCATGGCCTTGATGTCATACCAACTGGGCATGGCGTAGCCGCCGTTGATGGTAACTGGGCGGGTGGGGGCCTGGGGCATGATGAAGCGGGTGCTGGGCAGACGCTCCTGCATGAATTCGGCAACCGGTAGGAAGTCGTAACGGTCGGCCCCCAAACCGTGCAACCAGATCACACAGGCGTCTGCGGTTTTCTGCGGTTCAAGAATCAGCGGGTTGGTCATGACTGCTCCGAAAGTGTGCGGGTCTTGTTAGGGCGTGCCTGAAAAGAAGGCGCTGCAAATGATTGTCGGAAAAAGAATGTCGCAACGATACAACTTTCCCTACTTGACGAGCGCTTAAACGCTACAGCTGCAAATTCTGGTACGCGCTTTGCAATCCATTCTGTGATGCAAAGGGCAGGCCGTGACGGTAACACCCTTTGCACGCGAAGGCTGTCACAGAACAGCCCATTGCGCCAATTGACCCAATAACAAGCCAATACGGGTCGGATACGCCTCAAAAGGGTGCGGTGCAATTCCGGCTCGATACAACAAGAGCGATTTGGAGGTTGTGAATGAAGATGTTGAAAACCACCCTGGCAGTCCTGACCGCTGCCGCCGCACTGGGCGCCGTGAGCACTGCCCAGGCCGGCGCCACCCTCGATGCGGTCAAGAAGAAGGGCTTCGTCCAGTGTGGCGTGAGCGACGGCCTTCCGGGCTTCTCGGTACCTGATGCGCAGGGCAAGATCGTCGGCATCGACGCCGATGTGTGCCGCGCCGTGGCCGCCGCCGTGTTCGGCGATGCCACCAAGGTCAAGTTCAGCCAGCTCAACGCCAAGGAACGCTTCACCGCCCTGCAGTCGGGCGAGGTTGACGTGCTGTCGCGCAACACCACCTGGACCAGCTCGCGCGATGCCGGCATGGGCCTGGTGTTTGCAGGCGTAACCTACTACGACGGTGTCGGCTTCCTGGTCAACAAGAAGCTGGGTGTATCCAGTGCCAAGGAACTCGATGGCGCGACCATCTGTATCCAGGCCGGTACCACCACCGAGCTGAACGTGTCGGACTTCTTCCGCGCCAACAACCTGAAGTACACCCCGATCACCTTCGACACCTCGGACGAAAGCGCCAAGTCGCTGGAATCGGGCCGTTGCGACGTGCTGACCTCGGACAAGTCGCAGCTGTTCGCCCAGCGTTCCAAGCTGGCCGCGCCGACCGAGTACGTGGTACTGCCGGAAACCATCTCCAAGGAGCCCCTGGGCCCGGTGGTGCGTAAAGGAGACGAGGAGTGGTTCAGCATCGTCAAGTGGACCCTGTTCGCCATGCTCAATGCCGAAGAGGCGGGCATCACTTCGAAGAATGTCGAAGCCGAGGCCAAGGCCACCAAGAACCCGGACGTGGCCCGCCTGCTGGGTGGTGACGGCGAGTACGGCAAGGACCTCAAGCTGCCCAAAGACTGGGTAGTGCAAATCGTGAAGCAAGTTGGCAACTACGGCGAAGTGTTCGAGAAGAACCTGGGCCAGAGCACCGACCTGAAGATCGACCGTGGCATGAACGCCCTTTGGAACAACGGCGGCATCCAGTACGCGCCACCTGTGCGCTGATGGCTGCACCCTGCGGCGGCATCCCGCCGCCGCAGGCTGTTCGAATCCCTACTGTCCGGGGCACTTCATGCAAAATCAAATCGGCGCACCCAAGGGCTTGTCCCTTAACGATCCGCGTGTGCGCGCGTGGCTGTTCCAGGTCCTCACGATCGTGTTCGTGGTCGGCCTGGGCTGGTACCTGTTCCACAACACGCAAACCAACCTGCAACACCGGGGTATCACCTCGGGTTTCGACTTTCTCGACCGCAGCGCCGGCTTCGGCATCGCCCAGCACCTGATCCCCTATGTGGAGTCAGACAGCTATGCGCGGGTGTTCGTCATCGGCCTGCTCAATACCCTGCTGGTGACCTTCATCGGTGTCATCCTGGCGACGATCCTGGGCTTCATCATCGGTGTGGCGCGGTTGTCGCCAAACTGGATGATCAACAAGCTCGCGACCGTGTATGTGGAAACCTTCCGCAACATCCCGCCGCTGTTGCAAATCCTGTTCTGGTACTTCGCCGTGTTCCTGACCCTGCCGGGACCGCGGGGCAGCATCAACATCGACGACACCTTCTTTATCAGTAACCGCGGTTTGAACATGCCCGGCGCTTCGATGACCGACGGCTTCTGGCCGTTCGTCGTTGCCTTGGCGGTCGCCATTGCCGCCATTGTCGTGATGGTGCGTTACGCCAACAAACGTTTCGACGAGACCGGTGTGCCGTTCCACAAGTTCTGGGTGGGGCTGGCGCTGCTCATCGCGATCCCGGGCCTGAGCGTGCTGGTGTTCGGCAGCCCGGTGACCTGGGAAGTGCCGCAGCTGAAGGGCTTCAACTTCGTCGGTGGCTGGGTGCTGATCCCTGAGTTGCTGGCGCTGACGTTGGCACTGACGATCTATACGGCAGCCTTCATCGCTGAAATCGTGCGCTCCGGCATCCGTTCGGTCAGCCATGGCCAGACCGAAGCCGCACGCTCGCTGGGCCTGCGCGAAGGGCCAACCCTGCGCAAGGTGATCATCCCCCAGGCACTGCGGGTGATCATTCCGCCGCTGACCAGCCAGTACCTGAACCTGGCGAAGAACTCGTCGCTGGCGGCCGGTATCGGCTATCCGGAGATGGTCTCGCTGTTTGCCGGTACCGTGCTCAACCAGACCGGCCAGGCCATCGAGGTGATTGCGATCACCATGAGTGTCTATCTCGCCATCAGCATCAGCATTTCGCTGCTGATGAACTGGTACAACAAGCGCATTGCGCTGATCGAGCGGTGAGGATACGCCCGTGAATGCCCATGTTTTCAAACCCGACATGCCGCCACCGGTGAAAACCGTCGGCGTGCTCGCATGGATGCGTGCCAATCTGTTTTCCAGCTGGCTCAATACGCTGCTGACCCTGTTTGCCATCTACCTGGTGTGGCTGATCGTGCCGCCGCTCATCCAGTGGGCGTTGATCGACGCCAACTGGGTCGGTACCACCCGTGCCGACTGCACCAAGGAAGGCGCCTGCTGGGTGTTCGTGCAGCAACGCTTCGGCCAGTTCATGTATGGCTACTACCCGGCCGAGTTGCGCTGGCGCGTGGACCTGACCGTGTGGCTTGCCGTGCTCGGCGCCGCGCCGCTGTTCATCAAGCGCTTTCCGCGCAAGGCCTTCTATGGCCTGGGCTTTTTGGTGCTGTACCCGATCCTGGCCTACACCCTGCTGCATGGCGGTGTGGTTGGCCTGGAAACCGTGGCCACCAGCCAGTGGGGCGGGCTGATGCTGACCCTGGTGATCGCCACCGTGGGCATCGTCGGCGCCTTGCCGCTGGGCATCCTGTTGGCCCTGGGCCGGCGTTCGAAAATGCCGGCGGTGAAGGTGGTGTGCGTGACCTTCATCGAGTTCTGGCGCGGCGTGCCGTTGATCACCGTGCTGTTCATGTCGTCGGTGATGCTGCCGTTGTTCCTGCCTGAGGGCATGAGCTTCGACAAGCTGCTGCGGGCGATGATCGGCGTGATCCTGTTCCAGTCGGCGTATATCGCCGAGGTGGTGCGCGGTGGCTTGCAGGCCATCCCCAAAGGCCAGTACGAAGCCGCTGCGGCCATGGGCCTGGGCTACTGGCGTTCGATGGGCCTGGTGATTCTGCCTCAGGCGCTGAAGCTGGTGATCCCGGGCATCGTCAACACCTTCATTGCCCTGTTCAAGGACACAAGCCTGGTGATCATCATCGGCCTGTTCGACCTGCTGAACAGCGTCAAGCAAGCCGCCGCCGACCCGGCCTGGCTGGGCATGGCTACCGAGGGCTATGTGTTCGCCGCCCTGGTGTTCTGGATTTTCTGTTTCGGTATGTCCCG
This sequence comes from Pseudomonas sp. NPDC008258, assembly GCF_042956345.1. NCBI lineage: Bacteria > Pseudomonadati > Pseudomonadota > Gammaproteobacteria > Pseudomonadales > Pseudomonadaceae > Pseudomonas > Pseudomonas sp. NPDC008258. The sequence goes on from NZ_JBIBGE010000006.1 coordinate 157,373, forward strand.
CTACTCCATGCACCTGGAGCGCAAGCTGGACACTGGCCACAAGCGTTAGGAGTTTCGAAATGAGTGAAGCGATCAAGCAGCCTGCCGGCCCCGAAGGCATCATCCAGATGCAGGGTGTGAACAAGTGGTATGGCCAGTTCCATGTGCTCAAGGACATCAACCTGAACGTGCGCCAGGGCGAGCGTATCGTGCTGTGCGGGCCGTCCGGTTCGGGCAAGTCCACCACCATCCGTTGCCTCAACCGCCTGGAAGAACACCAGCAGGGGCGTATCGTGGTGGATGGTGTGGAGCTGACCAACGACCTCAAGCAGATCGAGGCCATCCGCCGCGAAGTGGGCATGGTGTTCCAGCACTTCAACCTGTTCCCGCACCTGAGCATCCTGGAAAACTGCACCCTGGCGCCGATGTGGGTGCGCAAGATGCCCCGGCGCAAGGCTGAGGAAATTGCCATGCATTATCTGGAGCGCGTGCGTATTCCTGAACAGGCGCACAAGTACCCGGGGCAGTTGTCCGGTGGTCAGCAGCAGCGTGTGGCGATTGCCCGCGCCTTGTGCATGAAGCCGAAGATCATGCTGTTCGACGAGCCGACCTCGGCGCTGGACCCGGAAATGGTCAAGGAGGTGCTCGATACCATGGTGGGCCTGGCCGAAGATGGCATGACCATGCTCTGCGTAACTCACGAAATGGGCTTTGCCCGCACGGTGGCGAACCGGGTGATCTTCATGGACAAGGGGGAGATTGTGGAGCAGGCGGCGCCGGACGATTTCTTCGACCGGCCGCGCAGTGACCGGACCAAGTTGTTCCTGAGCCAGATCCTGCATTGATGCTGCTGGGGCTGCTTTGCAGCCCATCGCCGGCAAGCCAGCTCCCACAGGTACTGCACAGGGCTTGAGGCCGGTGCTATCCCTGTGGGAGCTGGCTTGCCGGCGATGGGCCGCAAAGCGGCCCGGTTTTTTATTTCTCTTCTGTGACCGCTGCCGGCGCCGGTGGCGGCCGCAGCCCCACCTCTGCCACCAGTTTAAGCTGCTGCCCGTTACGCATCACCTCGATGGTGATCTTCTCGTTGGGCTTGATCCGCGCCACCTGGTTCATCGACTTGCGCCCGTCACCGGCCGGTTCGCCATTGATGCTCAGGATCACGTCACCCAGTTGCAACCCGGCTTTTGCCGCTGGCCCTTCGCGGAAAATGCCCGCCACCACGATACCCGGGCGGTCTTTCATGCCGAACGACTCGGCCAGCTCCTGGCTCAGCGGCTGTACTTCAATACCCAGCCAGCCACGAATAACCTGGCCGTGCTCGACGATCGACTTCATCACCTCCAGTGCCAGTTTCACCGGGATGGCGAAGCCGATGCCCTGTGAACCGCCCGACTTGGAGAAGATTGCGGTGTTGATGCCGACCAGGTTGCCATTGGCATCGACCAAGGCGCCGCCCGAGTTACCCGGGTTGATTGCGGCGTCGGTCTGGATGAAGTCTTCGTAGTTGTTCAGGCCCAGCTGGTTACGGCCGGTGGCGCTGATGATACCCATGGTGACGGTCTGGCCGACCCCGAACGGGTTGCCGATGGCCAGCGACACGTCGCCGATGTGAATGGTGTCAGAACGGCCGATGGTGATTGCCGGCAGGCTCTTCAGGTCGATCTTCAACACGGCCAGGTCGGTTTCCGGGTCGCTGCCGATTACCCGTGCCAGGGTCTCACGGCCATCCTTCAGGGCTACCACGATCTGGTCGGCGCCGCTGGTGACATGGTTGTTGGTCAGCAGGTAGCCCTCGGGGCTCATGATCACTGCCGAGCCCAGGCTCGACTCCCAGCGGCGCTGCTTGGGCAGGTTGTCGCCGAAGAAGCGGCGGAACTGCGGGTCTTCGAACAGCGGGTGGGCGCTCTTGTTCACCACCTTGGTGGTGTACAGGTTGACCACTGCAGGTGCGGCCAGGGTCACGGCGTCGGCGTACGACACCGGGCCCTGCATGATGCGCGTGGTCTGCGGTGCCTGTTGCAGGTTGACGTCCTGGCTGGGCAGGCCGACCCACTCCGGGAACCGCTGGATGATCAACATGGCGATCAGCACGCCGGTGAGCAGGGGCCAGCCAAAGTAACGAAACGCCTTGAACATGAACGAATCCTGGAAAGAGCGGGGGCCACTGGCCGCGCAGCGGGGCATGGGCGCGCGCGATGATACACCGGTTCCCCCGGTGCCGACGACGGCCCATAATGGCCGGCATTATACGGGCGTTACGCCCGAGAAAAGCGCAGTTTTCGAGGAGATTTTCATGGCCGTCGCTCTCAACACCCTGGTCGAGGAAGCCGAACGCTACCTGGGCAGCGCGAAGATCCAGGATTATTGCCCCAATGGCCTGCAGGTCGAAGGCCGGCCGCAGGTCAGCCGTATCGTCAGCGGTGTTACCGCCAGCCAGGCGCTGCTGGATGCAGCAGTCGAAGCCGAGGCCGACCTGGTGCTGGTACACCATGGTTACTTCTGGAAGGGTGAGAACCCATGCATTACCGGTATCCGCCAGCGTCGGCTGAAGACCTTGCTGAACAACGATATCAGCCTGCTGGCTTTTCACCTGCCGCTGGATGTGCACCCGGACGTCGGCAACAACGTGCAGCTGGCGCGGCAACTGGACATCACTGTCGAAGGGCCGCTGGACCCGCAGAACCCCAAGGTGGTGGGGCTGGTCGGTTCGCTGGCCGAGCCGATGACCGCCCGCGATTTTGCCCGGCGTGTGCAGGAAGTGCTGGGGCGCGAGCCGTTGCTGGTTGAAGGTGACGAAATGATCCGCCGGGTCGGCTGGTGCACCGGGGGCGGGCAGGGGTACATCGACACCGCGATTGCAGCCGGCGTCGATTTGTACCTGACGGGTGAGGCGTCGGAGCAGACCTACCACAGTGCACGCGAGAACGGCGTCAGCTTCATCGCGGCCGGGCACCATGCCACCGAGCGGTATGGGGTGCAGGCGTTGGGTGACTATCTGGCGCGGCGCTTTGCCGTGGAACACCTGTTCATCGATTGCCCGAATCCGATCTGATATCGGCGTTGCCTTCTTCGCGGGCGCGCCCGCTCCCACAGGTACTACGCAGGCCAGGAGACTTGTGGAGCTCTTTGTGGGAGCTGGCTTGCCGGCGATGGGCCGCAGAGCGGCCCCCGTTCCAGCCCAAACCCGCAGTCATATCGTTAGACCTTTTCGATCTAGTCCGCTGCCTAAATAGAAGAAGCCGCTGTGATAAAGTGGCTCGCTCGAACACGGCCCGCAGGCCGTCCATAAGATCGTTTTTCGTGAGTAGCCATGGTCGACAAACTGACGCACTTGAAACAGCTGGAGGCGGAAAGCATCCACATTATCCGCGAGGTGGCCGCCGAGTTCGACAACCCGGTGATGCTGTACTCGATCGGCAAGGATTCCGCCGTGATGCTGCACCTGGCGCGCAAGGCCTTCTTCCCGGGCAAGCTGCCGTTCCCGGTGATGCACGTCGACACCCAGTGGAAATTCCAGGAGATGTACAGCTTCCGCGACAAGATGGTCGAGGAAATGGGCCTGGAACTGATCACCCACGTCAACCCTGAGGGTGTGGCGCAGGGCATCAACCCGTTCACCCATGGCAGCTCCAAGCACACCGACATCATGAAGACCCAGGGCCTGAAGCAGGCACTGGACAAGCATGGTTTCGATGCAGCCTTCGGTGGCGCGCGCCGCGACGAAGAGAAGTCGCGGGCCAAAGAGCGTGTGTACTCCTTCCGTGACAGCAAGCACCGCTGGGACCCGAAAAACCAGCGCCCGGAGCTGTGGAACGTATACAACGGCAAAGTCAACAAGGGCGAGTCGATCCGCGTCTTCCCGCTGTCGAACTGGACCGAGCTGGACATCTGGCAGTACATCTACCTTGAAGGCATCCCGATCGTGCCGCTGTACTTCGCCGCCGAGCGTGAAGTCATCGAGAAGAACGGCACCCTGATCATGATCGACGACGAGCGCATCCTCGAGCACCTCTCCGAGGAAGAAAAAGCCCGCATCGTCAAGAAGAAGGTGCGTTTCCGTACCCTCGGCTGCTACCCGCTCACGGGCGCTGTCGAATCGGAAGCCGAAACGCTCACCGACATCATCCAGGAAATGCTCCTGACGCGCACTTCCGAGCGCCAGGGCCGGGTCATCGACCACGATGGCGCCGGTTCCATGGAAGACAAGAAACGTCAGGGCTACTTCTAATTTTCAGGGTTACTCCATGTCGCACCAATCCGATTTGATCAGCGAAGACATCCTCGCTTATCTGGCTCAGCACGAGCGTAAAGAACTGCTGCGTTTCCTCACCTGCGGCAACGTGGATGACGGCAAGAGCACCCTGATCGGGCGCCTGCTGCACGACTCCAAGATGATCTACGAGGACCACCTCGAGGCCATCACCCGTGACTCGAAAAAGTCCGGCACCACCGGCGAAGAAGTCGACCTGGCATTGCTGGTAGACGGCCTGCAGGCCGAGCGTGAGCAGGGCATCACCATCGATGTCGCCTACCGCTACTTCTCCACCGCCAAGCGCAAGTTCATCATCGCCGACACCCCGGGCCACGAGCAGTACACCCGCAACATGGCCACCGGTGCGTCCACCTGTGACCTGGCGATCATCCTGGTCGATGCCCGCTACGGTGTGCAGACCCAGACCCGCCGTCACAGCTACATTGCCTCGTTGCTGGGCATCAAGCACATCGTGGTCGCGGTCAACAAGATGGACCTGAAGGGCTTCGATGAAGGCGTCTTCGAGTCGATCAAGGCTGACTACCTGAAGTTCGCCGAAGCCATCAACCTGACCCCGAGCAGCCTGCACTTCGTGCCGATGTCGGCGCTCAAGGGCGACAACGTGGTCAACCACAGCGAGCAGTCGCCGTGGTACGCCGGCCCGACGCTGATGGAAATCCTCGAAACCGTCGAGGTTTCGGCCGACCGCAACTTCACCGACCTGCGCTTCCCGGTGCAGTACGTCAACCGTCCGAACCTGAACTTCCGCGGCTTCGCCGGCACCCTCGCCAGCGGCGTGGTGCACAAGGGCGACGAAATCGTCGTGCTGCCGTCGGGCAAGAGCAGCCGGGTCAAGTCCATCGTCACCTACGAAGGTGAACTGGAAAACGCCGGCCCAGGCCAGGCCGTGACCCTGACCATGGAAGACGAGATCGACATCTCCCGTGGTGACCTGCTGGTACACGCCGACAACGTTCCACCGGTGACCGACCAGTTCGACGCCATGCTGGTGTGGATGGCCGAGGAGCCGATGCTCCCGGGCAAGAAGTACGACATCAAGCGCGCCACCAGCTACGTGCCGGGCTCGATTGCCAGCATCACCCACAAGGTCGATGTGAACACCCTTGAAAAGGACGCTGCCAGCGCCCTGCAACTGAACGAGATTGGCCGCGTCAAGGTATCCCTGGACAGCGCCATTGCCCTGGACGGTTACGACAGCAACCGCACCACCGGTGCGTTCATTGTCATCGACCGCCTGACCAACGGCACCGTCGGCGCCGGCATGATCATCGCCCAGCCAGTCCTGCCGCACGGCAGCACCGGCCAGCATGGCAAGCAGGCCCACGTGTCCACCGAAGAGCGCGCCCTGCGCTTCGGCCAGCAGCCAGCCACCGTGCTGTTCAGCGGCCTGTCCGGCGCTGGCAAGAGCACCCTGGCCTACGCCGTGGAGCGCAAGCTGTTCGACATGGGTCGTGCAGTGTACGTGCTCGATGGCCAGAACCTGCGCCACGACCTGAACAAGGGCCTGCCACAGGACCGTGCCGGCCGCACCGAGAACTGGCGCCGCGCCGCCCATGTGGCGCGCCAGTTCAACGAAGCCGGCATGCTGACCCTGGCTGCGTTCGTGGCCCCGGATGCCGAAGGCCGCGAACAGGCCAAGGCGCTGATCGGCAAGGAGCGCCTGGTGACCGTTTACGTCCAGGCCTCGCCGCTGGCCTGCCGCGAGCGTGACCCGCAAGGCCTGTACGCTGCCGGTGGCGACAACATCCCGGGCGAAAGCTTCCCGTTCGATGTGCCGCTGGATGCCGACCTGGTGATCGATACCCAGTCGATCAGCGTGGACGAAGGCGTGAAGCTGGTGCTGGACGTGCTGCGTCAGCGTGGCGCGATCTAAGCGCTAGGCTGCGATGAAAACCCCGCTTCGGCGGGGTTTTTTATTTGTGGTTTCCACAGGCTGACGCGATCCGTGTGAGCGGCCTTGTGTCGCGAGAGGTCTGCGCAGCAGCCCCGAGTCATCTGATCCAGTTTACAAATTGACTTGTTGACAAGTTGACGGTTAAAAATCGAGACCCTATCTTATTTACCAATAGCCTCTACGTATTCAAGGATTCCCCATGGCCACTGCTACTCGCGAAGCGCTCCACCCGGCATTCGCTTGCATCGAAGCTGCCAAAGCTGCCTTGCGCCAGCGTTTCGAGGAGCACCTTGCACGTGCATCTGAAGCGGTGTTGATGGAAGCGGTGGCCCAGGCAGACGAAAAAGCGTTTGTTGCGCTAGCCAAGGTCGATGTTGAAACGAAGCGCAGTGTTGCAACGCGCAACCAGGAAGCCATCGCCAGGATGAAGGCGCGCGCATTCGAGCGTGTCGCCAGCCGTTGCGAGTTGCTGGATGCCAAGGCAGCTTGTGAAATACTGGGTATCAGCAAGCAAGCGCTGAGCCAGAAGGCAAAGGCAGGTAAGCTGCTCGCCTACACCAATACTGGTAATCGCAGAAAGTTCTATCCGTCGTTTCAGTTTGCCGAAAATAAGCCGAGAGCAGTTGTTGAGGAGCTGATCACGTCGCTCGATGTAGATCCTGCTGACACCGAAGCCATGAATTTTCTGGTTCAGCATTTGGTCGGCAGCATGGACTACTCCGAACCTGGAGAGCCGGGCAACGAGTTGCCACGTTTCGAATTGCTGGATGACAGTGCAGCCTTGGAAATCATCCAGCGTGACTTCAAGAATGCTTTTATAGCAGGGCAGTAATACCTGGCCTTTTCAGGAGATTCGACTTGTGCCTCTACTCCACCGCTACACCCAAGCTATCCAGAAGCTCTATTACCGTTTCCCCGTTCGCCAGAACGGCCGCCATCACCGGTTGATGGCTTATCGCTTTGACCTGCTTTGAGCGGCCCTCGAACAGCACGACATTGCACCCTTTCATTGAGCCGGTAATGGTGTAGACCGCTGACTGATAAACCAGGCCATCAACACGGCGGTGAAGCATGCATGCTTGGCTGATTTCCTGGGTGAGTGCATAGCCCTCCCGGCCCTGACCCTTGGCCTGCACCATATCCCGTATCTTGTGATGAGTGGTCCGATTCGCCAGGGCCGCTACGTCGACTACGCACAATTCTCGTGCTGTCTTGAGCAGATGCAGGGAGGTCTGTTCCAGGTGCGACAGACGCACTGGCTGGCCTTCAATGCCCTGGCCCGGCTGGAACGACTCGGCGACGGCAACTTCCTCGGTAAAGCCGAGGTAATAAACACCTACCTGTCTGGCAGGGTCGGCATAGCGAGTATCGGAATCAGCTCGATAATTGACGGGGTTGGCATCATGGCGAGAAGGCTGCACACGGTATAAGAAAGTACCTGCAGGTATTAATCTAAAAAGCGCTTCATGCTTGTTCAGTGCTTCCTGCACCTGATCAGCTATTTGGCTCACATTTCTGATCCCTGAACAGTGATAGCCCCTTCGATTCTCTCCACTTCACGATGAGTGCCATTACTGTTTCGGCATTGCCATCCTCTTCGTTGCCTGGGTAGTAGATCAGGTCCGAACCGGCGGGATGTGCTACCAACTCGATAAACAGCTCCAGTAACCGGTCCTGCCATGCTGGAGAACCCTCCGCCTGGATCAACGCTTTAACAATCGACTGGAATTCAGCGTATGTATAGTTCGTAAGGCAGTGCTTCTCGCTGGTCACCATGGCGCCTCCGATGACAGTGCATATTGCATGGCGCTCATTATTCGCAGGTTCGCGGCGTCGTACATCAACCCACCCCATTCGGGCAGGTGCAGGTGGATAATCTGGTAGGAGCGCAAACCTTTCGCGGTGTCACAGAAGGGTGCGCGAGGAGGCCAGCCTTTCTTGAGGCGGTTGAGTTGTGCGGGGATGAATTGCTGGCTGTAGATCGGGTCTTCTGCAATTGCTAGCCAGAAGGAACGGGAGAAGTGGTCGAAGCTGTCGAATGTTCGACCTGCGAGTTTTTGGATGATGAACTCTGGAAGAAAGCTGGCCATGGAGTCGTCCCTTGGGTGAAAGGCTTGGAAATTGTGCCCAGGGATGCTCTGTTTGTATGTCGGAGGCGGGTTGTCTGTCAGTAGGAGCGTTCCTACTGATTGGAAAGATGTTTCTTATATGTGTTTTTCCGACACGGGTATTACCCGCTTTTCTTTCACCGCCTTGTACGAAAAACTCGAATAGATTTCCTTCACCCCCGGCAACCGCTGCAGCACCTCGCGGGTGAATTCGCCGAACGACTCCAGATCCCGCGCCAATATCTCCAGCAAAAAGTCATAACGCCCGGAGATGTTGTGGCAGGCGACGATTTCGGGGATTTCCATCAGCCGCTTCTCGAACGCCAGCGCCATGTCCTTGGTGTGCGAGTCCATCATGATGCTGACGAACGCAGTTACACCAAACCCCAAGGACTTTGGCGAGAGGATGGCCTGATAGCCGGTGATGTAGCCGTTGTCTTCCAGCAGTTTGACCCGTCGCCAGCAGGGCGAGGTGGTCAGTGCCACCTGGTCGGCCAGTTCGGCAACGGTGAGGCGGGCGTTGTCCTGCAGGGCGGCGAGCAGTGCGCGGTCGGTGCGGTCGAGGCTCGAAGGCATGATTTGCCCTCCTGATTATCCAATTATTGTTTTTGTCCCAATAACCACCCGCATGCGTGGGCCATTTTGGAAAAAATCGGGTAGCTCGGTGGCATAAGCTTATAACAAACCACCAGAGGCTGTTGCCATGCGCGACTCCCATAACAACACCGGTTTTTCCACGCGGGCCATTCACCATGGCTACGACCCGCTGTCCCACGGTGGCGCGCTGGTGCCGCCGGTGTACCAGACCGCCACATATGCATTTCCCACCGTCGAATACGGCGCGGCCTGCTTTGCCGGGGAAGAGGCGGGGCATTTCTATAGCCGTATCTCCAACCCTACCCTGGCCCTGCTGGAGCAGCGCATGGCTTCGCTGGAGGGAGGCGAAGCGGGGTTGGCGTTGGCGTCGGGGATGGGGGCGATCACCTCGACCATCTGGACCCTGCTGCGGCCCGGCGACGAGTTGATTGTCGGGCGCACGTTGTATGGCTGCACCTTTGCCTTCTTGCACCATGGCATTGGTGAGTTCGGGGTAAAGGTCCGCCATGTTGACCTCAACGATGCCAAGGCGCTTAAAGCGGCGATCAACAGCAAAACGCGGATGATCTACTTCGAAACACCGGCCAACCCCAACATGCAACTGGTGGATATTGCTGCGGTAGCCGAGGCGGTGCGGGGGCATGATGTGTGGGTGGTGGTCGACAACACCTATTGCACGCCGTACCTGCAGCGGCCGCTGGAACTGGGGGCGGACCTGGTGGTGCATTCGGCGACCAAGTACCTCAGCGGCCATGGCGACATTACCGCCGGGCTGGTGGTGGGGCGCAAGGCGCTGATCGACCGCATTCGCCTGGAAGGGCTCAAAGACATGACCGGGGCGGTGCTGTCGCCGCATGACGCTGCGTTATTGATGCGCGGGATCAAGACCCTCGCGCTGCGCATGGACCGCCACTGCGCCAATGCACTGGAGGTGGCGCAGTTCCTGGCTCGGCAGCCTCAGGTCGAGTTGATTCACTACCCGGGCTTGCCATCGTTCGCCCAGTACGAGCTGGCGCAGCGGCAGATGCGTTTGCCGGGTGGGATGATTGCTTTTGAGTTGAAGGGTGGGATCGAGGCCGGGCGGCGTTTCATGAATGCCTTGCAGCTGTTTGCCCGGGCGGTGAGCCTGGGGGATGCCGAGTCGCTGGCGCAGCACCCGGCGAGCATGACGCATTCCAGCTATACGCCGAAGGAGCGGGCGCATCACGGGATCTCGGAGGGGCTGGTGCGCCTGTCGGTGGGGCTGGAGGATGTGGAGGACCTGCTGGCGGATGTCGAACAGGCATTGCAGGCTTGCAGCTAGGGTGCCTGTGCTGGCCTCTTCGCGGGCACGCCCGCTCCCACAGGTATTTCACAGGTCTTGAGTCCTGTGGTGTCCCTGTGGGAGCGGGCGTGCCCGCGAAGAGGCCGGTGAATCCAGCGCACAAAAAAGGCCTCTTTCGAGGCCTTCTTCATGTTTGCCAGCTTAGCGCTTGAGCCCGTAGCTCTCGTCGAGCATACCAGGCGAGTTTGGCGCTTTTGGCGCGTAGTCGCGGGGTACTTCAGCAGTGTCCTTCGGCGGCGTCAGGCGATCGCGTGGGCCTTGGCTGCCTTCGGAGTGCAGCGCGGCCAGCAGGCGCTGACGGGTCAGTTCGTCGAGGGCCAGGGTATTGGCGCCGTCGGCCAGGTGGTCCTGGACATCCTGGTAGCTCTGGGTCAGCTTTTTCACCAGTACCGCAGTGCTGTTGAAGTGGGTCACCACTTCGTTCTGGTAGCTGTCGAAGCGCTTCTGCATTTCATCCAGCTGACGCTGGGTGCTGCTGGGCGCGGCATTGGGCAGCAGGCGGGCCACGACGAAACCAACTACCACACCAATGACCAGGGCCAGGGTCGGCAACAACCAAACAAGGAGCGAGAGTTCCACGAGTCCTTCCTCTATAAACGGCTTTGCTTTACGTTAACGGCTCAGACCTGCGCTGTATACCGCGAGCGATCGCAAATCAGAACAGAATTCCTCACCTAGACGAATCGACCCTCCCCGAGGTCACGGAGTAGTGCCTTGCTTGTCCGCGAAACCCCCTTGTTCATCGACGGCCCCAGCGGCCAGCTGGAAGCCTTGTACCTGGACGTGGCCGATGCCCGCGGCGCGGTGCTGATCTGCCACCCCAACCCGGTCCAGGGCGGCACCATGCTCAACAAGGTGGTCTCGACCCTGCAACGCACTGCCCGCGATGCCGGCTATGTGACCCTGCGTTTCAACTACCGTGGTGTAGGCCAGAGCGCCGGTAGCCATGACATGGGCGCCGGCGAAGTGGCCGATGCCGAGGCCGCCGCAGCCTGGCTGCGTGCGAAGCACCCCGAGCTGCCAGTGGTACTGATGGGCTTCTCGTTCGGTGGCTTTGTCGCGACCAGCCTGGCCGGCCGCCTGGAAGCTGCCGGGGTATCGCTGCAACACTTGTTCATGATTGCCCCGGCAGTCATGCGCCTGACGGCCGAATTCCCGTTGCCACAGCACTGCCCGATCACCGTGGTGCAGCCAGACGCCGATGAAGTGGTTGCGCCGCAGCTGGTTTACGAATGGTCCGACAGCCTGTCGCGCCCCCATGAGCTGCTGAAAGTGGCAGAATGTGGCCACTTCTTCCATGGCAAGCTGACCGATCTGAAGGATCTGCTGCTGCCGCGCCTTTCGAACTGAGCCAAGCCTGAATAAGCGAACACCCATGACCACGCGCATTCTTACCGGTATCACCACCACCGGCACTCCGCACCTGGGCAACTACGCCGGCGCCATTCGCCCGGCGATCCGTGCCAGCCAGCAGCCCGGTGTCGACTCGTTCTACTTCCTGGCCGACTACCACGCCCTGATCAAGTGCGATGACCCGCTGCGCATCCAGCGCTCGCGCCTGGAAATCGCCGCCACCTGGCTGGCCGGTGGCCTGGACCCGGACAAGGTGACCTTCTACCGCCAGTCCGACATCCCGGAAATCCCCGAGCTGACCTGGCTGCTGACCTGCGTTGCCGCCAAGGGCCTGCTGAACCGTGCCCATGCCTACAAGGCCTCGGTGGACAAGAACGTCGAGGCCGGCGAAGACCCGGACGCCGGCGTGACCATGGGCCTGTTCAGCTACCCGGTGCTGATGGCCGCCGACATCCTCATGTTCAACGCCAACAAGGTGCCGGTCGGCCGTGACCAGATCCAGCACGTGGAAATGGCCCGCGACATCGGTCAGCGCTTCAACCACCTGTTCGGCCAGGGCAAGGACTTCTTCGCCCTGCCGGAGGCGGTGATCGAAGAAAGCGTGGCGACCCTGCCAGGCCTGGACGGGCGCAAGATGTCCAAGAGCTACGACAACACCATCCCGTTGTTCACTAGCGCCAAGGATATGAAAGACGCCATCTCGCGCATCGTCACCGACTCGCGCGCCCCAGGCGAAGCGAAAGACCCGGACAACTCGCACCTGTTCACCCTTTACCAGGCTTTCTCGACGCCAGCGCAGTGCGCTGAATTCCGTGATGAGCTGTTGCAGGGCCTGGGCTGGGGCGATGCCAAGCAGCGCCTGTTCCAGCTGCTGGACGGCCAGCTGGCCGAAAAACGCGAGTACTACCACCAGTTGATCGCCCGCCCGGCAGACCTGGAAGACATCCTGCTGGCCGGCGCCGCCAAGGCCCGCAAAATCGCCACGCCGTTCCTCGAACAACTGCGCGAGTCCGTTGGCTTGCGTTCGTTCCGCAGTGGCGTACAGGCCAATACCGAAGTGAAGAAGAAAGCCGCCAAGAGTGCGCGCTTTGTCAGCTTCCGTGATGAAGACGGCAGCTTCCGCTTCCGCCTGCTGGCCGCCGACGGCGAGCAACTGCTGCTGTCGCGCAGCTTTGCCGATGGCAGGAGCGCCGGCGCCGTGAGCAAGCAGTTGCAGCAAGGTGGCGAGGCCGATGTGCGTGTCGAAGGCTTGGGCTTCGGCCTGTGGCTGAATGGCGAGCAGGTTGCCGACGGGCCGCAGTTCGACAGCGCCGAGGCCCTTGATGCAGCCATTCAAAGCCTGCGCGATGCCCTGGCACCACAGCAGGACTGAGGCATATTGACGCAAGTCTGATTGCCATAAGGCGGGCCTGTCGCTACAGTGACGGCCCGTTTTTTGTTGCCTCGCTAACGAATCATGACTCCCTTAGAACGCTATCAAGCAGATCTGAAACGTCCCGACTTCTTCCATGACGCGGCGCAGGAAACTGCGGTGCGTCACTTGCAGCGCCTGTACGACGACCTTGTACACGCGCAGAACAACAAGCCGGGCGTGTTCGGCAAGCTGTTCGGCAAGAAGGAACAGACCCCGGTCAAGGGCCTGTACTTCTGGGGTGGGGTAGGGCGAGGCAAGACCTACCTGGTCGATACCTTCTATGAGGCGCTGCCGTTCAAGCAGAAGATGCGCACGCACTTCCACCGCTTCATGAAGCGTGTGCATGAGGAAATGAAAACCCTCAAGGGCGAGAAGAACCCGCTCACCATCATCGCCAAGCGCTTCAGCGACGAAGCCAAGGTCATCTGCTTCGACGAATTCTTCGTGTCGGACATTACCGATGCCATGATCCTCGGCACCCTGATGGAAGAGCTCTTCAAGAACGGCGTTTCGCTGGTGGCCACCTCCAACATCGTGCCGGACGGCCTGTACAAGGACGGCCTGCAACGTGCGCGCTTCCTGCCGGCCATTGCCATGATCAAGCAGTTCACCGATGTGGTGAACGTCGACAGCGGCGTCGACTACCGCCTGCGCCACCTGGAGCAGGCCGAACTGTTCCACTACCCGCTCAATGACGCGGCGCACCAGAGCATGCGCGCCAGCTTCAAGGCGCTGACCCCGGAATGCACCCAGGCGGTCGAAAACGATGTGCTGATGATCGAGAACCGCCCGATCCATGCCCTGCGTACCTGCGACGACGTGGCCTGGTTCGACTTCCGCGCCCTGTGCGACGGGCCGCGCAGCCAGAACGACTACATCGAACTGGGCAAGATCTTCCACGCCGTGCTGCTGAGCAACGTGGAGCAGATGGGGGTCGCCACCGACGACATCGCCCGCCGTTTCATCAACATGGTGGACGAGTTCTACGACCGCAACGTCAAGCTGATCATCTCGGCTGAGGTGGAGCTGAAAGACCTGTATACCGGTGGGCGTCTGAGCTTCGAGTTCCAGCGCACCCTGAGCCGGTTGCTGGAGATGCAGTCGCACGAATTCCTGTCGCGGGCGCACAAGCCATAAGATTTTTGGGGCCGCTTTGCGGCCCATCGCGACGCAAGGCCGCTCCCACATTGACCTGTGTATGCAGGACCTTGTGGGAGCGGCCTTGTGTCGCGATGGGCTGCGAAGCAGCCCCCTGGGCCTCAAGCCTCCTGCATGAACTGCTGCCGATACTGGTTCGGCGACAACTCGGTATGCTGGCGGAACAACCGCGCAAAGAAACTGGCATCGTCATAGCCGACCTCATAACTGATGGTCTTGATGCTCTTGCGCGTGCTCGACAACAACCCTTTGGCGGTCTCGATCCGTAGCCGTTGCAGGTAGTGCAGGGGCTTGTCACCCGTTGCGCCCTGGAAGCGGCGCATGAAGTTGCGGATGCTCATGCCGTGGTTGCGGGCCACGTCCTCGAAGCGGAACTTGTCGGCGAAGTGCTCTTCCAGCCAGTGCTGGATCTGCAGGATGATCAGGTCCTGGTGCAGCTTCTGCCCGCCAAAGCCCATGCGCCCTGGGGTGTAGTTGCGCTGCACTTCGTAGAGGATGTCGCGGGCCACGGCGCGGGCCACGTTGGCGCCGCAGAAGCGTTCGATCAGGTAGATGTACAGGTCGCAGGCCGAGGTGGCACCGCCAGCGCAATAGATATTGTCGGCGTCGGTCAGGTGCTTGTCCTGGTTCAACCGGATCTTCGGGAAGCGCTCGGCAAACGTGTTGAAGAAGCGCCAGTAGGTGGTCGCCTCCTTGCCATCGAGCAGGCCGGACTCGGCCAGCCAGAACACGCCACTGGCTTCGGCGCACAGCACCGCGCCACGCGCATGCTGGTCACGCAGCCAAGGTAGCACCTGTGGGTAACGTTGCAGCAGGTTGTCGAAGTCGTCCCAGTAGGCCGGAAGGATGATCACATCGGCGTCGTCCAGGCCACCGTCGACCGGCAGCTGTACATTGCTGAAGCTGTCCACGGGCTGGCCGTCGGGGCTCACCAGGCGGATTTCGAACATGGGCTGCAAGCCCAGGCCAAGCTGCTTGCTGTAGCGCAGGGCGGCGAGATGGAAGAAGTCCTTGGCCTGCATCAAGGTAGAAGCAAATACCTTGTCAATGGCCAGGATGCTGACGCGCCGCAGCGACGCGGAGGGTTGGGTAAACATCATTGTCATTGTTCTTATAGGGTAGAGTGGTCAATCACCGGCTGGATCGTCTTATTTTTTGGCGATTGTGTCTACCCCGCAGCACCGCGTGGTCTTCTTCGCGGGCAAGCCCGCTCCCACAGGGGCTGCGCTGAACCCTGTGGGAGCGGGCGTGCCCGCGAATAGGCCGGTAAAGGATTACGCTCAAGGCGCCGGGTTCGGTTGCTCCTGATGAATTGCCTCGATCGCTGCCAGCAGCTCGTCATTCAGGTTCAGCTCGATGCTGGCCAGGTTGCTGTCCAGTTGCTCCAGGCTGGTAGCGCCAATGATGTTGCTGGTCACGAACGGTTGCCGGGTGACGAATGCCAGGGCCATCTGCGCCGGGTCCAGGCCATGCTCGCGAGCCAGTTGCACGTAGCGGCTACAGGCTGCAACGGTCTGCGGGTTGGAGTAGCGGGCAAAGCGGCTGAAGAGGGTGAGGCGTGCGTTGTCCGGGCGTGCACCGTTCTCGTACTTGCCCGAGAGCATGCCGAACGCCAGTGGCGAATAAGCCAGCAGGCCGCACTGCTCGCGGATGGCCACTTCCGCCAGGCCCACCTCGAAGCTGCGGTTGAGCAGGTTGTACGGGTTCTGGATCGACACCGCCCGCGGCCAGCCACGGCTTTCGGCCAGTTGCAGGAACTTCATGGTGCCCCACGGCGTTTCGTTGGACAGGCCGACATGGCGGATCTTGCCTGCGCGCACCTGTTCGTCGAGTACTTCGAGGGTTTCTTCCAGCGGGGTGAAGTGGTCCTGCGGCAGGTGCTGGTAGCCCAGCTTGCCGAAGAAGTTGGTGCTGCGTTCCGGCCAGTGCAGCTGGTACAGGTCGATACGGTCGGTCTGCAGGCGCTTCAGGCTCTCGTCCAGCGCCGCGACGATGTGCTGGCGGTTGTGCTTGAGCTGGCCGTCGCGGATGTGGCTGATGCCGTTGCCTGGGCCTGCGACCTTGCTGGCCAGCACCCAGTCGTCGCGGTCACCATTGGCACGGAACCAGTTGCCGATGATGCGCTCGGTGGCCGCATAGGTTTCCGGGCGGGGCGGCACCGGGTACATCTCGGCGGTGTCGATGAAGTTGACCCCGGCGGCCTTGGCCCGGGCAATCTGTTCGAAGGCTTCGGCCTGAACGTTCTGTTCACCCCAGGTCATGGTGCCCAGGCACAGGGCGCTGACGTTGAGGTCGGTACGGCCGAGCTGGCGGTATTCCATCGGTTAGACACTCCTTGGCAATAGATGCCCATCAAAGCAGGTTGAAATTTTTCTCGCAATCTGGATAATTCAGCCCCTCTCCGCGTGGCGGAAGTGATGCACCATCACGCAGGAAGAACCCCGTCGAACATTGGCGTGCCCGACCCGAGCCCCCAAAAGCGTCTGTGTTCGGCTGCGCGCTTGCCCTTGGCAAGCTGTGCACTATCCAGTAAGATTCGCCGTCTATTTTTCGCTGGGCGGCCTCTGAGGCTTTAGAGAATGAAAACTTTTACTGCTAAACCGGAAACAGTAAAGCGCGAGTGGTTCGTAGTCGACGCCGCTGGCCAGACCCTGGGTCGTCTGGCTACCGAAATCGCTACCCGTCTGCGTGGCAAACACAAACCAGAATACACCCCTCACGTTGACACCGGCGACTACATCGTCGTTATCAACGCCGAGCAGGTTCGTGTGACTGGTGCCAAGTCTTCCGACAAAATGTACTACTCCCACTCCGGTTTCCCGGGCGGTATCAAGGAAATCAACTTCGAGAAGTTGATCGCCAAGGCCCCTGAGCGTGTTATCGAAACCGCGGTCAAAGGCATGCTGCCTAAGAACCCGCTGGGTCGCGACATGTACCGTAAGCTGAAAGTGTACGCGGGTGCTGCTCACCCACACACTGCTCAGCAGCCTCAAGAACTGAAGATCTAACGGGATAGTTCATTATGTCGGCGACTCAAAATTACGGCACTGGCCGTCGCAAGACCGCAACCGCTCGCGTATTCCTGCGTCCGGGTACTGGTAACATCTCCATCAACAACCGTTCTCTGGACGTGTTCTTCGGTCGCGAAACCGCTCGCATGGTTGTTCGTCAGCCGCTCGAGCTGACCGAAACCGTTGAGAAGTTCGACATCTACGTCACCGTTTCCGGTGGTGGTGTCAGCGGTCAAGCCGGTGCGATCCGTCACGGTATCACCCGCGCTCTGATGGAATACGACGAAACCCTGCGTGGCGCTCTGCGTCGTGCTGGCTACGTCACCCGCGACGCTCGTGAAGTCGAGCGTAAGAAAGTGGGTCTGCGTAAAGCGCGTAAGCGTCCTCAGTACTCCAAGCGTTAATACCGCTTCGGCAGTCGAGAAAAGCCCGGTTCCTTGGAACCGGGCTTTTTTTTTGGCTTGAACTAACCTGTCAGCATGTCAGTGGCCGCTTGTCGCATAGACACAGATCAAGCAAACCGCGGGTAGAGGGCCCTTGCCGGGGTAATCACCTTGTCAGTGTGTGGATTTGTTTCTTACCATGGCGACCAAATTTTAGTGCCACTGACACAACCTAAGTACGAGCCTGATTCAACAGGCCAAGCAAGCTGATGGGAGAGGACTGAATGAGCAATGACGGCGTCAACGCAGGCCGGCGCCGCTTCCTCGTAGCCGCGACATCCGTGGTCGGGGCAGCGGGAGCAGTGGGGGCTGCGGTACCGTTCGTGGGGTCATGGTTTCCCAGTGCCAAGGCGAAAGCCGCAGGTGCACCGGTGAAGGTCAATATCGCCAAGGTCGAGGCCGGGCAGCAGATGGTGGCCGAGTGGCGTGGCCAGCCGGTGTTCATCGTGCGGCGAACGCAGGAGATCCTCGGCAACCTGAAAAAAATCACCGGCGACCTGTCTGACCCAGACTCCAAGGCCTCGGTGCAGCCGACCTATGTCGACCCCGAGGTTCGCTCGATCAAGCCGGAAATCCTCATTCTCGTTGGCCTGTGCACGCACCTGGGCTGCTCGCCCACCTTCCGCCCGGAAGTTGCACCGGCCGACCTTGGTCCGAAATGGGTGGGTGGCTACTTCTGCCCGTGCCACGGCTCCCACTACGACCTGGCTGGCCGTGTCTACAAGTCGCAGCCGGCACCTCTCAACCTGCCCGTGCCGCCGCACTCTTATGAGTCGGACGAAATCGTCGTCATCGGCGTCGACCAGGAGAAAGCATGATGAGCAAGTTCATGGACTGGATTGATGCTCGCTTCCCCGCCACCAAGATGTGGGAAGACCACCTGAGCAAGTATTACGCGCCCAAGAACTTCAACTTCCTGTACTTCTTCGGCTCCCTGGCATTGCTGGTACTGGTCAACCAGATCGTCACCGGCGTATGGCTGACCATGAGCTTCACGCCCTCGGCGGAAGAGGCATTCGCCTCGGTCGAGTACATCATGCGTGACGTGGAATACGGCTGGATCCTGCGCTACCTGCACTCCACCGGTGCGTCGGCGTTCTTCATCGTGGTCTACCTGCACATGTTCCGTGGCTTGCTCTACGGCTCCTACCAGAAGCCACGCGAGCTGGTGTGGCTGTTCGGCATGCTGATCTACCTGGCACTGATGGCCGAAGCCTTCATGGGCTACCTGCTGCCGTGGGGGCAGATGTCGTACTGGGGTGCCCAGGTGATCATCTCCCTGTTCGGTGCGATCCCGGTGATCGGTGGTGACCTCACCCAGTGGATTCGTGGTGACTACCTGATTTCGGGGATTACCCTGAACCGCTTCTTCGCCCTGCACGTGGTTGCCCTGCCGATCGTGATTCTCGGCCTGGTGGTGCTGCACATTCTTGCTCTGCACGAAGTGGGATCGAACAACCCCGATGGTGTCGACATCAAGAAGAAAAAGGACGAAAACGGCATTCCGCTGGACGGCATTCCGTTCCACCCGTACTACACCGTCAAGGACATTGTCGGCGTGGTGGTGTTCCTCTTCGTGTTCTGCGCCGTGGTGTTCTTCTTCCCGGAAATGGGCGGTTACTTCCTGGAAAAACCGAACTTCGAGCAGGCCAACGCCTTCAAGACACCTGAGCACATTGCGCCGGTGTGGTACTTCACACCGTTCTACGCAATCTTGCGTGCGGTGCCTGACAAACTGATGGGTGTCATTGCCATGGGCGCGGCCATCGCCGTGCTGTTCGTACTGCCGTGGCTCGACCGCAGCCCGGTGAAATCCATGCGTTACAAGGGCTGGATCAGCAAGGTCTTCCTGCTGGTGTTCTGCGTGGCCTTCGTCATCCTCGGTGTGCTGGGCGTACTGGCGCCGACACCTGGGCGTACCTTGCTGTCGCAGGTGTGCACGGTGTTGTACTTCGCCTACTTCCTGCTGATGCCGTTCTACACAAGGCTCGAGAAGACCAAACCGGTTCCGGAAAGGGTGACTGGCTGATGAAAAAGTTGATTGCAGTATTTTTGCTGGCAGTGATGCCTGCCTTTTCCTTCGCTGCCGAACACAGCCTGGAGCTGGACAAGGCCGATATCGACCTGACCGACAAGGCCGCCATGCAGGACGGTGCGCGCACCTTTGCCAACTATTGCATGGGTTGCCACAGTGCCAAGTTCCAGCGTTATGAGCGGGTAGCCGATGACCTGGGTATCCCGCACGAGCTGATGCTCGAGAAGCTGGTGTTCACCGGTGCCAAGATCGGTGACCACATGCAGATCGGCATGAAGCCCAGTGACGCCAAGACCTGGTTTGGCGCCGCACCGCCCGACCTCACCCTGGTGGCTCGCGTGCGGGGTACCGACTGGCTCTACACCTACCTGCGCAGCTTCTACGAGGACCCGTCGCGGCCTTACGGGGTGAACAACAAGGTGTTCCCGAACGTCGGCATGCCTAACGTGCTGGTCGGCCTGCAGGGTAACCAGGTGATTGGCTGCAAACAGGTGCAGACGGTGACCGATGGCAAGAAGCAATTCGACCCGTTGACCGGCAGCCCGATTACCCACGAAGCCTGTGACCAGCTGACCATTACGCCGAAATCCGGTACCCTGACCACCGAGCAGTTCGACGAGAAGGTCAAGAACCTGGTGACCTTCCTGGCCTATTCGGCCAACCCGGTCAAACTGGAAAGCCAGCGCATCGGTACCTATGTGTTGCTGTACCTGGCTTTCTTCTTCGTATTCGCCTACTTGCTCAAGCGTGAATACTGGAAGGACGTGCACTGATCACGCAGTAGTTTCTGGTTGTTGAACGCGCCCGGGGCGCCCCAGCAGAAATGCTGGGGCGCCCCGGGCGCGTTTTCATTTACAGTTGCACAAGCATCCCGTGCGAGGAGCCGCTACATGGGCGCAACCAACAGGTTAGCCTGCTATTCCGATCCCGCTGATCATTACTCTCATCGGGTACGCCTGGTGCTGGCCGAGAAGGGTGTCAGCGTACAGGTCATCGATGTCGACCCGGCCCGCCTGCCGCCCAAGCTGGCTGAGGTCAACCCTTACGGCAGCGTGCCGACCCTGGTCGACCGTGACCTGGCGTTGTATGAATCGACCGTGGTGATGGAATACCTCGAAGAGCGTTACCCGCACCCGCCGCTGATGCCGGTATACCCGGTTGCGCGCGGTAACAGCCGTTTGCTGATACACCGCATCCAGCGTGACTGGTGTGCCCTGGCCGATACCGTGCTCGATTCGCGCAGCAGTGAAGCGGTCCGTACCGAAGCACGCAAGGCCCTGCGCGAAAGCCTGACCGGCGTTTCGCCACTGTTCAATGAATTCGCCTGCTTCATGAGCGATGAGCAAAGCCTGGTCGATTGCTGTCTATTGCCCATACTCTGGCGTTTGCCAGTGTTGGGTATCGAGTTGCCGCGGCAAGCCAAGCCGCTGCTGGATTACATGGAGCGTCAGTTTGCCCGCGAGTCTTTCCAGGCGAGCCTGTCCTCCGTAGAACGTGAAATGCGCAAGCTTTAAGGAGCCGTTGATGAACTCCAGTCGCCCCTATCTGGTTCGAGCACTGTATGAGTGGATCGTCGACAACGATTGCACGCCCCATATGCTGGTCAATGCCGAATTCCCGAAAGTTCAGGTGCCGGATGGTTTCGCCAGTGATGGTCAGATCGTCTTGAATATCTCGCCAAGTGCCGTGCGCAGCCTGCACATGGACAACGATGCGGTCAGCTTCGAGGGCCGCTTCAGTGGCGTGGCTCATTCGCTGTTCGTGCCGGTTGGCGCCATCCTGGGTATCTACGCCCGTGAAAATGGCCAGGGCATGGTCTTTGAGCTGGAATCCCCGCTGGAGGGTGACGAGCTGGAAGACGATGAGGTGCAGCCAGATGATGATGGCCCGCCAGAGGGTGGTGGCCAGCCACCACGCCCGAGTGGTCGGCCAAGCTTGAAGGTGGTGAAGTAACAAAAAAAGGCGATCCGTAAGGGTCGCCTTTTTCTTTGCTGCCAACCTTGGGTTACAGGTCGCTGATGGTGCGTACCTGGTCCTTGTTGATGCGGGTGCGCTTGCCGTCGAGTTGCTGGAACTCGTAGAAGCCAGCGTCGCGGTCGTACTTCGGTGCGTCGACAGCCTGGATTTCACGGCCATCGTTGAGGGTGATCAGGCTAGGGGTGGAGCAGCCGGCCAGGGTGGCGAAGGTGCCGAACAGCAGGGCAGGCAGCAGAAGCTTTTTCATGCGGTGTTTCCCGGGTTTCTGAAATGTGGGGCATTGTTGTTGCCTGTGCTGGCCTCTTCGCGGGCTTGCCCGCTCCCACAGGCGTTGCGCAAATCGAAAAAACTGTGGGAGCGGGCAAGCCCGCGAAGAGGCCGGCACAGGCAATCAGTGAATCAGTCGATGTACTCGAACAGCTTGACGATCTTCTGCACGCCCGACACGCCCTGAACCACGGCGGTGGCCGAGTTGGCCTCCTGCTGCGTCACCAGGCCCAGCAGGTAGACGATGCCGTTCTCGGTGATCACCTTGATGCGCGAGCTGGGCACGGCATTGTCAGTCAGCATCTGTGTCTTGATCTTGGTGGTCAGCCAGGCGTCGTTGTTGCGCGCCAGGATCGAGGAAGGCTGCATCACCTGCAGTTCGTTGTGCACTTTCTTGACGCGCTGTACCTGGCCGGCGGTCTGCTCGGCGAGGCTCTTGAGGTCTGCACGTGGCGTCTGGCCGGCCAGCAGGACGATGCCGTTGTAGCTGCTGACAACGATGTGCGAGCCCTTGTCCAGGTCAGGGCTGGCCTTGGAAATGTTTACGGCGGCTTTGGTTTCGATCAGCGAATCGTCGATTTTGCTGCCGATGGTGCGCGTGCCGCGATCGTCCTCGATGGGCGAATTACGGGTAGAGGTGAGTACCGAGCTGCAACCGGTGACGCTCAGGCACAGGGTCAGGGCCATCAGGCCGAGGCGCATAGGGGTCATTCTTCACTCCCGAACAGTTGGCTGTCGATCAGATCGCACAGGCAGTGGATCGCCAGCAGGTGGACTTCCTGGATGCGCGCAGTAACGGTTGAAGGTACGCGGATTTCCACGTCTTCGGGCAGCAGCAGCGAAGCCATGCCGCCGCCGTCGCGACCCGTCAATGCTACGACAATCATTTCGCGGTCATGTGCGGCCTGGATCGCCTGGATCACGTTGGCCGAGTTGCCGCTGGTGGAGATCGCCAGCAGAACGTCCCCAGGCTGGCCCAGGGCGCGGATCTGCTTGGAAAAGACTTCGTTGTAGCTGTAGTCGTTGGCGATCGAGGTCAGGGTCGAGCTGTCGGTGGTCAGCGCAATGGCCGGCAGGCTCGGGCGTTCGCGCTCGAAGCGGTTGAGCAGCTCGGACGAAAAGTGCTGGGCATCACCGGCAGAGCCGCCGTTGCCACAGGCGAGCATCTTGCCCTCGTTGAGCAGCGCATTGACCATGACCAGGCTTGCCTGCTCGATGTGCGGTGCCAGGATGTCCATTGCCTGTTGCTTGGTGTCGATGCTGGCCTGGAACAGCCGGCGAATTCGGGATTGCATGTCCATCTGGTGACCTTAAGTGGGGCGGTGGCCTTTGCTACGCGCAACAACGACCAGCCCGCGATACATAGAGCAAAAAATACGAAGTGAGTTCAGCATTCGAAGGCGTTTTTCAGCCATTGAAGCGGTCTGCCTGCATGGTGGCTGCCCTGCAGGGCGACAACGTCGAAGCGGCAGGGGTGGTTGCCCCAGCGGGGTTCCTTCTGCAGGAACAGGCTGGCGGCGAGCACCAACCGGTTCTGCTTGCGCCCGTCGATACTTTCGAGGGCACCACCGAAGCCCGCGTGCAACCGGTAGCGGACCTCGACGAATACTACTGTATCGGCGTCGAGCATGACCAGATCAAGCTCGCCGCCTTTGCATCGCCAGTTGCGTGCCAGCAGTTGCAGGCCCTGCCCTTGAAGGTACTCAAGGGCCCGGGTTTCTGCCGCTTGCCCGGCACGGGTGGGCGATGCTGTTGCCATCAACGCGCAGTATCAGGCAGGCGCTTGACCTGGCCGCCAGCAAATTCGGCCCATGGCAGCTGGCGCTCGACACGCTGGTTGGCATTGATGCTCAGGCTGCCCGAAAGGCCCAGGACACGGTTGTCCGGCAGCGCTTTCAGTTGGCCCAGGCGTGGTGCGAGGCTGTAGGCATCGACGCCCATGGCATACAGGCGGCCAAGGCTGCCGGCAGCTTGCGGCCACTGCTGGACAACCTGCTGGCGCAAGCTGTTGCTGGTGTCGAGCAGCCATGGCGTTTCGCAGAAGCGGATGCCGTTCATGTCGTTGTACTGGTTAACGTCACCACTGGCGCTGTACAGGTTCGAGGTGGCATAGACCGGCACGTCACCAGCGTACTGGAAGTTCAGGGTCGGCTTGATCTGCTGGGCCTGTTGCGGGGTCGAGGCCAGGAAGATGAAATCGATGTCCTGGCGGCGCGACGGTTGTGCGGCGATGCTGCCACCTACCGTGCTTTGCAGGCTCTTGGCGCGGCCTTCGCTCTGGCGCAGCTGGAACAGGTCGGCAATCTGCTGGGCCAGGGCAACCGGCTGGGCAATGCGCTCGGCAGCGAGCAGGGTGCCGCCATTGCCTTCCCAGTCCTGGCGGAAGGCGGCCAGCACGCGGTCACCCCATTCGCCACTGGGCACCAACGCCACGGCGCGGACCATGCCGTCGGCGCGGGCGCGGCGGGCGACTTCACGGGCTTCGTCTTCGGCGGCCAGGCCGAACTGGAACAGTTGCGGCGGCGCTTTCTGGCCAGCGTCGGCGTAGTTGAGGGCCAGGGTGGTGATCGGCAACTGCGGTTTGGCCGCCAGTTGCTTCACCAGTGGTTTTTCCAGCGGGCCGATGACCAGTTGCACGCCAGCGGCCTGGGCCTGGCGGTAGAAGTCGTCAAGCGAGCCGATGCGCGAGCTGTCGAACACCTGCACTGCAGGTGCTGGCTGGCCGGCTTGCTGGGCCTGGAAATGGGCGGCCATGAAGCCATCACGCAGGGCGCGGGCAACACCGGCCAGCGGGCCCTCCTGAGGCAGCAGCAGGGCGATCTTGGTCAGCGGCTGGCTGGCCAGCTCCTTGAGCTTGGTCAGTGCCAGTGGCAGTTGTTGTGCCGCTGGGTGGTCCGGGTGCTGTTTGACCCAGGTTTCGATAGCCGCTTGCTGTTGTTCCAGGGTGCCTGCGCTTTTCACGGCGAACGCCAGGCTGGTCCAGCCGGCCAGGGTCTGGTCGTTGGCTGGCTGTTGCAGTTGCTCTGCCGGCAGCGAGGCGACCAGGGCCCAGATGGCGTCGTTGTTGGCACTGGCGGCCTGGCCGCTCAGCAGCGGGGCCAGCAGTACGCGCTGTTGCGCAGCAGCCAGGGCCTGGCCGTCGGCTTCGAGGGCGGCGGCGTGCACGCTGTAGGTGCGCGCTTGCTGCTCTGCCGGCAGTTCGGCAACGCGCTGCAGACTAGGGTGCGCCAGGGCAGTCAGTGCCGCCTTGGGCTGGTTACGGCTCATGGCCAGCTCGGCAGCGAGGGTGCTGGCGAACACTTGTTGGGCCGGCTTGAGCGTGTCCAGCGGGACTTGCTCGAGAATGCGTGCGGCGCGTGGGAAGTCCTTCTGCTTGTAGGCCAGGTCGGCTGCGCTCAGGCGCAGCAGGGCGGCGTCTTCCGCAGACTTGCTGGAAGCGGCCTTTTCGAGCAGTTGCTCGATGCTGGCGTCCGGGGTGCGTGGCAGTTCGCCCAGGCTGGATGAGGGCGAGCTGGCGCAGGCTGCCAGCAGGGCAGCGAGGCAGAGGGCTGTTAGCAGCCGCAGGCAAGCGATCATGTAAAGGTCCTGTTACTCGATCAAGTTGGCCGGCAATTGTACCCAAGCACTGGCCGGGGCGCGATGTCGCTGTGCTGATCCTTCACTATAGGTGGCTTGCCGCTGGTCGCAGGTGAAGTTCTTTGCGCCCTGTTACAGGCGCTCGGGCTACAATGGCGCCTTTGATCCGAATGACAGGTGTGCGCAGTGACTGATGTGGCAGGGGCTTCGAAATCCACGGTGGGGACGCTGTATGTGGTGGCAACCCCCATCGGCAACCTTGACGACATGAGCGCCAGGGCGCTGAAGGTGCTGGCGGATGTGGCGCTCATCGCCGCCGAAGACACCCGTCATTCGATCCGTCTGTTGCAGCACTTTGGTATCGATACGCCGCTGGCGGCCTGCCATGAGCACAACGAACGCGATGAGGGCGGGCGTTTTCTCACCAAGTTGCTGGCTGGCGAGAACGTGGCGCTGGTATCCGATGCCGGTACGCCGCTGATTTCCGACCCGGGCTACCACCTGGTGCGCCAGGCGCGGGCCGCAGGTGTGAATGTGGTGCCGGTGCCGGGCGCGTGCGCCTTGATTGCCGCGTTGTCGGCGGCCGGCCTGCCATCGGACCGCTTCATCTTCGAAGGCTTCCTGCCGGCGAAGCAGGCGGGGCGCAAGGCGCGTCTGGAGCAGGTGAAGGAAGAACCGCGCACGCTGATCTTCTATGAGGCGCCGCACCGTATCCTGGAATGCCTGGAAGACATGGAGGCGGTATTTGGTGGCGAGCGCCCGGCGCTGCTGGCGCGCGAGCTGACCAAGACATTCGAGACCCTCAAGGGCTTGCCGTTGGCTGAGCTGCGATCATTCGTTGCTGGCGACAGTAACCAGCAGCGCGGTGAGTGCGTGGTGCTGGTGGGTGGCTGGAGTGCGCCCGAGGGCGAACAGGCCATCAGTGCCGAGGCGCAGCGCGTGCTTGACTTGCTGCTGGCAGAGCTGCCGCTCAAGCGGGCGGCGGCGCTTGCGGCGGAAATTACCGGGGTACGCAAGAACCTGCTGTATCAACTTGCCCTGGAAAAGCAGAAGGCTGAGTAGTGGCAGAATGATATATGTGCCGGTATTGCTTGTTCTTGGGCGCGCGTGCCGGTAACCTTGTCGGCGGAGAGTCGATCGGACAGTCGCTGCCTGCTTTTGTTCCGCAACTTCGGTTGTGCGAGCAGCAGGGGGAGGAAAGTCCGGGCTCCATAGGGCAGAGTGCCAGGTAACGCCTGGGAGGCGCGAGCCTACGGAAAGTGCCACAGAAAATAACCGCCTAAGCACTTCGGTGCCGGTAAGGGTGAAAAGGTGCGGTAAGAGCGCACCGCACGGCTGGCAACAGTTCGTGGCTAGGTAAACCCCACTCGGAGCAAGACCAAATAGGGTTCCATCAGGCGTGGCCCGCGTCGGAACCGGGTAGGTTGCTAGAGGCGTCCAGTGATGGCCGTCGTAGAGGAATGACTGTCCTCGACAAAACCCGGCTTACAGATCGACTCTCCACCTTTTCCTTCCCTGCTTGATTCGATAGCAGATCCTCTCTGGTAATACCGAAAAAATCTTACTCTTGATAAATCACTTTAACTTCTAACTCCATGTGCTCGCGTGGGTTTGATTTTTCTCGTGTTTTTTTCCTGTCGGCAGTGCTTCCACATTCCCATATCGCGCTAAATCTCCGTCCTGTAAGGCTTTTCCTTATGAACGTGCCTTGACGGTGCTGCGGGCGGATTCCTATAGTGTGCGCAAGTGGCAGAAAGTGGGATGAAGTGGGTTTTCTGGCACAAAAAAGCTAACATTGTGGGGAATCGCAGCCGTGTTCCGCGGAGCCAACGCCGTCAGCCTCGATGCAAAGGGCCGTCTCGCCATGCCGAGCCGGTACCGTGACGAGCTCGATTCGCGTTGCAATGGCCAGCTGATCGTGACCATTGATGCCGTTGATCCCTGCTTGTGTGTTTATCCCCTCGATGAGTGGGAGCAGATAGAAGCCAAGTTGCGTGCCTTGCCGTCGTTGCGTGAGGAAAACCGCCGCCTGCAGCGTTTGCTGATCGGCAATGCGGTTGACCTGGAGCTCGATGGCAGCGGTCGTTTCCTGGTACCGCCCCGCCTGCGTGAGTACGCCAAGCTCGACAAGAAGGCGATGCTGGTGGGGCAACTGAACAAATTCCAGCTGTGGGATGAAGATGCCTGGAACGCGGTTTCGGCAGCCGACCTTGCAGCTATTCAACAACCGGGCGCCATGCCCGACGAATTGCGTGACCTGATCCTGTGACCATAGATAGCGGCTTCAACCACATTACCGTCCTGCTCGACGAGGCTGTCGAGGCATTGGCCCTGCGCGCCGACGGTTGCTATCTGGACGGCACGTTTGGCCGTGGCGGACACAGCCGGCTGATTCTCAGCAAGCTCGGGCCGCAAGGGCGGCTGCTGGGCTTCGATAAAGATCCACAGGCGATTGCCACGGGGCAAGCGCTGGCGGCCGAAGACGGCCGCTTTGTCATTGTGCAGCGCAGCTTTGCCGAGCTGGGCGCGGAAGTGGCCGAGCGCGGCCTGCACGGCAAGGTCAGCGGTGTGCTGCTGGACCTGGGCGTGTCCTCGCCGCAACTGGATGACCCCGAGCGTGGCTTCAGCTTCCTCAATGATGGCCCGCTGGACATGCGCATGAACCCGGACCAGGGCATCAGTGCCGCCGAGTTCATCGCCACGGCGCCTGTGGAAGAAATTGCCCGCGTCTTCAAGGAGTACGGTGAAGAGCGCTTCGCTGGCCGAATGGCGCGTGTCGTGGTTGAGCGTCGTGAAAAGCAGCCGTTCACCCGTACTGCCGACCTGGCAGAGGTGCTCAAGGTGGCCAACCCTGCCTGGGAAAAAGGCAAGAACCCGGCTACCCGTGCCTTCCAGGGCCTTCGTATCCACGTCAACAACGAGCTGGGCGACCTTGAGGCCGGCCTTGAGGCGGCACTCGATGCGCTCGAAGTGGGTGGTCGCCTGGCGGTCATCAGCTTCCACTCGCTGGAAGACCGTATCGTGAAGCTGTTCATGCGCAAGCTGGTAAAGGGCGAGGCCGACAACCTGCCACGCAACCTGCCGGTACAGCACAAGGTCTTCGAGCCGAAAATCAAGCTTATAGGCAAAGCCCAGTTCGCTTCCGAAGCCGAACTCAAGGCCAACCCCCGGTCGCGTAGCGCCGTGATGCGTGTGGCGGAGAAGCTGCGGTGAGCAGGCTGTTTGCCAAGCCTTTGCCAGGCGGAAGCTTCCTGATGCTTCTGCTGTTCATTGCCGTGCTGGTTTCGGCCATTGCCGTGTCTTACAGCGCGCACTGGAACCGCCAGTTGCTCAATACCCTGTACGGTGAGTTGAACGAGCGTGACAAGGCCCAGGCCGAGTGGGGCCGGCTGATTCTTGAACAGAGCACCTGGACCGCCGCCAGCCGTATCGAGAACCTGGCGTCCGAGCAGTTGAAGATGCGCGTGCCTTCGGCTGACGAAGTACGGATGGTGGCGCCATGATGAAGCTCGAAGGCGCACTCTACCCGTGGCGCTTCCGCGTGGTAATCGGCTTGCTGGCCATCATGGTGGGTGCCATCTGCTGGCGCATCATCGACCTGCAGGTGGTCGACCGTGACTTCCTCAAGGGCCAGGGCGATGCGCGCAGCCTGCGTCATATTCCTATCCCGGCGCACCGCGGCCTGATTACCGACCGCAACGGTGAGCCGCTGGCCGTGAGTACCCCGGTTACCACCCTGTGGGCCAACCCCAAGGAAATGCAGGCGTCCAGGGACCGTTGGCCACAGCTGGCTGCGGCGCTGGGGCAAAACCCGCAGCAGCTCACCGAGCGCCTGACCCAGCAGGCGAGCAAAGAGTTCATCTATCTGGTCCGCGGCCTGACCCCGGAACAGGGCCAGCATGTGCTCGACCTGAAAGTGCCAGGTGTGTACGGCCTGGAAGAATTCCGCCGCTTCTATCCGGCCGGTGATGTCACGGCGCACATGGTCGGCTTCACCGACCTGGACGACCATGGTCGCGAGGGTGTGGAGCTGGCCTATGACGAATGGCTGGCCGGCGTGCCGGGCAAGCGGCAGGTGATCAAGGACCGGCGCGGCCGGCTGATCAAGGACATCCAGGTAACCAAGAACGCCAAGGCCGGTAAGACCTTGGCGTTGTCGATAGACCTGCGCCTGCAGTACCTGGCCACCCGCGAACTGCGTAATGCCATTGCCGAACAGGACGCCAAGGCCGGCAGCCTGGTGATCATGGACGTCAAGACCGGTGAGGTCCTGGCCATGGTCAACCAGCCGACCTACAACCCCAACAACCGCCGCAGCATGTTCCCGGCGGCCATGCGTAACCGGGCGATCATCGACGTGTTCGAGCCCGGTTCCACGGTCAAGCCGATCTCCATGAGTGCGGCCCTGCAGAGCGGCCGCTGGAAGCCGACCGACAAGGTCGAAGTCTACCCGGGCAGCCTGCAGATCGGCCGCTACACCATCAAGGACGTATCGCGCAGCGAAGGCCCGATCCTCGACCTGACCGGTATCCTGATCAACTCCAGTAACGTCGGGATGAGCAAGATCGCCTTCGACATCGGCGGCGAGGCCATTTACCGGGTCATGTCCCAGGTTGGCCTTGGCCAGTACACCGGCCTTGGCTTCCCGGGTGAGCGTGTCGGCAACCTGCCTAACCACCGCGAGTGGCGCAAGGCCGAGACCGCGACGCTGTCCTACGGCTACGGCGTGTCGGTGACCGCCCTGCAATTGGTGCATGCCTACGCGGCACTGGCCAACGACGGCAAGATGGTGCCGCTGTCGATTCTCAAGGTCGACCAGCCGCCGGAAGCGGTGCAAGCCATTCCGAAGGAAACCGCCGAAACCGTTCAGGGCATGTTGCAGCAGGTGATCGAAGCGCCGCGCGGCGTGTTCCGCGCCCAGGTGCCGTTCTATCACGTGGCCGGCAAGTCCGGTACCGCGCGTAAGGCCACCGTGGGTTCCAAGGGCTACACCGAAAACGCCTACCGCTCGCTGTTCGCTGGCTTCGGGCCAATGAGCGACCCGCGCTACGCCATCGTCGTGGTCATCGACGAGCCGGGCAAGGGCGGCTACTTCGGTGGCCTGGTTTCGGCGCCAGTGTTCAGCAAGGTCATGTCCGGCACCCTGCGGTTGATGAACGTACCGCCAGACAACTTGCCGCCACCTGCACCAGCAGCGCCCGCCGGGCAATCGCAAGTCAATGCAGCAGACGCCAAGGGAGGGCGTGGATGATGACAATGCCATTAAGCAAACTTTTCGCCCACGCCAGCCGTGACCCGCTGATCCGTGAACTGACCCTGGACAGCCGCAGTGTGCGCCCGGGCGACCTCTTCCTGGCTGTGCCGGGCGCCAAGGTCGATGGCCGCGAGCACATCGCTGATGCCTTGGCCCGTGGCGCTGCCGCCGTGGCCTATGAAGAACAGGGCGCCAACGTGCTGCCGCTGACCGACGTGCCGCTGATTCCGGTGAAGGGCCTGATTGCCCAGTTGTCCGAGATTGCTGGCCGGTTCTATGGCGAGCCCAGCCGCCAGCTGAACCTGGTGGGCGTGACCGGCACCAACGGCAAGACCAGCGTGACCCAGCTGGTGGCGCAGGCACTGGACCTGCTCGGCCAGCGCTGCGGCCTGATCGGCACGTTGGGTACAGGCTTTTATGGCGAGCTGCAAAGCGGCCGGCTGACCACGCCAGACCCGATCGCCGTGCAGTCGACGCTCAATGACCTCAAGAAAGGTGGCGCCAAGGCCGTGGCCATGGAGGTTTCCTCCCATGCCCTGGAACAAGGCCGGGTTGCTGCGCTGGAATTCGACATCGCGGTCATGACCAACCTGTCCCGTGACCACCTCGATTACCACGGCAGCATGGAGGCCTACGAGGCCGCCAAGGCCAAGTTGTTCGCCTGGCCGAGCCTGCGTTGCCAGGTGGTCAACCTGGATGATGACTTCGGTCGTCGTCTGGCTGACGATTTCGCCCGCAAGCCGATGACCGATCGTATCGAGACCCGGCTGATCAGCTATAGCCTGGAAAACCAGGACGCGTCGCTGTTCTGCCCTGAGGCCAGGTTTGACGACGATGGCGTCCGCGCCACGCTCGTCACCAGCCAAGGTGAGCGCACCCTGCGCAGCCAGTTGCTGGGGCGCTTCAACCTCAGCAACATGCTCGCCGCCGTGGCGACACTGCTGGCGCTGGACTATTCGCTGGACGAAATCCTCAAGGTCACCCCGCAACTGCAAGGGCCGGTAGGCCGCATGCAGCGCCTGGGTGGCGGCGACAGGCCACTGGTGGTGGTCGACTACGCGCACACCCCGGATGCCCTGGAAAAGGTGCTCGAAGCCCTGCGCCCACACGCCCACGGCAAGCTGCTGTGCCTGTTTGGCTGCGGCGGCGACCGCGACCGCGGCAAGCGCCCGCTGATGGCCGGAGTGGCCGAGCGCCTGGCCGACCGCGTGGTGGTTACCGATGACAACCCGCGTAC
This sequence comes from Pseudomonas sp. NPDC008258, assembly GCF_042956345.1. NCBI lineage: Bacteria > Pseudomonadati > Pseudomonadota > Gammaproteobacteria > Pseudomonadales > Pseudomonadaceae > Pseudomonas > Pseudomonas sp. NPDC008258. The sequence continues at coordinate 189,273 of NZ_JBIBGE010000006.1, forward strand.
CGAAGACCCGCTGCGTATCTTTGACGACATCCGTCCTGGTTTCACCGGGCCTGGCAGCGTCGAGTTCGTTGCCGGTCGTGGCGAGGCCATTGCGCACCTGATTGCCACCGCCGCTGCCAACGATGTGATCGTGCTGGCCGGCAAGGGGCATGAGGATTACCAGGAGATCAATGGCGAGCGCCATGATTTTTCCGACCTGATCGAAGCCGAGAAGGCGCTTGCAGCCTGGGAGGCTCCACATGCTTAAGCCGCTGTCACTCAGCCAGCTGACCACAGCACTGAGTGGTCAACAAATCGGCGGCGACGCCACGTTCACCGGTGTCAGCATCGACAGCCGCAGCGTCGGCGCCGGGCAGCTGTTCGTTGCCCTGGCCGGCCCGCGTTTCGATGGCCATGACTACCTGGCCGACGTGAAAGCCAAAGGCGCAGTCGCTGCCCTGGTCGAACGTGCAGTGGCCGGTGTCGACCTGCCGCAGTTGCTGGTCAAGGATTGCCGTGTAGCGCTCGGCCAGCTCGGTGCCCTCAACCGCGCTGCGTTCGACAAGCCTGTCGTTGCCATTACCGGCTCCAGCGGCAAGACCACCGTAAAGGAAATGCTGGCCAGCATCCTGCGTACCCGTGGCCTGGTGCACGCCACTCGCGGCAACCTGAACAACGACCTTGGTGCGCCGCTGACCCTGCTGGAGATCGCCCCGGAGCACAGCGCTGCGGTGATCGAGCTGGGTGCGTCGCGCATAGGTGAAATCCGCTACACCGTTGGCCTGACCCAACCTCAGGTGGTCATCATCAACAACGCCGGTACCGCCCACGTTGGCGAGTTCGGCGGCCCGGAGAAAATCGTTGAAGCCAAGGGCGAAATCCTTGAAGGCCTGGGCGAGGGCGGCATCGCCATCCTTAACCTGGACGACAAGGCTTTCCCCATCTGGAAGGCGCGTGCCGGTGCGCACCACGTCATCAGTTTTGCGCGCAGCAATCCGCAGGCCGACCTCTGCGCCACAGACATCGGTCGCGATGCCCGTGGTTGCCCGTCTTTCAAACTGCACGGCGCCGGTGAAACGGTAGGTGTGCAACTCAATGTGCTGGGTGAGCACAACGTCAGCAATGCGCTGGCCGCCGCCGCCGCTGCCCATGCCGTTGGTCTGAGCCTGAGCGGCATCGCCGCAGGCCTGGCTGCCGTGCAACCGGTCAAGGGCCGTACCGTGGCGCAGATCGCGCCGAACGGCGTGCGGGTGATCGACGATAGTTACAACGCAAATCCCACCTCCATGTGTGCGGCCATTGATATACTCGCCGGCTTTTCCGGGCGCACCGTTCTGGTGCTTGGGGATATCGGCGAACTGGGGCAATGGGCGGAAGAAGGCCACCGTCAGGTGGGTGACTACGCGCGTGGCAAGGTAGATGCCCTGTACGCAGTGGGTTCCAACATGACACATGCGGTCAGGGCGTTCGGCGCCAATGGCCGTCATTTCGCTACTCAAGCTGAGCTGATCGACGCGGTTAGCGCCGAAAGTGCCAGCGACACCACAATCTTGATCAAGGGCTCGCGCAGCGCTGCGATGGAAAACGTCGTGGCGGCATTGTGCGGTGCCAGCGGGGAGAAACATTAATGCTGCTGCTGTTGGCCGAGTATCTGCAACAGTTCCATAAAGGCTTCGCGGTCTTCCAGTACCTGTCCCTGCGCGGGATTCTTGGTGTACTGACCGCGTTGTCGCTGGCGCTGTGGCTGGGGCCGTGGATGATCCGTACCCTGCAAATTCGCCAGATCGGCCAGGCCGTGCGTAACGACGGCCCGCAATCGCACCTGTCCAAGTCCGGCACCCCGACCATGGGTGGTGCGCTGATCCTGTCGGCCATTGCCGTCAGCACGCTGCTGTGGGCAGACCTGAGCAACCGCTACGTCTGGGTGGTGTTGATCGTTACCCTGGCGTTCGGCGCCATCGGCTGGGTCGACGACTACCGCAAGGTGATCGAAAAGAACTCTCGTGGCCTGCCAAGCCGCTGGAAGTACTTCTGGCAGTCGGTGTTCGGCCTGGCTGCAGCCGTGTTCCTGTACAAGACCGCGCCAACCAGCGTCGAGACCACGCTGATTTTGCCGTTCATCAAGGATGTCACCATCCCGCTGGGCGTTGGCTTCGTCGTACTGACCTACTTCGTCATCGTCGGCTCCAGCAACGCGGTCAACCTCACTGACGGCCTCGACGGCCTGGCAATCATGCCGACGGTGATGGTCGGCGGCGCCCTGGGCATCTTCTGCTATCTGTCGGGTAACGTGAAGTTTGCCGAGTACCTGCTGATTCCTTACGTGCCGGGCTCGGGCGAGCTGATCGTGTTCTGCGGCGCGCTGATCGGTGCCGGCCTGGGCTTCCTGTGGTTCAACACCTACCCGGCACAAGTCTTCATGGGCGACGTCGGTGCGCTGGCGCTGGGCGCCGCACTGGGCACCATTGCGGTGATCGTCCGCCAGGAAATCGTCCTGTTCATCATGGGCGGCATCTTCGTTGTGGAAACCCTGTCGGTGGTGATCCAGGTCGCCTCTTTCAAGCTGACCGGCAAGCGCGTGTTCCGCATGGCGCCGATCCACCACCACTTTGAACTCAAGGGCTGGCCAGAGCCACGGGTGATCGTCCGCTTCTGGATCATCACCGTGATCCTGGTGCTGATCGGCCTTGCAACCCTGAAACTGAGGTAGATGAGCGTGTCCTTGATCGCTTCCGACCAATTCCGCATCGTTGTCGGCCTCGGCAAGAGCGGCATGTCCCTGGTTCGCTTCCTGGCGAGCCGGGGCATTGCCTTTGCGGTCGCCGACACCCGCGAGCAACCGCCGGAACTGGACACCCTGCGCCGTGATTACCCGCAGGTGGAAGTGCGCTGTGGCGAGCTGGACGTGGACTTCCTGTGCCGCGCCAACGAACTGTACGTAAGCCCTGGCCTTGCCCTGGCTACCCCTGCGCTGCAACAGGCCGCCGCGCGCGGCGTGAAGCTGTCCGGTGACATCGAACTGTTCGCCCGCAACGCCAAGGCGCCGATCATTGCCATCAGCGGTTCCAACGCCAAGAGCACCGTTACCACCCTTGTCGGCGAAATGGCCGCCAAGGCAGGCAAGCGCGTAGCGGTGGGCGGCAACCTCGGCACCCCGGCGCTGGACCTGCTGGCCGATGACGTGGAGTTGTACGTGCTGGAGCTGTCCAGCTTCCAGCTGGAAACCACTGACCAGCTCAATGCCGAAGTGGCCACCGTGCTGAACATCAGCGAAGACCACATGGACCGCTACAGCGGGCTGCCGGCGTACCACCTTGCCAAGCACCGGATTTTCCGCGGCGCCAAGCAGGTTGTGGTCAACCGCCAGGACGCCCTCAGCCGGCCGCTGCCGGTGGAAGGCCGCCCCTGCTGGACCTTCGGCCTCAACCAGCCGGACTTCAAGGCCTTTGGCCTGCGTGAAGTCGACGGTGAGAAATACCTGGCATTCGAGTTCCAGGCGCTGATGCCGGCGCGCGAGCTGAAGGTTCGTGGCGCCCACAACCAGAGCAACGCATTGGCAGCCTTGGCGCTGGGGCATGCCGCGGGCCTTGCGTTCGAGCCCATGCTCGAAGCCCTGCGCGAGTTCGGTGGCCTGGCCCACCGCTGCCAGTGGGTACGTGAGCGTAACGGTGTGAACTGGTACGACGATTCCAAGGCCACCAACGTCGGCGCTGCCCTGGCTGCCATCGAGGGCCTGGGTGCCGATATCGAAGGCAAGCTGGTGCTGATCGCCGGTGGTGACGGTAAAGGTGCCGAGTTCACGGCGCTGCGCGAGCCGGTCAAGCGCTTCTGTCGCGCAGTGGTATTGCTCGGTCGCGATGCCGAGCGCCTGGCCGAAGCCCTGGGCGATGACGTGCCGCTTGTTCGGGTCAAGACCCTGGACGAGGCCGTGCAACAGTGCGCCGAACTGGCCCAGGCCGGTGATGCCGTGCTGCTGTCGCCGGCGTGCGCCAGCCTGGACATGTTCAAGAACTTTGAAGAGCGCGGGCGCCTGTTCGCCCAGGCAGCGGGGGGGCTTGCATGATCTTCGGCATCTTCAAACCCTACCCGTCGCCGCTGATCAGCGGCCGCGGCATCGACCTGGACTTCCCGATGCTGGCCGGCTGCCTGGCGCTGCTGGGCCTGGGCCTGGTGATGATCACCTCGGCGTCCTCGGAAGTGGCTGCGGTGCAGTCGGGCAACCCGCTTTACCACATGTTCCGCCACCTCGTGTACGTATTCCTTGGCCTGGTAGCCTGCGGTGCGACCATGCTGGTGCCAATCGCCACCTGGCAGCGCATGGGCTTCATGATGCTGCTGGGCGCCTTCGGCCTGCTGGTGCTGGTGCTGGTACCGGGTATCGGCCGTGAAGTAAACGGTTCCATGCGCTGGATCGGCTTCAGCTTCTTCAACGTCCAGCCTTCGGAAATCGCCAAGGTGTTCGTGGTCGTCTACCTGGCCGGTTACCTGGTACGCAGGCAGACCGAGGTACGCGAAACCTGGATGGGCTTCTTCAAGCCGTTCATCGTGCTGCTGCCCATGGCTGCCTTGCTGCTGATGGAGCCGGACTTCGGCGCCACCGTGGTGATGATGGGGGCGGCAGCGGCCATGCTGTTCCTCGGTGGGGTGGGGCTGTTCCGCTTCAGCCTGATGGTGGTGTTGGCGGTGCTGGCGGTGTTCGTGCTGGTGCAGGCGCAGCCGTACCGGATGGCGCGGCTTATCACCTTCACCGACCCGTGGTCTGACCAGTTCGGTTCGGGCTACCAGTTGACCCAGGCACTGATTGCCTTCGGTCGGGGCGAATGGCTGGGCGTTGGCCTGGGCAATAGCGTGCAGAAGCAGTTCTACCTGCCCGAAGCACATACCGACTTCGTGTTCTCGGTACTGGCAGAAGAGCTGGGTGTCGTCGGCTCGCTGGTGACCATTGCATTGTTCGTGTTCGTCACCGTGCGTGCCCTGTACATCGGCCTGTGGGCCGAGAAGGCCAAGCAGTTCTTTGCCGCCTATGTGGCCTTCGGCCTGGCGTTCCTGTGGATCGGCCAGTTTCTGATCAACATCGGGGTGAACGTCGGCCTGCTGCCGACCAAGGGCCTGACCCTGCCATTCCTCAGCTACGGCGGCAGTTCGTTGGTGATCTGCTGCGCGTGCGTGGGCTTGTTACTGCGTATCGAGTGGGAAAGCCGCACGCATCTTGGCAGCGAGGAGCACGAATTCAGCGAAAGCGATTTTGCCGAGGAGACCAGTCATGGCCGCTGACGGCAAAAACGTACTGATCATGGCAGGCGGCACCGGGGGCCATGTGTTCCCGGCCCTGGCCTGCGCCCGAGAGTTCCAGGCACGCGGTTACACCGTGCACTGGCTAGGCACCCCGCGCGGTATCGAGAACGAACTGGTGCCCCAGGCCGGCTTGCCGCTGCACCTGATCCAGGTCAGCGGCCTGCGTGGCAAAAGCAAACTGTCTTTGCTCAAGGCACCGTTCACCCTGGTCAAGGCTGTGCTGCAGGCGCGGCGGATCATTCGCCAGCTCAAGCCGGTCTGCGTACTGGGCTTTGGCGGCTACGTGACCGGCCCCGGCGGCGTGGCCGCACGGCTGTGCGGCGTGCCGTTGGTGATCCACGAGCAGAACGCCCGGGCAGGTACCGCCAATCGGTTGTTGATGCCACTCTCGGCGCGGGTCTGCGAAGCTTTCCCCAACACCTTCGAGGCCAGCGACAAACGTCGTACCACCGGCAACCCGGTGCGCCCGGAGCTGTTCATGGACGCGCAACGCGCACCCCTGGCCGAGCGCCGTGCACGCCTGCTGGTACTCGGTGGCAGCCTGGGTGCGGAACCATTGAACAAATTGTTGCCTAAGGCCCTGTCCGAAGTACCCGCTGCGTTGCGGCCAGAGGTATTCCACCAGGCCGGCAAGCAACATGCACCGATTACCGCCGAGCGTTATCACGAGGCGGGCGTCGAGGCTCAGGTAGAGCCCTTCATCAAGGACATGGCCCAAGCCTATGGCTGGGCCGACATGGTGGTGTGCCGGGCCGGTGCCCTGACCGTCAGCGAGCTGGCGGCAGCGGGCCTGCCTTCGATGCTGGTGCCTTTGCCCCACGCCATCGACGACCACCAGACCCACAACGCCCAATATCTGGCCCGTGAAGGCGCTGCCTTCCTGATGCCACAAGCGACAACTGGCGCAGCGCAGCTCGCTGAACGCCTGAACGAGGTGCTGATGCAACCCGAGAAACTCAACGTCATGGCAGGCACCGCACGGCGCCTGGCCAAACCTGCTGCAACCAGCACCGTGGTCGATATCTGCCTGGAGGTGGCCCATGGTTGAAAGCCAGAAAGCCATGCCCCAGCCGAAGATGGGCCGTATCCGCCGCATTCACTTCGTCGGTATCGGCGGCGTCGGCATGTGCGGTATCGCCGAAGTGTTGCTGAACCTGGGCTATGAAGTGTCCGGTTCGGACCTTAAGGCCTCGCCAGTTACCGAGCGCCTCGAATCGTTCGGTGCCGAGATCTTCGTCGGCCATCGCGCCGAGAACGCCGCCACCGCCGATGTGCTGGTAGTGTCCAGCGCCATCAACCCGGCCAACCCGGAAGTGGCCACCGCCCTTGAGCGGCGCATTCCGGTGGTGCCGCGTGCCGAGATGCTCGCCGAACTGATGCGCTACCGTCATGGTGTGGCGGTTGCCGGTACCCACGGCAAGACCACCACCACCAGCCTGCTGGCCTCGGTGTTCGCTGCCGGCGGCCTGGACCCGACGTTCGTCATCGGTGGCCGGCTGACCGCCGCTGGCACCAATGCCCAGCTGGGCACCAGCCGCTACCTGATCGCCGAAGCCGACGAGAGCGACGCCAGCTTCCTGCACTTGCAGCCGATGGTGGCCGTGGTCACCAACATCGACGCCGACCACATGGCGACCTACGAAGGTGACTTCAACAAGCTGAAGAAAACCTTCGTCGAGTTCCTGCACAACCTGCCGTTCTACGGCCTGGCCGTGATGTGCCTGGACGACCCGGTGGTGCGCGAGATCCTGCCGCAGGTGAAGCGCCCGACCGTGACCTATGGCTTCAGCGAAGAGGCCGACATCCGCGCCATCAACGTGCGCCAGCAGGGCATGCAGACCCACTTCACCGTACTGCGCCGCGACCGCGAGCCGCTTGAGGTGTCGGTGAACATGCCCGGTAATCACAACGTGCTCAACGCCCTGGCCACCATTGCCATCGCCACTGACGAAGGCATTACCGACGAGGCCATCATCCAGGGCCTGTCCGGCTTCCAGGGTGTCGGCCGACGCTTCCAGGTGTACGGCGAACTGCCAGTCGAAGGCGGCAGCGTGATGCTGGTCGACGACTACGGCCACCACCCGACCGAAGTGGCTGCGGTGATCAAGGCCGTGCGCGGAGGCTGGCCAAGCCGCCGCCTAGTGATCGTCTACCAGCCGCACCGTTACAGCCGTACCCGTGACTTGTACGACGATTTCGTCCAGGTGCTGGGCGATGCCAACGTGCTACTGCTGATGGAAGTGTACCCGGCTGGCGAAGAGCCGATCCCGGGTGCCGACAGCCGCCAGCTGTGCCACAGCATCCGCCAGCGCGGCAAGCTGGACCCGATCTACATCGAACGTGGTGCCGAACTGGCGCCGTTGGTCAAGCCACTGCTGCGCGCGGGCGACATCCTGATCTGCCAGGGTGCCGGTGATGTAGGCGGGCTGGCCCCGCAGTTGATGAAAAGCCCGCTGTTCGCTGGCGCCAAGCAGGAGAAGTCGAAATGACCAGCGCCTACGACAAGCTGCACTCCACCCTGGACGTAAAAGCGTTCGGCCGCGTTGCCGTGCTGTACGGCGGCAAGAGCGCCGAGCGTGAAGTGTCGCTGAAGTCCGGCGCTGCGGTAATCGACGCGCTGACCACGGCCGGCGTCGACGTGGTTGCCATCGACGTGGGCGACGACCTGCTCGACCGCCTGCAGAGCGAGAAGATCGACCGCGCTTTCATCACCCTTCACGGCCGTGGCGGTGAAGACGGCAGCATGCAAGGCCTGCTGGAGTGCCTGGGCATTCCCTACACCGGCAGTGGCATCCTTGCCTCGGCGCTGGCCATGGACAAGTTGCGCACCAAGCAGGTGTGGCAGAGCCTGGGTATTCCCACCCCGCGCCACGCCGTGTTGGCGAGCGAAAACGATTGTTTGCAAGCCAGTACGGAACTGGGCTTCCCGCTTATCGTCAAACCCGCCCATGAAGGCTCTAGCATCGGCATGGCCAAGGTGAACAGCGCCCAGGAACTGGTCGCCGCCTGGCAGGACGCCGCCAAATACGATTCCCAGGTACTGGTGGAGCAGTGGATCCACGGCCCGGAGTTCACCATCGCGGTACTGCGCGGCCAGGTGCTGCCGCCGATCGCCCTGGGTACGCCGCACGTGTTCTACGACTACGACGCCAAGTACATCGCCAACGATACCCAGTACCGCATCCCGTGCGGCCTGGATAGCGTCAAGGAACAGGAACTGATCGACCTGACCGCGCGCGCCTGTGATGCCATCGGCATCGAAGGCTGGGGGCGGCTGGACGTGATGCAGGACGAGCAGGGCCGGTTCTGGCTGCTCGAAGTCAACACCGCACCGGGCATGACTGATCATAGCCTGGTGCCCATGGCGGCCCGCGCGGCCGGCCTGGACTTCCAGCAGCTGGTGCTGGCGATCCTGGCTGAAAGCGTGGCGACGCGAGGTTAACCACCATGCAAGGCGCGATGATACGTCAGCAGCAACCCGTTACCGGCCGCAGCAAGCCGGTGCCACGTGGTGCCAGCCGGCTGGTGGCCGACGAGCCCGTATCGGCGCGCCTGCCGCGGCCAAGCCTGGGTGGCCTCAAGCGCCTGCTGTGGCCGGTGCTGCTGGTGGCGGCAGGCTTTGGTGCCTATGAGGGCGCCATTCGCCTGATGCCGTATGCAGACCGGCCGATCACCAAGATCGATGTGCAGGGCGACCTCAGCTACATCAGCCAGCAGTCGGTGCAGCAACGTATCGCGCCCTACGTGGCGGCGAGCTTCTTCAGCGTCGACCTGCCGGCGATGCGCGCCGAGCTTGAGCAGATGCCGTGGATTGCCCACGCCGAAGTGCGCCGGGTGTGGCCCGACGAGGTGGTGATCCGCCTTGAGGAGCAACTGCCGGTGGCACGCTGGGGTGACGAAGCCTTGCTCAACAACCAGGGCCAGGCTTTTACTCCGCGCGAGCTGGCCAACTACGAGCACCTGCCGCAGCTGGCCGGGCCGCAGCGTGCCCAGCAACAAGTCATGCAGCAGTATCAGGTATTGAGCCAGATGCTGCGCCCCATGGGCTTTTCCATCGCTCGCCTGGAGCTGCGCGAGCGAGGCAGCTGGTTCCTGACTACCGGTGCGAGCAGCGCCGGGCCAGGCATCGAGCTGCTGCTGGGGCGCGACCATCTGGTGGAGAAGATGCGCCGTTTCATTGCCATTTACGACAAGACACTCAAAGACCAGATCACCACTATCGCCCGCATTGATCTGCGTTATTCCAACGGACTTGCCGTTGGCTGGCGGGAACCGATTGCACCGACGACGGCCCAACCCGCCGTTGCGAAGAATTAGAGAGAGGCAGGACCATGGCAAACGCGCATAGCGGCAAAATGATCGTCGGGCTGGACATTGGCACCTCCAAGGTGGTGGCGCTGGTGGGCGAAGTGGGCGAAGACGGCACCCTGGAAATCGTCGGGATCGGCACCCATCCGTCCCGCGGCCTGAAAAAAGGCGTGGTGGTGAACATCGAGTCCACCGTGCAGTCGATCCAGCGCGCCGTCGAAGAAGCGCAGCTGATGGCCGGCTGCCGTATCCACTCGGCGTTCGTTGGCGTGGCCGGCAACCACATCCGCAGCCTGAACTCTCACGGCATCGTGGCCATTCGCGACCGCGAGGTCAGCCTGGCCGACCTGGAGCGCGTGCTCGACGCCGCCCAGGCCGTGGCGATTCCGGCCGACCAGCGCGTGCTGCACACCCTGCCGCAGGATTACGTGATCGACAACCAGGAAGGCGTGCGCGAGCCACTGGGCATGTCGGGCGTGCGCCTGGAAGCCAAGGTGCATGTGGTCACTTGCGCCGTGAATGCTGCGCAGAACATCGAGAAGTGCGTACGCCGCTGTGGCCTGGAAATCGACGACATCATCCTCGAGCAGCTGGCTTCGGCCTACTCGGTGCTGACCGACGATGAGAAAGAGCTGGGCGTGTGCCTGGTGGATATCGGTGGCGGCACTACCGACATCGCCATCTTCACCGAGGGCGCCATCCGCCACACCGCGGTCATCCCGATTGCCGGTGACCAGGTGACCAACGACATCGCCATGGCCCTGCGGACACCCACCCAGTACGCCGAAGAAATCAAGATCCGCTACGCCTGTGCCCTGGCCAAGCTGGCCGGTGCCGGCGAGACCATCAAGGTGCCGAGCGTGGGCGACCGCCCACCGCGCGAGCTGTCGCGCCAGGCCCTGGCCGAGGTAGTGGAGCCACGTTACGACGAGCTCTTCACCCTGATCCAGGCCGAACTGCGCCGCAGCGGCTACGAGGACCTAGTGCCGGCCGGCATCGTTCTTACCGGTGGCACCGCGAAGATGGAAGGTGCCGTGGAACTGGCCGAGGAAATCTTCCACATGCCGGTGCGCCTGGGCGTACCGCACAGCGTTCGGGGGCTGAGCGACGTGGTGCGCAACCCGATCTATTCCACCGGCGTGGGCCTGCTCACCTACGGCCTGCTGAAGCAGTCCGAGGACATGGTCCTGACCGGTAACAGCAACAGCAGCAACAACAGCTATGGCGATGAACCGAAGGCCCCAGTACTTGAGCGCTTCAAGAAGTGGGTCCAGGGCAACTTCTAAGTTACAAAGCAGTAGTGGTAGGCGCAACAACTAGAGAACTGTAAGGAGAGGGAAAATGTTCGAGCTCGTAGACAACGTCCCGCAAAGCCCGGTCATCAAGGTGATCGGCGTGGGTGGCGGTGGCGGCAACGCCGTCAACCACATGGTCAAGAGCAGCATCGAAGGCGTCGAATTCATCTGCGCCAACACTGATGCTCAAGCGCTGAAAAACATCGGTGCGCGTACCATCCTGCAATTGGGCACAGGCGTGACCAAGGGCCTGGGTGCTGGTGCCAATCCGGAAGTCGGCCGTCAGGCCGCGCTGGAAGACCGTGAGCGCATCGCAGAAGTGCTGCAGGGCACCAACATGGTGTTCATCACCACCGGCATGGGCGGCGGTACCGGCACCGGTGCGGCACCGATCATTGCCGAAGTGGCCAAGGAAATGGGCATCCTCACCGTAGCCGTGGTGACCCGTCCGTTCCCGTTCGAAGGCCGCAAACGTATGCAGATCGCCGATGAAGGCATCCGCATGCTGGCCGAAAGCGTCGACTCGTTGATCACCATTCCCAACGAGAAGCTGCTGACCATCCTGGGCAAGGATGCCAGCCTGCTGTCCGCCTTCGCCAAGGCCGACGATGTGCTGGCAGGTGCCGTTCGCGGTATCTCCGATATCATCAAGCGCCCGGGCATGATCAACGTCGACTTTGCCGACGTGCGCACCGTAATGGGTGAAATGGGCATGGCGATGATGGGTACTGGCTGCGCCAGCGGCCCGAACCGTGCGCGTGAAGCCACCGAGGCTGCAATCCGCAACCCGCTGCTGGAAGACGTCAACCTGCAGGGCGCCCGCGGCATCCTGGTGAACATCACCGCAGGCCCTGACCTGTCGCTGGGTGAATACTCCGATGTGGGTAGCATCATCGAAGCCTTCGCCTCTGACCAGGCCATGGTCAAGGTCGGTACCGTGATCGACCCGGACATGCGTGACGAGCTGCACGTGACCGTTGTGGCCACTGGCCTGGGTGCGCGCATCGAGAAGCCGGTCAAGGTGGTCGACAACACCCTGCAGACCGCCCAGCAGGCGTACGAAGCGTCTAACCCTGCACCGGTTCGCCAAGAGCAACCAGCGGTGAACTACCGTGACCTGGAGCGCCCGACCGTGATGCGCAACCAGGCCCATGCAGGTGCTGCTGCAGCCGCTAAACTGAACCCTCAGGACGACCTGGACTACCTCGATATCCCGGCTTTCCTGCGTCGTCAGGCTGATTAATGGAATTTATCAGGGGTATAAAGGTGATTGGTATTCATCAAAGGTTGGGTCTGTTATCATCCCCAGCCTTTGTTGATACCTGTTCGCAATTTGCGCTGAAGCGGCCAATGCCATGATTAAACAACGCACCCTGAAGAATACCATCCGTGCCACAGGTGTCGGTCTGCACTCCGGGGAGAAGGTTTACCTGACCCTCAAGCCTGCACCTGTTGACACCGGCATCGTCTTCCGCCGCGCCGACCTCGACCCTGTGGTCGAAATCGCTGCGCGTGCGGCCAACGTCGGCGAGACAACCATGTCGACGACGCTGGTCAACGGTGACGTCAAGGTCGATACGGTCGAGCACCTGCTCTCCGCCATGGCGGGCCTGGGCATCGATAACGCCTACGTCGAGCTCTCCGCCTCGGAAGTGCCGATCATGGATGGCAGCGCCGGTCCTTTTGTATTCCTGATTCAGTCTGCCGGCCTGGAAGAACAGGACGCAGCCAAGAAGTTCATCCGCATCCTGCGTGAGGTAACCGTGGAAGAGGGCGACAAGCGCGCCACGTTCCTGCCTTTCGAAGGGTTCAAGGTGAGCTTCGAGATCGACTTCGATCACCCGGTCCTCAAGGGCCAGACCCAGAGTGCAGTCGTCGACTTCTCCAGCACGTCGTTCGTGAAGGAAGTCAGCCGCGCCCGCACTTTCGGCTTCATGCGTGACATCGAGTACCTGCGCAAGCACAACCTTGCGCTGGGCGGCAGTGTCGAGAACGCCATCGTGGTCGACGAGACCGGTGTGCTTAACGAAGACGGCCTTCGTTCCGATGACGAATTCGTCAAGCACAAGATCCTCGACGCCATTGGCGACCTCTATCTGCTGGGCAACAGCCTGATCGGCGAGTTCAAGGGCTACAAGTCCGGCCACGCGCTGAACAACCAGCTGCTGCGCAAGCTGATTGCTGAAACCGATGCCTGGGAAGTGGTTACGTTCGAAGATGCCAGCACGGCACCGATCTCGTACATGCGCCCTGTTGCGGCCGTGTAAGTTCGAACACTCTCTCTAGTGTTGTAATCAAGGCCACCTTCGGGTGGCCTTTTTATGGCTTGCCCTGAGCGTGGGCGGCCAACCGCTCCAGCGCTGCGCGCAGCTTGGGGTCGGTGATGCCCTCGGCAGTGTCGCGCAGGCTCTCGGCGGCGCTGTTCGACAGCTCGGCCGCGTGCCCGCCACGTTTGGCCGGTACCAGCGGCGGCTGCACCTTGTACAGGATGCGCCGCAGGTTGCCGAAGGCTTCCATGGCCTGTAATGCCGCCAGCAAGCGCTTTTGCTGGTAGCGCAGGCGGGTAGCCCAATGACCGTCGGTTACTACCAGCAACAAGGTGCCGTCACGCCATGAGGCGACATGGCAGTGCTCGCGGGCAGCCGGTTGCAGCTGGCTCTCCAGCAGGCGCTGCAAGTGCTCCAGGCGCTCGGCCTGGTTCAGCAGCAGGCGCAGCGGGCGCACCTGGCGCAGCAGGGCTGAAGGTGGCTGGGCGGGGGAGGGTTTGTAGGCCATGGGGTTCGTATGAGGTTGCAAGAACCGCAGTTTAACACCTCTGTGACCTGTACCGGCCTCTTCGCGGGCTTGCCCGCTCCCACAGGATTACCACAGGCCCCAGGGTTGTGCGTTACCTGTGGGAGCGGGCAAGCCCGCGAAGAGGCCGGCACAGGCGGCGCAAGATAAGACTAATTCTCGATAGCTTTCATCTTGCCAGGCCTTGAACTCAGGGAAAATGCCCCTATCTAAAACAAGCCCCCGCCAAAACGCTGTAATAGCATCGTGGAAATCCACCACTTTCCTCACCATCGTTTCCGGGTAGAATGCTCGTTCGCATGCGGCCTCAGGGCTGCACGGGCGACTCATGGGGCCGCCCTCCATCCCTACGTGTGGAAGATCCTGCCGATATGTTTGCGCCTTTGTTAAAAAAACTTTTTGGAAGCAAGAACGAGCGTGAAGTGAAACGCATGCTCAAGACGGTGAGTATCGTCAATGCCTTCGAAGAGAAGATGGTGGCCCTCTCCGACGAGCAGCTGCGGGGCAAGACCGCAGAGTTCAAGGAGCGCCTGGCCAAAGGCGAGACACTGGACCAATTGCTGCCTGAAGCCTTCGCCGTGGCCCGTGAGGCCGGCAAGCGCGTCATGGGCATGCGCCACTTTGATGTGCAGCTGATCGGCGGCATGACCCTGCACGAGGGCATGATCGCAGAAATGCGCACCGGTGAAGGCAAGACCTTGGTCGGTACCCTGGCCGTGTACCTCAACGCACTGTCCGGCAAGGGCGTGCACGTGGTCACCGTCAACGACTACCTGGCCCGCCGTGACGCCAACTGGATGCGCCCGCTGTACGAGTTCCTCGGCCTGTCGGTCGGTATCGTCTCGGCCTTCCAGCCGCCGGAAGAAAAGCGCGCCGCCTATGCGTCCGACATCACCTACGGCACCAACAACGAATTCGGTTTCGACTACCTGCGCGACAACATGGCATTCAGCCAGGAAGAGAAGTTCCAGCGTGAACTGAACTTCGCCGTGATCGACGAAGTCGACTCCATCCTCATCGACGAAGCACGTACCCCGCTGATCATCTCTGGCCAGGCCGAGGACAGCTCCAAGCTGTACATCGAGATCAACCGCCTGATCCCGCGCCTGACGCAGCACATCGAGGAAGTGGAAGGCCAGGTCACCCAGGAAGGCCACTTCACCATCGACGAGAAGAGCCGCCAGGTCGAGCTGAACGAAGCCGGTCACCAGTACATCGAAGAGATGCTGACCCAGGCCGGCTTGCTGGCCGAGGGCGAGAGCCTGTATTCCGCGCACAACCTGGGCTTGCTGACCCACGTCTACGCCGGCCTGCGCGCGCACAAGCTGTTCCACCGCAACATCGAGTACATTGTCCAGGACGGCCAGGTACTGCTGATCGACGAACACACCGGCCGTACCATGCCGGGCCGTCGCCTGTCCGAAGGCCTGCACCAGGCCATCGAGGCCAAAGAGAACCTGAACATCCAGGCCGAGAGCCAGACCCTGGCTTCGACCACGTTCCAGAACTACTTCCGCCTGTACACCAAGCTGTCCGGCATGACCGGTACCGCTGATACCGAAGCGTTCGAGTTCCAGTCGATCTACGCCCTGAACGTGATGGTCATTCCGCCGAACAAACCACTGGCGCGTAAAGACTTCAACGACCTGGTGTACCTGACCGCCGACGAGAAGTACGCTGCGATCATTGCCGACATCAAGGAAAGCATGAAGCAGGGCCGGCCGATCCTGGTGGGTACCGCGACCATCGAAACCTCCGAGCACATGTCGAACCTGCTCAAGAAGGAAGGCATCGACCACAAGGTACTGAACGCCAAGTACCACGAGAAGGAAGCCGAGATCATTGCGCAAGCCGGTGCCCCGGGTGCGCTGACCATCGCCACCAACATGGCTGGCCGTGGTACCGACATTCTCCTGGGTGGTAACTGGGAAGCCGAAGTGGCCACCCTGGAAAACCCGACTGCCGAGCAGGTCGCCCAGATCAAGGCCGGCTGGCAGAAGCGTCACCAGCAGGTGATCGAAGCCGGTGGCCTGCACGTGATCGCTTCCGAGCGCCACGAGTCGCGCCGAATCGACAACCAGTTGCGTGGCCGTTCCGGCCGTCAGGGTGACCCGGGCTCCAGCCGCTTCTACCTGTCGTTGGAAGACAGCCTGATGCGTATCTTCGCCTCTGATCGGGTGAAGAACTTCATGAAGGCACTGGGCATGCAGTCGGGCGAGGCCATCGAACACCGCATGGTCACCAACGCCATCGAGAAGGCACAGCGCAAGGTCGAAGGCCGCAACTTCGACATCCGCAAGCAATTGCTCGAATACGACGACGTGGCCAACGAGCAGCGCAAGGTGATCTACCACATGCGCAACAGCCTGCTGGCTGCCGAGAACATCGGTGACACCATCGTCGAATTCCGCAAGGAAGTGCTGGACGCTACCATCAGCCAGCACATCCCGCCGCAGTCGCTGCCTGAGCAGTGGGATGTGGCCGGCCTGGAAGCTTCGCTGGCCAGCGATTTCGCCATGAAGCTGCCGATCCAGCAGTGGCTCGACGAGGATGATCACCTCTACGAAGAGACCCTGCGCGAGAAGCTGCTGAACGAGATCACTACCGCCTACACCGAGAAGGAAGACCAGGCCGGTATCGACGCTCTGCGCACCTTCGAGAAGCAAATCCTGCTGCGCGTGCTGGACGACCTGTGGAAAGACCACCTGTCGACCATGGACCACCTGCGTCACGGTATTCACCTGCGCGGCTATGCGCAGAAGAACCCGAAACAGGAGTACAAGCGCGAATCGTTCACCCTGTTCCAGGAGCTGCTCGAGTCGATCAAGCGCGACACCATCCGCGTGCTGTCGCACGTTCAGGTTCGCCGCGAAGACCCGGCCGAAGAGGAAGCCCGCCTGCGCCGCGAGGCCGAGGAGCTGGCCAGCCGCATGCAGTTCCAGCATGCCCCTGCCCCAGGCCTTGAAAGCGGGCAGTTGAGCGAGGAGGGCGACGAAGTGGCCGTTGCCTCAGCACCTGTACGCAACGACCAGAAGCTGGGCCGCAACGAGCCGTGCTGGTGTGGCTCGGGCAAGAAGTTCAAGCATTGCCACGGGCAGATCGAGTGATCTGACCTGATTGCTGTATCGTGACAACCCTGGGGGCCGCATTGCGGCCCCCTTTTTCCATATTCACCGTTTTCTAGGAGCGCTCTAATGGCTGTTGGTCTTGGTCCTTTGCCCACCCTGCACCCGGTTCCGGGTTTTGAACTCGGCATCGCTTCTGCCGGCATCAAGCGCCCTGGGCGCAAGGATGTGGTGGTCATGCGTTGTGCCGAAGGCTCCAGCGTGGCTGGCGTGTTCACGCTCAATGCCTTCTGTGCAGCGCCAGTGATCCTGTCCAAGCAGCGTGTACAGGGCACCGTGCGCTACCTGCTGACCAATACCGGTAACGCCAACGCCGGTACCGGCGCGCCAGGCCTGGCCGCTGCCGAGCGTACCTGCGCCAAGCTGGCCGAGCTGACGGGCGTGCCGGCCGAATCGGTACTGCCGTTCTCCACCGGCGTGATCGGCGAGCCGCTGCCGGTCGAGAAGATCGAAGGTGCGCTGCAGGCCGCCCTCGACAACCTGTCGGAAAACCACTGGGCCGAAGCTGCCACCGGCATCATGACCACCGACACCCTGCCCAAGGGTGCCAGCCGCCAGTTCCAGCACGATGGCGTGACTGTGACGGTCACCGGCATCAGCAAGGGTGCAGGCATGATCCGCCCGAACATGGCCACCATGCTCGGCTACATCGCTACCGACGCCAAGGTTGCTCCGGCGGTGCTCAAGGACCTGATGCTGGACGGCGCCAACAAGTCGTTCAACCGCATCACCATCGATGGCGATACCTCGACCAACGATTGCTGCATGCTGATCGCTACCGGCAAGGCCAATCTGCCGGAAGTGACCGAAGCCAGCGGTGCGCTGTTCGAAGCGCTGAAAAAGGCCGTGTTCGAAGTGTGCATGGAAGTCGCCCAGGCCATCGTCCGTGACGGCGAAGGCGCTACCAAGTTCGTGACCGTGCAGGTCAACGGTGGCGGCAACCATCAGGAGTGCCTGGACGTGGGCTATGCGGTGGCGCATTCGCCACTGATCAAGACCGCACTGTTCGCCTCCGACCCGAACTGGGGCCGTATCCTCGCCGCCGTTGGCCGTGCAGGCGTGCCGGAGCTGGATGTGAGCCTGATCGACGTGTACCTGGACAACGTGTGCATCGCCAGCCAGGGCGGCCGCAGCCCAAGCTACACCGAAGCGCAAGGTTCGGCCGTAATGGCCCAGGAAGAGATCACCATCCGTATTGAACTGGGCCGTGGTGCGTGCAGCGAAACCATCTGGACCACCGACCTGTCCCACGAATACGTGAAGATCAACGCCGAATACCGTACCTGATCCAAATGGGGCCGCTTTGCGGCCCAATCGCCGGCAAGCCAGCTCCCACAGGTACAGCGTATCCTTCAGGCCCTGTGCTGTACCTGTGGGAGCTGGCTTGCCGGCGATGGGCTGCAAAGCAGCCCCAAAAAATCCAAACCGATGGAGCCGAACCATGAGCTATCACCTGATCATCGGCGACAAGCTGTATTCCTCCTGGTCGCTACGTGGCGCCCTGGCCCTCGAGCTGGCCGGCGTGCCCTACGATGAAACCCTGATCAAACTCAATCAGCCTGACACCCGTCAGCGTATCCTCGCGTATTCCGCCACCGGCAAGGTCCCGCTGCTGAAGACCGAGCACGGTGTGATCGCCGACTCGCTGGCCATTGCCGAATACCTCAACGAACGCCACCCCGAGGCCCAGCTGTGGCCTGCCGACGTTGCTGCCCGTGCCCAGGCCCGTTCGGCCTGCGCGCAGATGCACAGCGGGTTCTTTGCGCTGCGTGGCGCCATGCCGTTCGACCTCTCGCGTGACAAGGCCCTGGACGATGTGCCGCTGGACGTGCAGGTGGACATCGACCGTATTGTTGCGCTGTGGTCCGAATGCCGTGTGGTGGCCAAGGACAGCGGGCCATTCCTGTTTGGCAAGCCGAGCCTGGCCGATGCCTTCTTCGCCCCGGTGGCCGTGCGCCTGCGCACCTACCGCGTGGAGGTACCCGCAGAGGCGGCCGCCTACATCGAAACCATCTATCAGTGGCCAGCCTTCAAGGCTTGGCAACAGGCCGGCCTGGCGGAGCGTGAAGGGTGAAACGGATTCATGTAGTAGCTGCTGTCATTCGTGGCAATGACGGCCGTATCCTGATTGCCCGCCGGGCGGATACCCAGCACCAGGGTGGCCTGTGGGAGTTCCCTGGTGGCAAGGTGGAAGCGGGCGAAAGCGTGGAGGCAGCGCTGGCCCGTGAGCTGCGCGAGGAGCTGGGCATCGAGGTGACCCGCTCGCGTGCGCTGATCAAGGTCAGCCATGACTACCCGGACAAACAGGTGCTGCTGGATGTGCGCGAAGTCGACGCGTTCACCGGCGAGCCCCATGGCGCCGAGGGGCAGCCGCTGGAATGGGGGGCCCCGCGCGACTTGCCGCAATACGAGTTCCCTGAGGCCAACAAGCCGATCGTGGCTGCCGCGCGCCTGCCGGATCAGTACCTGATTACCCCGGATGGCCTGGAAGTGCCGCAGATGCTCAAGGGCATCCAGAAAGCAGTAGCCGATGGTACTCGCCTGATCCAGTTGCGTGCCCCGGACATGTACGACCCCAAATACCGCGACGTGGCGGTGGATGCGGTCGGGCTATGCGCAGGTAAAGCACAGCTGATGCTCAAAGGGCCGCTGGAGTGGCTGGGCGACTTCCCATCGGCGGGTTGGCACCTGACGGCGGCACAGCTGCGCAAGTACGCGGCCAAGGGCCGGCCGTTCCCCAAGCAGCGCTGGCTGGCGGCGTCCTGCCACAGCGCTGAGGAACTGGCGCTGGCAGCGCAGATGGATGTGGACTTTGTCACCCTGTCGCCGGTGCAGGCGACCCAGACCCACCCTGAGGCTGTGCCATTGGGCTGGGATGAGGCGCAGCGGTTGATCGCCGGGTTCAACAAGCCAGTCTACCTGCTGGGTGGGGTAGGGCCGGGGGAGCGTGAGCAGGCCTGGGAAGCCGGTGCACAAGGTGTTGCCGGGATCCGGGCGTTCTGGCCTGAGGCCTGAGCAATTGGGGCCGCTTTGCGGCCCATCGCCGGCAAGCCAGCTCCCACAGGAAACTCACAAGCCCTGAAACTGTGCAGTACCTGTGGGAGCTGGCAATGGGCTCACACAGGAAACTCACAAGCCCTGAAACGGCGCGGTACCTGTGGGAGCTGGCTTGCCGGCGATGGGCTGCAAAGCAGCCCCAAAACTATCAGCCTTGAGGCTTTTCGGCAGGCTGCCACAGAACCTCAGCCACCCCCTGCCGCCGCCCGATGATTCGCGCTGCCACAAACAGCAGATCCGAAAGCCGGTTGATGTACGCCAACCCAACCCCTTCCAGCGGCTCCAGCGCATTCAACTGCTGACAGCGCCGCTCTGCGCTGCGCGCCAGGCTCCGGCACACATGCGCCTGCGCCACCAGTGCCGAACCACTGGGCAGAATGAAGTTCTTCAATGGCCCCAACTCGTCGTTCCATGCATCGATGGCCGCTTCCAGCCGCTCGACCTCCGCCAGGTTCAACGCCTGGTAACTCGGCATCGCCAACTCGCCCCCCAGGTCGAACAAACGGTGCTGACACGGTGCCAGCACGGTGCTCACCTCATCCAGCCCTTGCTCGTCCAGCCCCGCCAGCAGCACGCCCAGTTGGCTGTTCAGGCTGTCTACCTCGCCAATCGCCTCGATCCGCGGGTGGTCCTTGGGCACCCGTCGGCCATCGCCCAGGCCGGTTTCGCCCTTGTCGCCGGTACGGGTGTAAATCTTCGACAGGCGGTAACCCATGTCACTTCTCCGTGTTGGCCGGCATCGCCGGCTGGCCGAGGGGCAGGCGCAGGGTGAAGCAGGTGCCCTGACCGGGCGTGGACTGCACCTCCATCTGCCCCTTGTGATTGTTGGTGATGATGAAATATGAAACCGACAAGCCCAGCCCGGTGCCCTGGCCGATTTCCTTGGTGGTGAAAAATGGCTCGAAGGTGCGTTTGCGCACTGCCTCGGGCATGCCGACGCCGTTGTCCTCGACCTGGATTTCCGCCCACGGCGGGTTCAGCCGCGTGCGCAGGGTAATGCGCCCCGGCTCACTCGGCTGCGGGCGCAAGTGGATGGCTTGGGCGGCGTTTTTCAGCAGGTTGAGCAGCACCTGTTCCAGTTCGTTGGCCGTACAAGGCACTGGCCCGAGCGCGGGGTCGAACTGGCGCACGATGGCCTGGCCTTTGAAGTCGAAACCGATGGTGAGGTCGAAGTCGTTGCCGGCAATTTCCACCGCCTGGTCGATCAAGGCTGGCAGGTCGCACGGTGCCAGCTGACGGTTGCTACGGCGGCTGAAGCTGAGCATGTGGGTAACGATCTTGGCTGCCCGTGCGCCGGCCTGCTGGATACCATCGAGCAGTTGCGGCACTTCACGGCTGGCCAGGTAACGGTTGACCGTGGGCAGGTCGATGCCCAGTTCTTCGGCTTGCTCCTGGTTGCGCGGCAACTCTGGCGACAGGCGCCGGCGAATGTTCTGTACGTTGTGCAGGATAGCGCCTAGCGGGTTGTTGATTTCGTGGGCCATGCCCGCCGCCAGGCCGCCGACCGAGAGCATCTTCTCGGATTGCACCATCATCTCTTCAAGCGACAGGCGCTGGGTAATGTCGTCGATACGGATGACCACGCCGCGCCCGCCGCCGCCGGTCAGTGGATAGAAGGTAAGGGCGTAGTGGCGCAGGTCGTCACCCTTTGGCCAGGTAACCCGCTCGATCTTCGCCACCCGGTGCTTTTCCACGGTGTCCTTCAGTTGTGGCAGGAACGGCTTTAGCGGCTCGAAGGCAATGAATACCGGCTGGTTCAGGGCTTCATCCAGTGGCGTGCCGGAAAGCACCGTGGCTTCGTGGTTCCATTGGGTCACGTAAAGCTGTTCGTCGAGGGCGATCAACGCCGAGGGCATCGAGTCGATGATGCTGTTGAGGTAGTTCTGGAAGCCGGTGAGCTTTTTTTCGATCTTGCTGCGCACCTGCACTTCCAGCTCCAGCTTGCGGTTGGTATGGCGCGTTTCCTCGGCCAGGCCTTGGGCCTGGTCGTAGGCATCCTGGAACTCGTCGCGAGCGCGCTTGAGCTGCTGCTCGCGGGCCTCGATGCGCGACAGCATGGTATTGAAGGCTGCGGCCAGGCTGCCGATTTCGTCGTCGTTGCCACGCGTGGCGCGCAGCGCGTAGCTCTCTTCACGGGTGACCTGGCGGCTGAGCTCTTCAAGCTGATGGATCGGCTGGGTGATCAGGCGTTTGATCTGCCGGGCGATGACGATCCACAGCAGGATGCTGAACACCAGGATGCCCAGGCTGGCGCTGAGGGTGCCGGTGTAGAAGGCGGTGGGCAGCTCGCTGCTGGCGACCAGCAGCAGGTGCGCTGGCGGGTTGGCGTCGCGCGGGATGCGAATCAGCTGGGTACTGCGAAACTCCATCAGGCGCCAGCCATCGATGTTGCGAAAACGCTTGGGCAGGGCCAGCGGCTCGCCATGCTGCAATTGCGCCAGCATGCGGCCGTCGCCACCGTACACGGCGGCGGCACGCAACGGTGTGTAGCTGTCCAGCTCCTTGAGCAGGGCGCTGGCGGTGTCCGGGGTATCGCCGGCACGGGCTGCAAGCTGTGGGTTGGCCACCAGCCTGCCGATGGTCTGCAGCGCCTGGGGGGCCATGCTTTCCTGGGTTATCCAGTAGGCCGCACTGATGAAGGTAAGGTTGGCCACCAGCAGGATGGTTACCAGCAGTACCAGCAGGGCCGCCAGCAGCTTCTGCCCGACCGGGAGGTTTTCCAGGCGTTGGCGCAAGGTCATGGGCTAGGCAATGTCCGTATCCGGTTCAAGGGGCCGCATCAGTCGCAGGGCAAGCCACGTGTGCGCAAGTTATCGACCAGGCGTTGCTGCAGGCGTTCCAGCTGGGGCAACTGCAGCCCGTGGCGGCCGGCTGCACGGCAGGCATGGCCGAGCAGGTAGTGCACCTCGGTGCGTCGGTTGGCGCGCACGTCCTGGTACATGGAAGAGTAGTTGGCTGCGGTGGCGAGGATAACCCGCTGCACTTCTTCGCCCAGTTCAACCGCAGCTTGCGGTTGGCCACAGCGGCGCAGCAACTCGGCCAGTTCGGCGCACAGTGCGTCCACTTCACCCAGGTGCCCCAGCAATCCGCCGTTCTGGCAGTCGTGCAGCACGGTCAGCGGGTTGATGGCGCAGTTGAGTGCCAGCTTGCGCCACAGGCGGGTGAGTATGTCCACGGTCCATTCTGCCGGGATGCCGGCTTCGTGCAGGTCATCGAACCAGGCGGGGGTGGCCGGGTTGCGTGGGTCGCCCAGCCAGTTGAAGCCGTGCCCGGCAAAGCGCACCTGCCAGTCGCCCTCACGGAAGGCGCCTTCGGTGCTGGAGGCAAAAATGCAGCGTGCGTGGGGCACCAGGTCGGCCACTTCGTCCTGGCTGCCCAGGCCGTTCTGCAGCAACAGCACTTCGGCACCCTCGGCCAGCCGTGTTGCCACACCGGCAATGGCCGGGGCGGCATCGTAGGCCTTGCAGGCCACCAGCAGACGGTGGATCGGCCCATGTGCCTGCGCGGTTTCTGCGGGGATGGCGTAGTGGTGGGGCTGGTCCTGTTCGATCAGGGTCAGGCCGCGGGCTTGCTGGTAGGCCTGCAAGCGTTGCCCGTCCCGCAGGATCAGGCGCACTGCCTTGCCCGCGCGCGCCAGGCGGCAAGCCCACAGGCTGCCCAGGCTGCCGGCGCCGAGAATATGCCAGGTGCTGCTCATATGCGTTTCGCAACCCGTTATAATGAGTCCGCATTTTAACCGTCAAACCCAGCGCGCTCCATCTTCAGCCTGAGCGCGCTTTTATTTTGGGAGAACAACCATGCCTTCGTTCGACGTGGTATCGGAACTGGACAAGCACGAAGTGCAGAACGCGGTCGACAACGCCATCAAGGAACTGGACCGCCGCTACGACCTCAAGGGCAAGGGCACCTTCGAGTTCAAGGAAAAGGACCAGACAGTGATGCTCACTGCCGAGGAAGAGTTCCAGCTCGAAGCGATGCTGGAAATCCTGCGCTTGGCGCTGGTCAAGCGCAAGATCGACGTGAAGTGCCTGGAAACCAAAGACCCGTACCCATCGGGCAAGGAAAAGAAACAGGAAGCCAAGTTCCGCGAAGGCATCGACAAGGACCTGGCCAAGAAGATCGTCGCCACCATCAAGGATGGCAAGCTGAAAGTGCAGGCCGCTATCCAGGGTGAGCAAGTACGCGTAACCGGCAAGAAGCGTGACGACCTGCAGGAAGCCATTGCCCTGCTGCGCACCAAGGAGTTCGACATGCCGCTGCAGTTCAACAACTTCCGCGACTGATGCAGGTAATGCCCGGAACCCCGATGGCCAAATGATGTCCATCGGTTCCATGGCCGCGTTGCGGGTTGCGGCCGGTTTTACCGTGTACATGCCGCCAGGCATCAGGAGATGAATATGGATTTGAACGCTGAAGTCGATCAGCTCGTCCGCCAGTCCCAGACGTGGATTCCGTTGATCATGCAATACGGCAGCCGCCTGCTGCTGGCGCTGCTGACACTGGCCATTGGCTGGTGGCTGATCAACCGGGTAAGTGCGCGCCTTGGCAAGCTGGCCGGGTTGCGCGCCGACGCGGCCCTGCAAGGGTTTATCAGCACCTTGTCGAACATTGTGCTGAAGGTGCTGCTGTTCGTCAGCGTGGCGTCGATGATCGGTATCGAGACCACCTCGTTCGTCGCTGCCATCGGTGCCGCAGGCCTGGCCATCGGCCTGGCGTTGCAAGGCAGCCTGGCAAATTTCGCTGGCGGCGTGCTGATCCTGATGTTCCGCCCGTTCCGCATTGGTGACTGGATCGAGGCGCAAGGCGTGTCGGGTACGGTCGACAGCATCCAGATCTTCCACACCGTGCTGCGCACGGGTGATAACAAGACAGTGATCATGCCCAACGGCAGCCTGTCCAACGGCATCATCACCAACACCAACCGCCAGCCGACGCGCAAGGTGGTGTTCGATGTGGGCGTGGACTATGAGGCTGACCTGCAAAAGGCCCGTAACGTGCTGCTGGAGCTGGCGCAGGACCCACGCGTGCTGCCCGACCCCGCACCGCAAGCGGTGATTTCGACCCTGGGCGACAGTTCGATCACCGTGTCGTTGCGCCTGTGGACCAAGACTGCCGACTACTGGGATGTGATGTTCATGCTCAATGAGCATGCGCGTGACCGGTTGAAGGCTGAAGGAATCGACATCCCGTTTCCGCAGCGGGTGATCCGTGTGGTGCAGGAGACAGCCGCGCAGTAAGGCTGTAAAACCCGGGGCCGCTTCGCGCCCCATCGCCGGCAAGCCAGCTCCCACAAGTACAGCGCCGCTCTCGAATCTGGCGCGATACCTGTGGGAGCTGGCTTGCCGGCGATGGGGCGCGAAGCGGCCCCGTTTTTACACTTGTTCACAGCAATTTCCGGCCATTTCTGGCATATAGCCTGACCCCAGCTGCCACACCCGATACGCCATCATGAAACCACTGCTTTACATCACCCCCCTGCGCGCCCTGCTGTTCGGCCTTACCCTGGCCCTGTTCGAGCTGCTTACCTACCTGGCCAGCGACGCGGTCATGCCGGCCATGCCGGTGGTGGTGGGCGACCTGAACGCCAGCCCCGAGTACATCCCCCACGCCCTCAACCTGTACCTGCTGGGCGGCGTGGTGCTGCAATGGCTGATCGGGCCGCTGGCCGACCGCTATGGCCGGCGCCCGCTGCTGCTGGCCGGTTGCGCGTTCTTCGGCGTGGCCTGCCTGGCCACGTTCTGGGTCCACGACATCGGCCTGTTCAACTTGCTGCGCCTGTTGCAGGGGATCGGCCTGGGCTTTGTGGTCACGGTCAGCTACCCCGCGCTGAACGAAGCCTTTAGCGAGGCAGATGCCGTACGCATGATGGCCTTGCTGGCCAATATTGCCTTGCTGTCACCGCTGCTGGGACCGCTGGTGGGCACGTTGCTGTTGCAGTGGCTGGACTGGCGCTGGCTGTTCGTGGCCTTTGCCATCGGCGCGGTGCTGGCCTGGGTGCTGTTGTACCGGTTGATGCCGGAAACCCTGGGTGTTGAGCGCCGTGACGGTTCTCGCCTGGCGTTTACCCCGATTCACCTGCTGCCGTTGCTGGCCGGTTACGGCCAATTGCTGGCCAACCGCCGCTTCGTTGCCGGCAGTGCCGCCCTGGGGCTGGTCGGCTTGCCGCTGATTGGCTGGATCGGCCTGTCGCCGGTGTTGCTGATTCACGATGAGGGCTTGAGCACAATGGCATATGCCTTGTGGCAGCTGCCGGTGTTCGGTGGTCTGATCCTTGGCAACCTGATCATCAACCGCATCGCCGACCGCTACCCGTTGCCCGCACTGGTGCGGGGGGCGCTGTGGCCGTACCTGGCTGGCCTGTGCCTGATGCTGCTGGCGACCTGGTACTGGCCGAGCGTGACCAGCGTGGTAGCAGGCATGTCTTTGTACGCGTTGGGGCTGGGCGTAGCCAACGCGGTGCTGTACCGCATGACGCTGTTCTCCAGTGAACAGAGCAAGGGCCTGGTTTCGGCCATGTTGGGGATGATCACCATTGCCTTGCTGGGGCTGGGCGGTGCGGTGCTGGCGATGATTGGTGCCGGGGCCAGCTTGCTGCACTTTGCCCTGGCGGCGGGGGTGGCGGGGGCACTGGCGCTGTGGCCGCTGTGGTTTGTGGTAGGTGGGCGGCCTGGGGAAGGGGCTGTTACTCAGTAATCGTCTTTGCCTGCACCGGCCTCTTCGCGGGCTTGCCCGCTCCCACAGGTACCGCACAGCCCTTGAGATCTGTGCGATTCCTGTGGGAGCGGGCAAGCCCGCGAAGAGGCCAGTACAGGCGCTAACAATCTGTCAGGGCCGCTCGGCCGCCGAGTTTTCCTCTGCCACCGGCGTACCCCGCCCAGCCTCCTGGCGCCACTGCAAGGCGATCAGGATCAGCGTGGGTACACCCAGCAATGCGGTAATCAGGAAGAAGTCGTGGTAACCGAACTTCTCCACCATCACCCCCGAATACCCGCCGATCAGACGCGGTAGCAGCAGCATGATCGAGCTGAGCAGCGCGTACTGGGTGGCCGAGAATTTCAGGTTGGTCAGGCTCGACAGGTAGGCAACGAAGGCAGAAGTGGCCAGGCCGGAGCTGAAGTTGTCCAGCGAGATGGTCACCACCAGCATTTCCAGGTTTGGCCCCATGTCGGCCAGCATCAGGAACAGGATGTTGGTGGCCGCTGAGGCTGCGCCGCCGATGAACAGGATCGGCATGATGCCGAAGCGCACGATCAACAAGCCGCCGACCCCGGCGCCGACCAGGGTCATGATCAGGCCGAAGATCTTGCTGACACTGGCGATCTGGTCCTTGGTGAAACCCATGTCGATGTAGAACACGTTGGCCATCACGCCCATCACGGTATCGGACATGCGATAGGTGGCAATCAGGCCGAGCAGCAGCAGGGCCTGCCAGCGGTAGCGCGCAATGAAGTCGTGGACCGGCGTAAGTACAGGTGCCAGGCCGCGACGGCCGAGGCTCGATAAACACGCCCAGCTCAGCAGCACATACAGGATCAGGCGCAGGAAAGCGCGGTCTTCCAGCAGCAGGTCAAGCGGCGTGGCATCACCGGAAATGACGCTGGACCAGCCGGTATTGAACATTTGGGTGAAGCTGGCCGGCACCGACACCAGCAGGATGATCAGCACGAACACCGACGCCAGCTGGTGCACCAGCCCATAGCGCGCCGCCGACAATTGCGTGCGCAGGGGCACTGGCGGCTCGCGCATGACCAGAGTGGTGAACAGGGCAGGCAGCATCATCACCCCGAACATGACGTAGGTGCCGGCCCAGGCCTTGTGCAGGTAGCTGAAACCGGTGGAGCCGAACCACTCGGCGAAGAACAGGGCGCCGGCCGTGGCCAGCAAGGCGGCAACCCGGTAGCCGGCCATGTAGCTGGCAGCAAGCGCGGCCTGGCGCTGGTCGTCGGCGATTTCCAGGCGGTAGGCGTCTACGGCAATGTCCTGGGTAGCCGAGGCAAAGGCCACCAATACGGCCATGGCGATCAGCCACGACAGATGTTGTTGCGGGTCGCACAGGCTCATGCCGACCAGGCCGATGACTACCAGCGATTGCGACAACAGCAGCCACGAACGGCGCCGACCCAGCCCACCCAGCAGCGGCAGGCGCCATTGGTCGAGCAGCGGCGACCACACCCACTTGAAGGCGTAGGCCAGGCCGATCAGGCTGGCGTAACCAATGGTCTCGCGGGCAACGCCGGCTTCACGCAACCACACCGACAGGGTCGAGAAAACCAGCATGTAGGGCAGACCGGCGGCGAAACCGAGCAGCAAAAGTACCAAGGTTGACGGGCTGGCATAGGCAGCAAGCGCAGCGCGCCAGGTTTTACGGGGCATGGGCCAACATCTGCCTCAAGTTTGCGAAAACAAAGCGCGCACTCTAACCGCTGTGCTCCATTGGGCGCCAGCCATGGCGCGTCATATCCACACGATTGTTGGTTACATTCACACCTTCCGCGCGTAATCGCGCCCTTTGTTCATCCCCCGACGGGGTACCCATTGCCAGGCTCAAGCGCCCACCTGCACCGAGCACCCGGTGCCAGGGCAGGCGGGTGTCCGCAGGCAACTGCCCGAGGGTGCGCCCGACCCAACGCGCCGCACGGCCAAGCCCCGCCAGCTCGGCCAGCTGGCCGTAGCTCACCACCTTGCCGCTAGGCACCTGGCCAAGTACTGAATATAGCGCCGTTCGTCGGCCCTCGGCGGATTCCAAGGCGTGTTCATATCCATCAGACATCACGCCCCCCTTGGGCTACAGATGAAAACGGACCGGTGGTCCGGCAAATGAGAGTTGAACTCAACGCCAAGTGCTCGGTCTGTCCTTGCTCTGGGCGTTGGTATCTGGATAATGCCCGGCTTTTTTCGTCAAATCGAACCCGTAGTCCGCTTATGAATTCTAGATCGTTGTTGTGCCTGCTCGCTGCTTCCTTGTGCGCCGCCCCGGTGTTCGCCGACACCGTGTGGATGAAGAACGGTGACCGGCTCAGTGGCAAGATCAAAGTCTTCGACGGTGGCAAGCTGCTGCTGGAAACGCCTTACGGTGGGTCCATCGCCCTGGACTGGAAAGAAGTCCAGACCCTGGAAAGCGACCAGGAAATGCTGGTCAAG
Organism: Pseudomonas sp. NPDC008258; assembly: GCF_042956345.1. Taxonomy (NCBI): domain Bacteria; kingdom Pseudomonadati; phylum Pseudomonadota; class Gammaproteobacteria; order Pseudomonadales; family Pseudomonadaceae; genus Pseudomonas; species Pseudomonas sp. NPDC008258. The sequence continues at coordinate 218,266 of NZ_JBIBGE010000006.1, forward strand.
CAAGATGCCTACACCGGAGAAAAGGCCAAGTCGCTCAAAGCGGCCGAGCCTGGCAAGGTCACCCTGGCCAATGGCGAGGCGCCCAAGACCGTGGAGCTGGCAAGCATCGAGCAGATCATGAAGCCCAAGCCACTGGTCGAGGACTTCGTGTGGAAGGGCAACGTCGACGTGGCGCTGGACTACAAGCGTGCCGAGAATGATACCGACGATTACGACATCGGCTTCAAGACCACGGCCCGTCACGGCCGCTGGCGGCACAACGCCGAAGGCGAGTACAACCGCGAGACCAAGGACGACGTTACCACCACCGACAACTGGAGTGCCGAGTATGCCCTGGACCGTTTCATGACCGAGAAGTGGTTCTGGCAGGGCCGTGCGGAATACAAGCGCGACCGCATCGAAGACCTGGCCCGTCAGCGCACCGTGGGTACCGGCCCGGGTTACCAGTTCTGGGATGACGAACTGGGGGCGTTCTCGCTGGGTTCGCTGGTCAACCGTACCGACTTCGAATACCAGGATGGCAGCAAGGACAATTTCTACTCCGCGGCGGTGAAGTGGGATTACACCCGCTACCTGATCGGCAAGAACGTGCAGTTGTTCACCAACGGCGAGTTCGCCAAGCCGCTGGGTGGCGTTGCCGACTACTCGCTGGATGCCGAAGTTGGCCTGCGCTACAAGGTTACCGAGTGGGCCTCGCTCAACCTCAAGGCGGAGAAGGACATCATCACCGGGACGCGTGAAAGTGACCTGGACAAGACCCGCTATACCGCGGGCTTCGGCGTGACCTGGTAAATCCTTGGGGGCCGCTTTGCGCCCCATCGCCGGCAAGCCAGCTCCCACAGGATCACCACAGGCCTGAGTCTTGTGCGGTAACTGTGGGAGCTGGCTTGCCGGCGATAGGGCTGCAAAGCAGCCCCATTGGCACTGGAACTGATAATGCTTATCTTGTCATCTATCCAGTCTGCCACCAGGAGCCGCCCCCAAGTGAGTATCAACGCCATCCGCCCCGCCCGGGAACTGCTGCTCAAGGAATACCGCGGCGTGCTCTCGACCCATTCCAAGTCGATGCCCGGCTTCCCGTTCGGTTCGGTCGTTCCGTACTGCCTGGACGCCCAGGGCAACCCGCTGATCCTCATCAGCCGCATCGCCCAGCACACCCACAACCTGCAAAAAGACCCCAAGTGCTCGCTGCTGGTGGGTGAGCGCGAGGCCGAGGACGTGCAAGCCGTGGGGCGCCTGACGGTGATGGCCGAGGCGCACAAGCTGGTCGACGAAGCCGCCATCGAGGCTGCCGCCGAACGCTACTACCGCTACTTCCCCGACGCCGCCAACTATCACAAGGCCCACGACTTCGACTTCTGGGTGCTGCAGCCGGTACGCCACCGCTACATTGGCGGTTTCGGCGCGATCCATTGGCTCGATCAGGTGACTTTGGCCAACCCCTTCGCCGGCAAGGCCGAGGCAAGCATGGTCGAACACATGAACAGTGATCACGCCAACGCCATCGCCCACTATGTGGAACTGACCGACCTGCCACGCCATGCGCCGGCGCAAATGGCCGGGGTCGATAGTGAAGGCATGCACCTGCGCATTGGCCAGGCGCTGCACTGGTTGCCTTTCCCCAGTACTTGCAACACGCCGACACAAGTCCGCGAAGCCCTGGTTTTACTGGCGCGCGCCGACCAGTGGCCGGTTGCGACGGCAGCCGAGGGTTGAAAAGCCGAGCATACGCATCCATCTGTAGGTCTTACAGGAAGGTTCTCTTCCAACGAGGATTGCTTTGATGCGTGCTTTTCTACTGTTGCTTCTGCTGTTTCCCGTGCTGGAGCTTTTCGTTTTCGTGAAGGTCAGCGCGGCCATCGGGTTTTTCCCGGCGCTGCTGTTGATCATCGCCGGCTCCGCCCTGGGTGTGCTGGTGATGCGCGTGGCCGGCCTGGCCACCGCATTGCGTGCCCGTGAAAGCCTGCAGCGTGGCGAACTGCCCGCCGAGGACATGTTCCAGGGCATGATGCTGGCGGTCGGTGGCGGCCTGCTGCTGCTGCCAGGCTTCATCAGCGACGTGCTGGGCCTGCTGTGCCTGCTGCCGTTCACCCGCCACCTGGCCGCACGCAAGATGCGCGAGCGTGCCGAGGCCCAGGCCATGCGCCAGCGTGCATTCCAGGACGACCCGTTCCAGGCGCGACCACGTGAGAGTGGCCACCGTCCGAATGTGATCGAAGGCGAGTACGAGCGCCGCGACAAGTAAAACGCCCGGGGCCGCATATGCGGCCCCGGTGTTTTTCAGCCTGAAGAAAAATTTTGCATATCAAGCCTTGTAATTGAATATGGCGGCCTCATGTATGTGGTCACCGCAAGGTTTCTGGTGGTTACGCCAGACATGACACAGGTGGTTCGCCCATTGCGGGCCACTCCCCGGCAACGCCGGACAGCATCAACCCGCCGGTGTCGATACCGGCCGATGAAAACCACAATTTGGGAGAGATCGACAATGAAGCTTCGTCCTCTGCATGACCGCGTCGTTATCCGTCGCAGCGAAGAAGAATCGAAAACCGCTGGCGGTATCGTCCTGCCGGGTTCGGCCGCTGAAAAACCAAACCGCGGCGAAGTTGTAGCCGTCGGCACCGGTCGCATCCTGGACAACGGCGAAGTTCGCGCGCTGGCCGTGAAAGTGGGTGACAAAGTGGTCTTCGGCCCTTACTCGGGCAGCAACACCGTGAAAGTCGATGGCGAAGACCTGCTGGTCATGGCCGAGAACGAAATCCTCGCCGTTATCGAAGGCTGATTTCCCCGACTTCCCGTTACTCCAAAGAATTCCAAGGATTAAACGATCATGGCTGCTAAAGACGTAAAATTCGGCGATTCCGCTCGTAAGAAAATGCTGGTTGGTGTCAACGTTCTGGCTGACGCGGTAAAAGCGACCCTGGGCCCGAAAGGCCGTAACGTGGTACTGGCCAAGAGCTTCGGCGCGCCAACCATCACCAAGGACGGCGTTTCCGTCGCCAAAGAAATCGAGCTGAAAGACGCCTTCGAAAACATGGGCGCCCAGCTGGTCAAGGAAGTTGCTTCCAAGGCCAACGATGCTGCCGGTGACGGCACCACCACCGCTACCGTTCTGGCTCAGGCCATCGTCAACGAAGGCCTGAAAGCCGTCGCTGCCGGCATGAACCCGATGGACCTGAAGCGCGGTATCGACAAGGCCACTGCTGCCGTCGTTGCCGAGCTGAAGAACCTGTCCAAGCCATGCGCCGACTCCAAGGCCATCGCCCAGGTAGGCACCATCTCCGCCAACTCTGACGACTCCATCGGCAACATCATTGCCGAAGCCATGGAAAAAGTCGGTAAAGAAGGCGTGATCACCGTTGAAGAAGGCTCGGGCCTGGAAAACGAACTGTCCGTCGTAGAAGGCATGCAGTTCGACCGTGGCTACCTGTCGCCATACTTCGTCAACAAGCCGGACACCATGGTTGCCGAGCTGGAAGGCCCGCTGCTGCTGCTGGTCGACAAGAAGATCTCCAACATCCGTGAGCTGCTGCCAGTACTGGAAGCCGTTGCCAAGGCCGGCCGCCCACTGCTGATCGTTGCCGAAGACGTTGAAGGCGAAGCGCTGGCTACCCTGGTAGTCAACAACATGCGCGGCATCGTCAAGGTTGCAGCCGTCAAGGCTCCAGGCTTCGGCGACCGTCGCAAGGCCATGCTGCAGGACATCGCCGTCCTGACTGGCGGCCAGGTCATCTCCGAAGAAATCGGCCTGTCCCTGGAAACCGCTACCCTGGAGCACCTGGGTAACGCCAAGCGTGTGACCCTGTCCAAGGAAAACACCATCATCATCGACGGCGCTGGCGCCGAAGACGACATCCAGGCTCGCGTCAAGCAGATCCGCGCCCAGATCGAAGAAACTTCGTCGGACTACGACCGTGAGAAGCTGCAAGAGCGTCTGGCCAAGCTGGCTGGCGGTGTTGCCGTGATCAAGGTCGGTGCTGGCACCGAAGTTGAAATGAAAGAGAAGAAAGCCCGCGTTGAAGACGCCCTGCACGCTACCCGTGCAGCCGTTGAAGAAGGCGTGGTGCCTGGCGGTGGTGTTGCCCTGGTTCGCGCCCTGGCTGCCATTGCCGATCTGAAAGGCGACAACGAAGATCAGAACGTCGGTATCGCCCTGCTGCGTCGCGCTGTTGAAGCCCCGCTGCGCCAGATCACTGCCAACGCCGGCGACGAGCCAAGCGTTGTGGCCGACAAGGTCAAGCAAGGTTCGGGTAACTTCGGTTACAACGCTGCTACCGGCGAGTACGGCGACATGATCGAGATGGGCATCCTGGACCCAGCCAAGGTCACCCGTTCGGCCCTGCAAGCTGCTGCTTCGATTGGCGGTCTGATGATCACCACCGAAGCCATGATTGCTGACGCTCCGAGCGAAGCACCAGCTGCCGGCGGCATGCCAGACATGGGCGGCATGGGTGGCATGGGCGGCATGATGTAAGCCAGCCTTACCCCCAGTAGTATGAAAAAGCCCCGGTTCGTGAGAACCGGGGCTTTTTCGTTTTACCTGTGAGGGCCATTGGGGCTGCTGCGCAACCCATCGCCGGCAAGCCAGCTCCCACAGGATCTCCACAGGCCTGAGGCTTGTGCTGCACCTGTGGGAGCTGGCTTGCCGGCGATGGGCCGCAAAGCGGCCCCTCAATCAGGCGACGCTACGTTCGGCGACTGGCGCCTCCACCATGACCCGGCGATACAGGATCAGGTAATACGACCCCAGCCCGATCAACCAGCAGAACACCCCCGTCCACACGTTGTGCGACAAGAAATGCGCGCCCTGCATCATCCGCCCAACGCCTAATACCGACCCAGCCAGCAAGGCCACAACAAACGCCACTCGCGCCAGCCGCGGCTTGCGATCACGCAGCATGAAGAACAAGCCGAACAGGCAGAACCCGGTCGCCGCATGCCCGCCTGGCCAGCACAGCCCAGGCTTGTCGGTAGCCGGTCGCGGTTCCAGCAGCTTGCTGTAGGTCTCGCTGCCGCCAAACTGGGTCAGGCTCCATGGGCACTGCACCTGCGTCACCTTCTTCAACGGTGTGACAAACGCCGTGGACAGGCCCAGCGCCAGCACCAGGCAGCCCAGCTCGCGGCGCCAGCTGAACAGACGTTTCCAGAAGAAACTGGCGGCGAAGGTCAGTAGCGACAAAACCCCAAGCAGGATGACCACTTGTTTGACCCGGTCATGCAGGATGTTTTCCAGCAAGTAACTGTGGCGCCCGATGAACTGCCCGGCAGCGGGATCGAAGAACAGGTTGGCCACATCCATGTCGATCGACGTCAACTCCAGCAGGATCAAGGCCAGCGCGGTCGCCAAGGGTATGCCCAGATACAGCCAGACGTTGATCGGGCGAGGGCGGGGTGGTTGCTGCATGGCGGCTCCAGGGCACGAAAAAGATCGGGCATTGTCGGCTGCCCGCTATCCTGTGTCCGTGAAGGATCAGTGAAAAAACCGTCAAGTGCGGTGAATTTTTCCGAGGGCTGGCACCGTGCAGGCATAGGCCTTAAGCTGCGCCTGCCGCGCACCACAGCGAGAAGCGCCGCACAGGAGAAACCGATGCGCATTCTTTTGGTTGAAGACAACCGCGATATCCTGGCCAACCTGGCCGATTATCTGGGCATGAAAGGCTACACAGTGGACTGTGCCCAGGATGGCTTGTCCGGCTTGCACCTGGCTGCCACCGAGCACTACGACTTGATCGTGTTGGACATCATGCTGCCCGGCATCGATGGCTACACCCTGTGCAAGCGCCTGCGCGAAGATGCCCGCCGCGATACGCCGGTGATCATGTTGACCGCCCGCGACCAGCTGGACGACCGCCTGCAAGGCTTCCGCTCCGGGGCTGACGATTACCTGCTCAAGCCCTTCGCCCTGTCGGAGCTGGCCGCGCGCATCGAAGCGGTGCTGCGCCGCGCCCAGGGCGGCGGGCGGCGTACCCTGCAGGTCTCCGACCTCAGTTACGACCTCGACACACTGGAGGTCACTCGTCAGGGGCGCCTGCTCAAGCTCAACCCGGTAGGCCTCAAGTTGCTGGCGGTGCTGATGCAGAAAAGCCCGCACGTTCTGCGCCGCGAAGTACTGGAAGAGGCCCTGTGGGGCGACGACTGCCCCGACAGCGACAGCCTGCGCAGCCATGTGCACCAGCTGCGCCAGGTAATCGACAAACCGTTTGAAAAACCGTTGCTGCATACCGTGCATGGCGTCGGCTATCGCCTCGCCGAGGGCCGCGATGGAGTTTAAGCAAAGCCTTGCCCAGCGCATCATCATCGCCTTTGCGCTGATGAGCGCGCTGGTGGCCGGCGCCTTTGCCTTCGGCATTGTCGCCACCGTACACCTGGTCGAAGAGCGGCTGATTTCCTCGGTATTGGGCGGTGATCTTCAGCGCCTGCTGCGCATGGACAGTGTCAGTGACTGGAGCCACCGGCCGCGCCCCGACCAGTTGTTCTACTTCAGCGGCGGGCGTGACGACTTCGAGTTACCCAAGGACTTGCGCCACCTGAGCCGGGGCTTCCACGAGGTGTTCCGCGACCAGCTGTCGTACCACGCCATGGTCGAGATCGTCGATGGCCGCCGTTATGTGCTGCTGCAGGACCAGAGCGACTTCGAAGAACGCGAGCGCGTGCTGTTCGCCGTGGTGGTGGTGGGCTTCGTGCTCAGCCTGGTGCTGGCCGTCATCCTGGGTTGGCTGGTGGCACGCCGAGTGATGGCGCCGGTCGTGCGCCTGGCGCGCCAGGTGCGGCACCGCGACCAGTTACTGGGCTTGGCCCCGCCGCTGGCGCCGGACTATGCGGCGGACGAAGTAGGCCAGTTGGCGGTAGCCTTCGACGATACCCTGGGCCGCCTGCGCGACGCGCTGACCCGCGAGCGGCTGTTCACCAGTGACGTTAGCCACGAACTGCGCACGCCCTTGATGGTGCTGGCCACCTCGTGCGAACTGCTGATGGAGAACCCGACGCTGGACGCCCGTTCGCGCAGCCAGGTTGAGCGCGTGGCGCGGGCTACGGAAGAAATGCGCGAGCTGGTACAGACCTTCCTGATGCTGGCCAGGGCACAACGTGATGAGGGCGCCGTGGCCTCAAGGGCAACCCTGCGGGAGGTGGCCGACGAACTCATCGGCGTATGGCGCGACACGATCGAGCAGAAGGGCCTGACCCTGTATTTCGACGGACGCGTCAGTGCCAGCCCGGTGCTGTACAACGCCACGTTCCTGCAATCGGTAATGGGCAACCTGTTGCGCAATGCCGCCCACTACACCGACAGTGGCTACATCCGGCTAAGCCTGGAAGCCAACGGTTTCAGTGTGGAGGACAGTGGCGTGGGCATCCCCGAAGAGCAGCGCGAGGCGATGTTCAAGCCGTTCGTTCGTGGCGATGAGCGGCGCGGCGAGGGCCTGGGCCTTGGCCTGTCGCTGGTGCAGCGAATCTGCGACGACCAGGGCTGGCATGTCACCCTCACATCGACCCTGCCGCATGGTTGCCGCTTCCAGGTGGACTTGAGCAATACCAAGGTCCAGAGCAGCCCGGACACCATGGTCGAGTAATCTGTTGTAACAGGTTAAAGGGCGCGCAACATTTTTTTCACATTGGCATGACCTGATTCCAACGCCTGCCTGCCTAAGGTGGGCGCACTGGAGTCAGGAGATGCCCAATGCGTAGCCCCATCAAGCTTGAATTTTCCGAGAAGTACGACAAAGACCATGCCCGCGAGTACTTTCTCAAGCACCAGGACGGCCTGGCGCGACGCCTTTCCCACAAGCGAGATGAGCAGTTGGCGCGCCGCGCCCTGGCATTGGCGGGTGAGCCCGGCCTGGTACTGGACCTGCCCTGTGGTGCAGGCCGTTTCTGGCCGTTGCTGGCTGAAAAGCCTAACCGGGTGATCATTGGTGCCGACAACTCCGAAGCGATGATCGAGACAGCCTGTGCCGCGCAACCGCCAGAAGTGGTGGCACGGGTACGCCCTTTGCAGACATCGGCATTTGCCATCGACCTGCCGGACAACTCGGTGGACAGCATTTTCTGCATGCGCCTGTTCCACCACATTGGCGAGTCGGCGCACAGAAAGACCATACTTTCGGAATTTCAGCGGGTTAGCCGTGATAGTGTGATCCTTTCGCTGTGGGTGGATGGCAACTTCAAGGCCTGGCGGCGGAAAAAGCTGGAAGAGCGCCGCAGCGCCAAGGCCGAGCAGGACAATTACCAGAACCGTTTCGTGTTACCGGCCGAAACGGTCGAAGAAGAATTCATGGCCGCCGGCTTCAGAATCCAGGAACGCCTCGACTTCCTGCCGTTCTATGCCATGTGGCGGGTCTACGTATTGCGTAAGGGGTAGTGTTTGATGGCTGTAGCCCAGAAAGGGGAGTCGCGGTTCGATTTTTACTGGCGCCAGCAAGGCGAGTGGGTCGAGGAGCCTAACCAGCGCCGCGGTGGCGAGAGCGGCGTGCAACGCCTCAATGATGCCAATGGCAAGCTGCTGTATGCCAAGCGCCAGGTCGGGCATATCTACCGCAGTCTGCTGCACCCTTTCGGCCGGCCGACCGTATTGCGTGAACTGGATGCACTGAACAGCTTCGAGCAATTGGGCGTGCGTGTACCGCGGATCGTCTTTTGTGGTGCCGAGCGCGATGCCGAGCACCAGTGGCGCGCGCTGCTGGTCAGCGAGGCGCTGGATGGCTTTGTCGAACTCGACACCTGGCATGCCGAAGGTGCACGTGAGCGTTACCCGCAGGTGGTGCATGAGCGCATGTACAAGGACCTGGCGGACAACCTGGCGCGCATGCACCTTGGCCACTGGCAGCACGGCTGCCTGTATGGCAAGCACGTTTTCATCAAGGTGACTGGCGAAGACGAGCAGGCGCGTGTCGAAGTGGCACTGTTGGACCTGGAAAAGTGCCGGCGGCGTATCAGCTGCCAGCGTGCGGCAGGTAACGACCTGCGTCAGCTGCGCCGCCATTCGTCGATCAATGACGCGGAATGGCAGACGCTGCTCTACTTTTACAAGATGGCGTTTGGCAGCGCTGTCAAAGGGTTAGAGTGATGAAACTAGAAATAGCTCGAGCTTTGTTCCTGGTGGCTGGCCTGGCGGTGACCACCGTGGCGGTGGCTGCATGGGAAGAGCCAAGGCCGACAGTGTTCAGCAAGGCTGAAATGGCTGACCAGTGCGCGTTGCCGCGGGATGTGAAACCGCAGCAACAGGCACAGGCCGCGCCGGACCAGGATTTGCTGCTGTTCCTGTTCGGCATGCGCCAAGGGTTGCGGCCGTTCGGTTGAACCCGGTGTGAGCTAGAAACGCCAGAGGCCCCGCAATCGCGGGGCCTCTGGCATTTTTGTTTTTGCTTCACCGGCCTCTTCGCGGGCTTGCCCGCTCCCACAGGTACGGCGCAAGCTTCAGAAGCGGCGCTGTACCTGTGGGAGCGGGCAAGCCCGCGAAGAGGCCGGATCAGGCTACAGCAGCTTCCTTGGCCACCGCCTTGTGCGCCAGCAGGGTATAGATACAAGGCAGCACAAACAGGGTAAACAGCGTACCAATCGACATCCCGGTGGCAATCACCGTACCGATGTCAAAGCGGCTGACCGCCCCGGCGCCGGTTGCCAGAATCAGCGGCACCATGCCAAACACCATCGCTGCCGTGGTCATCAGCACCGGCCGCAGGCGAATCGCCGCGGCTTCCTCGATGGCTTCGCGCACGCTCAAGCCGCGTTCTTCTCGCAACTGGTTGGCAAACTCGACGATCAGGATGCCGTGTTTGCTGATCAGCCCGATCAAGGTCACCAGCCCGACCTGGGTGTAGATGTTCATGCTCGATATACCCATGAACAGCGGCAACAACGCCCCGCAAATCGACAACGGCACCGTCACCAGGATCACCAACGGGTCGCGGAAGCTCTCGAACTGCGCCGCCAGCACCAGGAAGATGATCGCCAGCGCCAGGCCGAAGGTGACCCACAGCGCGCTGCCTTCCTGCACGTACTGGCGCGCCACGCCTGCATAATCGAAGGCGAAGCCTTCCGGGGCCTCTTCGCGGGCGATGTCCTGCACCGTCTTCAGCGCTTCGCCCAGGCTGACCATCGGCACGCCCTGGATAATCGCCGAGTTCAGTTGCTGGAACTGGTTGAGCTGACGCGGGCGGGCGCGGTCGGTGAGGGTGATCAGGGTCGACAGCGGCAACAGCTGGCCCTGGTCGTTCTTCACGTAGTAGTTGTTCAGCCAGCCGGGGTTGTCGCGGTAGGGCCGCTCGACCTGGGCGATGACCTTGTAGCTACGGCCTTCAAGGGTAAAGCGGTTTATCTCCGCTTCGCCCAGCAGGGTTGCCAGCGTGCCGCCGAGGGTGTCCATCGATACCCCCATCTGCGCTGCCTTGGCCCGGTCGATGTCCACCACCACTTCGGGCTTGTCGAACGCCAGGTCGATGTCCAGGAAGGCGAACTTGCCGGAGTCTTGAGCGCGGGCCTTGATGCGTTGGGCCACGTCCAGCAGTGCCGGGTAGTCGCCAGCGGTATTGATCACGAACTGGAACGGCAGGCCTTCGCCGGTGCCGGGCAGGGAGGGCAGGTTGAAGCCAAAGATCTGCAAGCCCCCGATTTCCTCGAGTTTGGCCTGCACCAGCGGCAGCAACTCCATCTGCGTGCGCTCGCGTTCGTTCCAGGGTTTGAGCAGGAAACCGCCGATACCGGTCTGTACGCCGTTGAAGCCGTTGATCTGGAACGACGAGTAGTACTCGGGGAAGGCCTTGAACAATGGGGTGAATTCGTCGGTGTAGGCGTTGAGGTAATCGAGGTTGGCCGGCTGCGGCGCGCTGCTCATCATGAAGATCACCCCTTGGTCCTCGTTGGGCGCCAGTTCGTTCTGGGTGAACTTGAGCAGCACCGGGATCAGGCACAGGATGATCACGGCGAACACCAGCACCACCGGGCGGCTGTCCAGGGTGGCGTGCAGCAGGCGCTGGTAACGCACCTTCAGGCGTTCGAACAGCACGTCCAGGCGGTGGGCCAGGCCGCTGGGGTTCTGTTCCTGGCGCAGCAGCAGGGCGCACATCATTGGTGACAGTGTAAGTGCCACGATGCCGGAGATGATCACCGCGCCGGCCAGGGTCAGCGCAAACTCCTTGAACAGCGCGCCGGTGAGCCCGGTGAGGAAGCCGATTGGTGCATACACGGCCGCCAGGGTGATGGTCATCGACACCACCGGCAAGGCGATTTCGCGGGCGCCCTCAATGGCCGCGTCAAAGGGTGACTTGCCTTCTTCCATGTGCCGGTGGATGTTTTCCACCACGACAATGGCATCGTCGACCACCAGGCCGATGGCCAGCACCATGGCCAGCAAGGTCAGCAGGTTGAGCGAGTAGCCCATCATCTGCATGAAGAACAGCACGCCGATCATCGACAGCGGAATGGTCACCACCGGGATCAGCACCGAACGCAGCGCACCGAGGAACAGGAACACCACCACGATGACGATCAACACTGCCTCGCCTAGGGTCTTGATGACTTCGTCGATCGAGGCCTGGATGAACAGCGTGGCGTCGTAGGCGATCGACACCTTCAGTGCCGAGGGCAACTGGCTTTCCAGCTCGGGCATGATGCGCCGCACTTCCTTGATCACTTCCAGCGGGTTGGCAGCCGGGGTGGCCTTGATGCCGATGTACACCGAAGGGGTGCCGTCGAACGAGCTGACCGTGTCGTAGTTTTCTGCGCCCATCTCCACCCGCGCCACGTCGCCCAGCAGCACGCGGCTGTCACCGCTGGTCTTGACCGGCAGGGCGGCAAACGCCTCAGCCGACTTCAGTTCGGTGCTGGCGTTGATGCTGGTGACCACGTACTCGCCTTTCACCTCACCGGCAGCAGAGAGAAAGTTGTAGCGGCGCACAGCGTTGGTCACGTCGGTGGCCGACAGGCCGAAGCCGGCCAGCTTGACCGGGTCGATCCAGATACGCATGGCAAACACCTGGTTGCCGAGAATCTCCGCCTCGGCCATGCCTGGCAGGGTGGCCAGCTTGGGCTGGATGACCCGCGACAGGTAGTCGGTGATCTGCGGGTTGCTCATTTCCTTGCTGTAGAAGCTGACGTACATCAGCGCCGAGGCATCGGCAGCTTCCTTGCTCAGCACCGGGTCTTCCGAGTCCTGGGGCAACTGGTTGCGCACCTCGTTGGCTTTGGCCAGCAACTCGGTGAACAAGCGGTCGCTGTCGGCGCCGATCCGCGCGTAGATGGAAATGATCGAGAAGTTCTGGCGGCTTACCGAGGTCATGTAGTCGATGCCTTCGGCGCTGGCCAGGCTTTGTTGCAGGGGCTGGGTGATGTAGCCCTGGATGGTCTCGGCGTTGGCCCCGGGGTAGGCGGTGGTCACCGTGATCAGGGCGTTTTCCATTTGCGGGTACTGGCGGATCTGAAGTTTGTTCCAGGCCTGGAAGCCCAGCAGCAGGATCAGCAGGCTGACCACACTGGCCAGCACCGGGCGGCGGATGAACGGGTCGGTGAACGCCATGCCAGCCTCCTCAGTCCTTGCCCGGCGCGCCCTGCTCGGGCTTGAGGGCTTTGTCCTGGCCGATGCGGATGGCGGCGCCTGGGCTGAGCTTCAGCTGCCCGGCGGTGACCACCTGTTCGCCGACCTGCAAGCCTTTACTGACCACCACCACGCCGTCGCGGCGCTCGCCGGTTTGTACGGTGCGTTGTTCGGCAGTCAACTGCGGTTGGCCCTTGTCATCGTTCTCTGGCTTGCCGTCCTTGTCTTTTTTCGGCGTGGCGACGTACACCGAGTTGCCATACAAGGTGTAGGTAATGGCGCTTTCAGGCACCACCACTTGTGGCTGTGGATTGGGCAGCAGGATCAGTAGATTGGCGAACATGCCGGGCAGCAGCTTGCCGTCGGGGTTGGCCAGGGTGGCGCGTACCAGCAGGTTGCGCGTGGTTTCCTCGACCTTGGGGTTGATGGCGCTAAGGCTGGCGGTGAAGGTCTGGCCTGGGTAGGCGGCTACCTGTACCTGTACCTGCTGGCCCAGGCTCAACTGTGGCAGGGCCTGTTCGGGGACGTTGAAGTCCACGTAGAGGCTGGACGTGTCCTGCAAGGTCGCTATCACCGTACCGGCAGCCAGGTATTGACCAATGTCCACCTGGCGGATGCCGATGGTGCCGCTGAACGGGGCGTTGATGCTTTTCTTGGTCTTCTGCGCCTTGAGTTGCTCGACCACGGCCTGGTTGCGGCGGTACTGGGTGGTGAGGCGGTCGAACTCGCCACGCGAGATAGCCGAGTCGCCGACCAGCTGGCTGCCACGGCCGAAATCGACCTTGGCCAGGCCCAGGTCGGCCTGGGCGGTGCCGAGCAGGGCGGTTTCCTGGTCGTCGTTGAGTTGCAACAGCGGTTGCCCGGCCTTGACCTGTTGGCCAGAGTCGAAGTGCAGGGCTTTGACGATGCCCTCCACCTCCAGGCTCAGCTCTACGCCTTGCAGTGCCTTGAGGCTGCCCACGGCGGGCAGGCGCGCTTGCCACTGGCGCTGTTCGGCCAAGGCAGCCGCGACGGTGATGGGCGGCTTGGGGGCAGTGAACATCTGGATCTGCTGGTAGATCGAGAAGGCCTTGTAGCCCCCCAGGGCCAGCACGATCAGCAGAACCACGGCCAACATGATGAGCATGCGGCGGCGCAGCATAGGTCCGGTTCCTTGGATTTGGTTGTTATTCGTTTAGACACGACAACGGGCGATCCTGCCCACGTGTGGATGGGGGAAGTATTGACTGTTTTTTGTGGAAAGGGTGTGAAATGGCTGTGAGGGCCTCTTCGCGGGCAAGCCCGCTCCCACAGAAACCGCGTAGTCAGCGGATTGTACGGTCCCTGTGGGAGCGGGCTTGCCCGCGGTACAAACCGGAGACATCGTTTACATTCCAAACCGGGGACATGGTTTACAGGCTAATACGCATGATCAGGAGGTATCTGATCATGCCC
>NZ_JBIBGE010000007.1:0-212458 GCF_042956345.1 Pseudomonas sp. NPDC008258
GGCGCGAGTAGTATTTGCCCTACTGAAAAGCGGAGACGAGTATCGATCAAAAGCCGCTTAAAAAACTTCCCTAAAACCATAGAATCTCCCACAGGCGTAATGCATGGCTTGAGGTTGATGCGGTCGGGGTGGGAGCTGGCTTGTCGTGGCGACGAACCGCTGCGATGGGCTGCGCAGCAGCCCCGTGGGCGCGAGCCTGAAGTTTCAGGCCTGCCGATTAGCCGTTTTGCGGCAATGCACCAGTGCATCGCGGATCATGAAGTTGACCAGTGTCGGCGACACCCCCAGTTCCTTGGCAATGTCCTTCTGCGGTACGCCATGCAGGCGGTACATCTCGAAGGCATAGCGGGTACGCTGGGGCAGTTCGTTCAGCGCCTCGGCAATGTCGTCCAGCGCGGCAAGGTTGATGTGCGTGGCTTCGGGCGAGGCGTTCTGGATGACCACGTTCAGGCCTTCCTCCTCGCTGCCGGAGTACTTCAGCTCCATCGCCTGCTTGCGGTAATGGTCGATGGCCAGGTTGCGCACGATCTGGAACAGGTAGCTGAGCTGCGCCTTGAACGACGAGGTAATCTGCGGGGCGGCGCTAAGCCGGAAAAACGCATCCTGCACCACATCTTCAGCGCGCGAGCGGCAACCGGTAATGCGCGCAGCAATCTTGACCAGGATGCTGCGGTTGTCGACGAAGGCCTGCAGTAATGGTGAATCGCACTTACTTGTGGATAGTTGTTCCGCCATGGAAATCACCTTGTCACAGAGGGGAAAGGAGGCACCCAAGGCTGGGAAGCTTCCTACGACGTGCGACAAACTATTCAAGATGATAATGATTGTCAAATACGAAACGTAATTAGTATCTGTATCTTTCGGTTCTAAGCAGCCAGTGTGAACCGGTTCACCTCCAGCCCCCTCTGCACCTGAACAATCCCTTTAATTTCTTCCCCTGCCCATCCGTTCCCCTGTGTACATCCGGCCGCCTTACGTTGCCCGCTCAAGATCGCGGAGCAGCCGGCTCGCCCCAACCAGACACTGGCAGGAACACCCCATGACGGACGCCTTCGAACTCCCGCTCTCGCTGGTCCAGGCCCTGGCGCAACGCGCAGCGCAGACCCCGGACAAGATCGCCTTGCGCTTTCTCGCCGACGCCCCCGGCGAGCAGGCCGTGCTCAGCTATCGGGACCTCGACCAGCACGCGCGCACCATTGCCGCCGCCTTGCAGGCCCGGGCCGGCTTTGGCGACCGTGCGGTGCTGTTGTTCCCCAGTGGCCCGGAGTATGTAGCGGCGTTCTTCGGTTGCCTGTACGCCGGTGTGATCGCGGTGCCGGCTTATCCACCGGAGTCTGCGCGCCAACACCATCAGGAGCGGCTGCTGTCGATCATCGACGACGCCGAGCCGCGCCTGTTGCTGACCGTGGCGGCACTGCGCGACAACCTCCAGGGCCTGGAGGCCCTGGCAGCAGACAACGCCCCCGAACTGCTGGCGGTGGACGGCCTGGACCCGGCATTGGCCGCGAGCTGGCGCGAACCCGCGCTGAAAAGCGATGACATCGCCTTCCTGCAATACACCTCGGGCTCCACCGCGCTGCCCAAGGGCGTGCAGGTCAGCCATGGCAACCTGGTGGCCAACGAGCAGTTGATCCGCCAAGGTTTCGGCATCGACCTCAACCCCGACGACGTGATCGTCAGCTGGCTGCCGCTGTACCATGACATGGGCCTGATTGGTGGCCTGCTGCAGCCGATCTTCAGTGGTGTGCCGTGTGTGCTGATGTCGCCGGGTTACTTCCTGGCCCGGCCGCAGCGTTGGCTGCAGGCCATCAGCGAGTATGGCGGCACCATCAGCGGCGGCCCCGACTTCGCCTACCGCCTGTGCAGCGAGCGGGTCAGCGAGGCCTCGTTGGCCGGGCTCGACCTGAGCCGCTGGCGCGTGGCCTATTCCGGTTCCGAGCCGATTCGTCAGGACAGCCTGGCCACCTTCGCCGACAAGTTCCAGGCCTGCGGTTTCGATGCGTCCAGCTTCTTCGCCAGCTACGGCCTGGCCGAAGCCACCTTGTTCGTCAGCGGCAGCCGTCGCGGCCAGGGTATCGCCGCGCTGGAACTGGACGCCGAAGCCTTCGCCGCCAACCGCGCACAGCCGGGCAAGGGCAGCGTGCTGATGAGCTGCGGCTACCCGCAGCCCGGGCACGCCGTGCGCATTGTCGAGCCCCGGCAGTTGCAGGTGCTGGGCGATAACCAGGTGGGTGAAATCTGGGCTGGCGGGCCGAGCATCGCCTTGGGCTACTGGCGCAACCCCGAAGCCAGTGCCCGCACCTTCGTTGAAATGGACGGCCAGACCTGGCTGCGCACCGGTGACCTGGGCTTCATGCGCGAGGGCGAGGTGTTCGTCACCGGGCGCCTGAAAGACATGCTGATCGTGCGCGGGCAGAACCTGTACCCGCAAGACCTGGAGAAAACCCTCGAGCGTGAAGTTGACGTACTGCGCAAAGGCCGGGTGGCCGTGTTCGGCGTCGAACACCAGGGCGAGGAGGGGATCGGCGTTGCGGTGGAAATCAGCCGCAACGTGCAAAAGGCACTCAAGCCCCAGGACCTGATCAAGACCCTGCGCCAGGTGATCGCCGATGCCTGCCGCCAGGCTCCGGCCGTGGTCCTGCTGCTGAACCCGGGTGCGCTGCCCAAGACTTCCAGCGGCAAGCTCCAGCGCTCCGCCTGCCGCCTGCGCATGGGCGATGGCAGCCTGGACTGCTATGCCCGCTTCCCGGATGTGAGCGAAGCCGTTGCAGGCGCGAGTGCTGCCGATGAACTGCAAGCACGCATCGCTGCGGTGTGGCGCGACATCCTCAAGGTGGAGGCGGTTGCGGCAGACGACCACTTCCTGCTGCTGGGCGGCAACTCCATCGCGGCCACCCAGGCTACCGCCCGACTGGCCGATGAGCTGGGTATCCACCTGAGCCTGCGCACCCTGTTCGAAGCGCCGGTGCTGGCCGATTACAGCAAAGCCGTGGCGTTGATCATCGCCGAAGGCGGTACCGGCACGGCAACGATTGCCACACTGGAGCGCGCCAAGGCCTTGCCCCAGTCGTTGGCGCAAAACCGCCTGTGGCTGCTCTGGCAACTGCAACCGCAATCGGCGGCGTACAACATTCCGGCGGGCTTGCACCTGCGTGGCGAACTGGATGAAAACGCCCTGGAAGCTGCCTTCCAGGCGCTGGTGGAGCGCCACGAATCGCTGCGCACCGTCTTCAGCGAGGAAGACGGCCAGGCCCGGCAGCGCATCCTGGCGCTACAGCCGTTCAACGTGCACCGCCTTGACCTTGAAGGCCAAACCGCTGAGCAGGTCGCTGCCCAGCGTGAAGCCGAGGCGCGCCTGCCGTTCGACCTGACTCAAGGCCCTTTGCTGCGTGTGACCCTGGCCCGCCTGGACGACGAAGACCACCAGCTGTGGGTGACCCTGCATCACATTGTCGCCGACGGCTGGTCGCTGAACATCCTGCTGGACGAATTCGCCAAGCTCTATGCCGCCCGCTGCCAAGGTCTGGAAGCCAACCTGGCACCGCTGGCCCTGGGCTACGCCGACTATGGCACCTGGCAGCGACAATGGCTGGCCGACGGTGAAGCCGAACGCCAATTGCAGTACTGGAAGGCACAATTGGGCGATGACCTGCCGGTGCTCGACCTGTGCACCGACCACCCTCGCACCAGCCAGCGCGAACACAGCGCCGCACGCTTCAACCTCAAGGTGCCGGCCAAGCTCGCCGAGGCACTCAAGGGCCTGGCCCGCGAACAGCAGGCCAGCCTGTTCATGGTCCTTTTGGCCGGTTGGCAGGCGCTGCTGCACCGCTACAGCGGCCAGGCCGACATCCGCGTCGGCGTGCCCAACGCCAACCGCCCACGCCTGGAAACCCAAGGCATGGTGGGCTTCTTCATCAACACCCAGGTGCTGCGCGCACAGCTCGATGGCCGCCTGCCGTTCACGCAGTTGCTTGCCCAGGTGCGCCAAGCCACCCTGGACGCCCAGGCCAACCAGGACCTGCCGTTCGAGCAGCTGGTCGAAGCCTTGCCCGAAGCCCGTGAGCAAGGCCTGTTCCAGGTCATGTTCAACCACCAGCAGCGCGACCTGTCGGCCCTGCGCCGCCTGCCGGGTCTGCTGGCCGAGGAAATGCCATGGCACAGCCGCGAAGCCAAGTTCGATCTGCAACTGCACAGTGAAGAAGACCATCAGGGCCGCCTGAGCCTGGCCTTCGACTATGCTGCCGAGCTGTACGACGCCAGCACTGTCAAACGTCTGGCCCATCACCTGCTGGCGCTGCTGGAGCAGGTGTGTGCCGCGCCGCAGCGCGCGTTGGGCGAGGTGCAGTTGCTGGATGAGCCTGGCCGTGCACAGTTGCTGGGCTGGGGCCAGGCACCCACCGAGGCGCCGCAACGCCTGCTGGTCGAGCAACTGAACGAACAGGCTCGCCTGACCCCGCAGCGCACCGCACTGGCCTGGGAGGGTGGTAGCCTCGACTACGCCGAACTGCACCAGCAAGCCAACCGCCTGGCGCACTACCTGCGCGACAAAGGCGTTGGCCCCGATACCTGCGTAGCGATTGCCATCGAGCGTTCGCCACAGTTGCTGGTCGGCCTGCTGGCCATCCTCAAGGCCGGTGGTGCCTACGTGCCGCTGGATGTCGACTACCCGGCCGAACGCCTGGCCTACATGCTCGCCGACTGCAACGCCGGCCTGCTGCTCAGCCACAGCAGCTTGCTGGGCAAGCTGCCGCAGGTCGACGGCGTCAGCGCCATTGCCCTTGACCAGTTGCACCTGGACAGCTGGCCCAGCCACGCGCCCGGCCTGCACCTGCACGGCGACAACCTGGCCTACGTGATCTACACCTCCGGCTCCACCGGCCAGCCCAAAGGCGTGGGCAACACCCACGCGGCACTGGCCGAGCGTTTGCAGTGGATGCAGGCCGCCTACGCGTTGAACGACAGCGACGTGCTGATGCAGAAGGCGCCGATCAGCTTCGACGTATCGGTATGGGAGTGCTTCTGGCCGCTGGTCACCGGTTGCAAGCTGGTACTGGCCGGCCCCGGTGAGCACCGCGACCCGCAGCGCATCGCCGCACTGGTGCAGGCCCATGGTGTGACCACGCTGCACTTCGTGCCACCGCTGTTGCAGGTGTTCGTCCAGGAGCCGCAGGCAGCTGCCTGCACCAGCCTGCGCCGCTTGTTCTCGGGTGGCGAAGCACTGTCTGCCGCCTTGCGTGACCGTGTGCTGCGAATGTTGCCGCAGGTGCAATTGCACAACCGCTATGGCCCGACCGAGACCGCCATCAACGTCACCCACTGGCACTGCCAGGTGGCGGATGGCGAGCGCTCGCCAATCGGCCGCCCGCTGGGCAATGTGCTGTGCCGCGTGCTGGATGATGAGCTGGAACTGACCGCTCCCGGTGTACCGGGCGAGCTGTACCTCGGTGGCGCGGGCCTGGCCCGTGGCTACCTGGGCCGCCCGGGCCTCACTGCCGAGCGTTTCGTGCCCCAGGCCGATGGCAATGGCGAGCGCCTGTACCGCAGTGGCGACCGCGCCCGCTGGCAGGTGCAGCTTGAGGCCCTGGAGTACCTCGGCCGCCTCGACCAGCAGGTGAAGGTACGCGGCTTCCGTGTCGAGCCTGAGGAAGTGCAGGCCTGCCTGCTGGCGCAAGCAGGTGTGGAGCAGGCGCTGGTACTGATTCACAAGGATGCCGTGGGCGCGCAACTGGTCGGCTATTACAGCGGCAGTGCCCAACCCGCCGAGTTGCTGGCGGTGCTGGCTGAACAACTGCCCGCCTACATGGTGCCGGCGCAACTCATCCCGCTGGCACAGATGCCACTGGGCCCCAGCGGCAAGGTCGACCGCAAGGCGCTGCCGGCTCCGGTGTGGCAGCAACGCGAACACGTCGAGCCACAAACCGAGCTGCAACAGCAGGTCGCCGCCATTTGGCGCGAGGTGCTGAACCTGCCGCGTGTCGGCCTGCAGGACGACTTCTTCGCCCTGGGCGGGCACTCGCTGCTGGCCACCCAGATCGTCTCGCGCAGCCGCCAGGCCTGCGATGTCGAGCTGCCACTCAAGGCGCTGTTCGAAGCCAGCGAGCTGGGCGCGTTCTGCGCCGAGATCGCACGCATCCGCGACGCCGGCGAGCGCAACCTGCAAGGCGAAATTGCTCGCGTCGACCGCCGCCAGGCGGTGCCGCTGTCGTACTCGCAGCAGCGCATGTGGTTCCTCTGGCAGATGGAGCCGGACAGCCCGGCGTACAACGTCGGCGGCATGGCGCGCCTGCGCGGCACCCTGCACGTAGACGCCTTCGAGCGTGCGTTGCAGGCGCTGATCGTGCGCCATGAAACCCTGCGCACTACCTTCCCCAGCATCGACGGCGTGCCCTACCAGTGCGTGGCTGAAGACAGCGGCCTGCAACTGGACTGGCAAGACTTCAGCGCCTTGCCAACGGATGCCCGCCAGCAACGCCTGCAACAACTGGCCGACGACCAGGCGCACCGGCCGTTCGACCTGGAGCGTGGCCCGCTGCTGCGCGCCTGCCTGGTCAAGGCCGAAGAGCGCGAGCACTTCTTCGTCCTCACCCTGCACCATATCGTCACCGAAGGCTGGGCCATGGACATCTTCGCCCGCGAACTGGGCGAGCTGTACGAGGCCTTTGTCGATGACCGCGAATCGCCGCTGGCGCCGCTGCCGGTGCAATACCTGGACTACAGCGTGTGGCAACGGCAGTGGCTGGAAAGCGGCGAGGGCGCCCGCCAGCTGGCCTACTGGAAGGCGCGCCTGGGTGACGAACACCCGGTGCTGGCGTTGCCCGCCGACCGCCCGCGCCCGGCCGTGCAAAGCCACCGCGGCGAGCTGTACCGCTTTGAACTCGACCCGGCGCTGGTCGCCCGCGTGCACGCCTTCAACAGCCAGCGCGGCCTGACCCTGTTCATGACCATGACCGCCACCCTGGCCGCCTTGCTGCACCGCTACAGCGGCCAGCGTGACCTGCGCATCGGTGCGCCGGTGGCCAACCGCATTCGCCCGGAAAGCGAAGGCCTGATTGGCGCCTTCCTCAACACCCAGGTACTGCGCTGCGAGCTGGACGGCCAGATGACCGCCAGCCAGCTGCTTGAGCAGATGCGCCTGGCAGCCATCGAAGGCCAGTCGCACCAGGACCTGCCGTTCGATCAACTGGTCGAGGCCTTGCAGCCGCCGCGCAGTAGCGCCTACAACCCGCTGTTCCAGGTGATGTGCAACGTGCAACGCTGGGCCTTCCAGCAAAGCCGCACGCTGGCCGGCATGCAGGTGGATTACCTGGTCAACGACGCCAGCGCCACCAAGTTCGACCTGTACCTGGAGGTGACCGACCTCGACGGCCGCCTGGGCTGCTGCCTGACCTACAGCCGTGACCTGTTCGACGAGCCACGCATTGCGCGCATGGCCGAGCACTGGCAGCAGTTGCTGGTCGGCCTGCTCGACAACCCGCAACAGCGCCTGTGCGAGCTGCCAATGCTGAGCAGCGCCGAGCAGCAGGTGCTGGTGGGCCAGTTGCAGGGCGAGCACGATTTCGACCTTGACCACACCCTGCACGGCCTGTTCGCCGCCCAGGCGGCCCGCACGCCACAGGCGGGTGCGCTGACCTTCGCCGGCCAGCACATGACCTATGCCGAACTCGACCAGCAAGCCAACCGCCTGGCCCGCGCCTTGCGTGAACGTGGCGTCGGCCCGCAGGTGCGGGTGGGCCTGGCGCTGGAGCGCTCGCTGGAAATGGTCGTCGGCCTGCTGGCCATCCTCAAGGCCGGTGGCGCCTATGTGCCGCTGGACCCTGAATACCCACTCGACCGCCTGCGCTACATGATTGAAGACAGCCGCATCGGCCTGCTGCTGAGCCAGCGTGAGCTGCTGCAAACCCTGGGCAAGCTGCCGCAAGGCGTGGCCCGCTGGAGCCTGGAAGACGATGCCGCCAGCCTGTCGGCCTACAGCGATGCACCGCTGGACAACCTCAACCTGCCGCAGCACCAGGCTTACCTGATCTACACCTCTGGCTCCACCGGCAAGCCCAAGGGGGTGGTGGTCAGCCATGGCGAATTCGCCATGCATTGCCAGGCGGTGATCGCCGCGTTCGGCATGCGCAGCGACGACTGCGAGCTGCATTTCTATTCGATCAACTTCGACGCCGCCAGCGAACGCCTGTGGGTGCCGCTGCTGTGCGGCGCCCGCGTGGTGCTGCGTGCCCAAGGGCAGTGGGGCGCCGAAGAAATCTGCCAGTTGGTGCGTGATCAGCAGGTGAGCATTCTTGGCTTCACCCCCAGCTACGGTAGCCAGCTGGCGCAATACCTGGGCGGGCAGGGCGAACAACTGCCGGTGCGCCTGGTGATTACCGGTGGCGAAGCGCTGACCGGCGAGCACCTGCAACGTATCCGCCAGGCCTTTGCGCCGCAGCAGTTCTTCAACGCCTATGGCCCGACCGAAACCGTGGTCATGCCGCTGGCCTGCCTGGCGCCAGAAACGCTGCCGGCAGAGCTGGGCAGCGTGCCGATCGGCCGCGTCATTGGTAGCCGTACTGCCTACATCCTCGATGAAGACCTGGCCTTGCTGCCACAGGGCGGCATTGGCGAGCTGTACGTTGGCGGTGCTGGCCTGGCCCAGGGTTATCACGACCGCCCGGGCCTCAGCGCCGAGCGCTTCGTTGCTGACCCGTTCAGCGCCGAAGGCGGGCGCCTGTACCGCACTGGCGACCTGGTACGCCTGGGCACGGATGGCCTGGTGGAATACGTCGGCCGTGCCGACCAGCAGGTGAAGATACGAGGCTTTCGTATCGAGCTGGGCGAGATCGAAAGCCGCTTGCAGGCGCATGCCGATGTCGACGAGGCGGTGGTGCTGGCCCTCGACTTGCCGGGTGGCAAGCAACTGGTGGGTTACCTGGTGTGCAAGCAGGCCACTGCCGGTAGCGAGGCGCAAAACCTGCTGCGCGATGCAGTGAAGGCCGATGCCCGCCAGCACCTGCCGGACTACATGGTACCCGCGCACCTGGTATTGCTCGACAGCCTGCCGCTGATGGGTAACGGCAAGCTCGACCGCCGTGCCCTGCCGCTGCCCGACCTGGAACAGGCACGCCAGCAATACCAGGCCCCCGGCAACGAGGTGGAGGCGCAGCTGGCGCAAATCTGGCGCGACGTGCTCAACGTTGCCCAGGTCGGCGTGCAGGACAACTTCTTCGAACTGGGCGGCGATTCGATCCTGTCGATCCAGGTGGTCAGCCGCGCCCGCCAGGCCGGCTTGCAGTTCACCCCGCGCGACCTGTTCCAGCACCAGACCATCCAGACCCTGGCAGCCGTTGTTCAGCGCAGCGAAGCCGCCAGCACCATCGAGCAGGGCCAGCGCCAGGGCCAGACCGGCCTGACGCCGATCCAGCACTGGTTCTTCGGCAGCGAGGTGCCGCAGCCGCAACACTGGAACCAGGCGGTGTTGCTGGAGGCGCGTCAGCCGCTGGATGAAGGCGCACTGGCGCAGGCCTTGGCTGCACTGGTGCAGCACCACGACAGCCTGCGCCTGCGCTTCAATGAGGCCGGTGGCCGCTGGCAGGCCGAGTACGCCCAGCCTGGCGCCGAGCAACTGTTGTGGACCGCAACCGTTGCCGACTTCGCGGATTGCCAGGCGCTGTACACCGACCTGCAGCGCAGCCTCGACCTGCAACACGGGCCGTTGCTGCGTGGCTTGCTGGTGCGCGACGGGCAGGGCGGCCAGCGCTTGTTGCTGGCAATCCATCACCTGGTGGTCGATGGCGTATCCTGGCGGGTACTGCTGGAAGACCTGCAAGCGTTGTACCGTGGCCAGCCGCTACCGACAAAGACCCACGCCATGGGCGACTGGGCTGCACGCCTGGCCAGCTACGCCGGCAGCGATTCGCTGCGCGACGAGCTGGGCTGGTGGCAAGGCCAGTTGGGCGGCGTGCGCCGCGAATTGCCGTGCGACCATCCGCAAGGTGGCAACCTGCATCGCCACGCCCATACCCTGGCCATCGGCCTGGACGTGGAACAGACCCGGCAACTGCTGCAACAGGCCCCGGCGGCCTACCACACCCAGGTCAACGACCTGCTGCTGACGGCGCTGGCGCGTGCCCTGTGCCGCTGGAGCGGCGATGAAGAAGTGCTGGTGCAGCTTGAGGGCCACGGCCGTGACGGCCTGTTCGAAGACATGGACCTGACCCGCAGTGTCGGCTGGTTCACCAACGCCTATCCATTGAGCCTGCGCCCGCTGCCAGGCGAGGACGAGGCGGCGCGTGCCGGTTCGATCAAGCGCATCAAGGAGCAACTGCGCCAGGTGCCGCACAAAGGCCTGGGCTATGGCGTGCTGCGCTACCTGGCCGACCCGGCCGGGCGCGAGCAGATGGCGGCCTTGCCGCAGGCGCGCATCACCTTCAACTACCTGGGCCAGTTCGACCAGCAGTTCGACAGCGCAGCGCTGTTCCAGCCGCTGGAAGCCCCGGCTGGCCTGGCGCATGGTCTCGACGCACCACTGCCTAACTGGCTGAGCGTCGATGGCCAGGTGTATGGCGGTGCCTTGCAACTGCGCTGGACCTTCAGTGCCGAACGCTACGACGAGCGCACCATTGCCACCTTGGCCGAAGCCTATCGCCAGGAGTTGTTGGCGCTGGTCGCCCATTGCCTGGCCGATGGCAACGGCAGCTTCACCCCGTCGGACTTCCCGCTGGCGCACCTGAGCCAGGAGCAAATCGACGCATTGCCGGTACCCGCGGCACAGATCGAGGATGTGTACCCGCTGACGCCGATGCAGGAAGGCATGCTGCTGCACACCCTGCTGGAGCCGGGCACGGGCCTTTACTACATGCAGGACCGCTACCGCATCAACAGCGCCCTGGACCCCGAGCGTTTCGCCCAGGCCTGGCAGGCCGTGGTGGCGCGCCACGAAGCGTTGCGCGCATCGTTCAGCTGGAACAGCGGCGAGGCGATGCTGCAGATCATCCACAAACCGGGGAACCTGGCGGTGGATTACCAGGACTGGCGCGGCCTCGCGGACGATGCCCAGGAGCTGCGTCTGCAAGCCCTGCACAAGCAGGAGCGCGAGGCCGGGTTCGCCCTCCTGAGCGAGGCACCGTTCCACCTGCGGCTGGTGCGCGTGGCCGACGAGCGCTACTGGTTCATGATGAGCAACCACCACATCCTGATTGATGCCTGGTGCCGCTCGCTGCTGATGAACGACTTCTTCGAGGTGTACCAGGCCCTTGGCGAAGGCCGTCAGGCACAGCTGCCGGTACCACCCCGTTACCGCGACTACATCGGCTGGCTGCAACGCCAGGGCCTGGACGATGCACGCGCCTGGTGGCAGGCCAACCTGGCCGGTTTCGAACGCGCCACGGCCATCCCCAGCGACCGGCCGTTGCGCCATGACCACGCCGGTAGCGGCATGGTGGTTGGCGACTGCTACACCCGCCTGGAGGTGAGTGATGGTGTGCGCCTGCGCGAACTGGCACAGGCTCACCAGCTGACCGTCAACACGTTCGCCCAGGCGGCCTGGGCCCTGGTGCTGGCGCGCTACAGCGGCGACCGCGACGTAGCCTTCGGCGTAACCGTGGCCGGGCGCCCGGTCAGCATGCCGCAGATGCAGCGCACCGTCGGCCTGTTCATCAATAGCGTTGCCCTGCGCGTGCAGTTGCCGGTAGCGTGTGAGCGCTGCAGCGTTCGCCAGTGGCTGCAAGGCCTGCTGCAAAGCAACATGGAGCTGCGTGAGTACGAATACCTGCCGCTGGTGGCGATTCAGGACTGCAGCGAACTGCCCAAGGGCCAGCCGCTGTTCGACAGCTTGTTCGTGTTCGAGAACGCGCCGGTGGAAACCGCCGTGCTCGACCACGCCCAGCACCTGAACGCCAGCTCCGACTCGGGGCGCACACATACCAACTTCCCGCTGACGGCGGTGTGCTACCCCGGTGACGACCTGGGCCTGCACCTGTCGTTCGACCAGCGCTACTTCGACTTCCCGACCGTCGAGCGCCTGCTGGCCGAGTTCAAGCGCCTGTTGTTGGCCCTTGTGAAAGGGTTCGAGGGCGAGGTGAGCGAACTGCCGATGCTGGGCACCGACGAGCAGCGCTTCCTGCTGGAAGACTGCAACCGCACCGAGCGGGCTTATCCGCTGGAGCAGAGCTACGTTGCGCAGTTCGAAGCGCAGGTGGCGGTGCACCCGGAACGTACCGTTGCCCGTTGCCTGGAGGCGTCGTACGACAACGCCGGGCTGAACCTGGCGGCCAACCGCCTGGGCCACAGCCTGATCGCGGCGGGCGTGAAGGTGGACCAGCCGGTGGCGCTGCTGGCCGAGCGTGGCCTGCCGCTGCTGGGCATGATCGTTGGCAGCTTCAAGGCCGGTGCTGGCTACTTGCCGCTGGACCCGGGCCTGCCGGCGGCGCGGCTGCAAAGCATCATCCAGCTCAGCCGCACCCCGGTGCTGGTGTGCAGCGCAGCCTGTGCCGAGCAAGGCCGGCAACTGCTGGGCGAGCTGGGGGCTGCGGTGCGGCCGCAGTTGCTGGTGTGGGAAGACATCCAGTCAAGCCCCGGTGCCAGCCACAACCCCGGCATCCACAGCGGCCCGGACAACCTGGCCTATGTGATCTACACCTCAGGCTCCACCGGCCTGCCGAAAGGGGTGATGGTGGAGCAGCGCGGCATGCTCAACAACCAGCTGAGCAAGGTGCCGTACCTGGCGCTGAGCGAGCAGGACGTGATCGCCCAGACGGCCTCGCAGAGCTTCGACATTTCGGTGTGGCAGTTCCTCGCCGCGCCGCTGTTTGGCGCCAAGGTCGAGATCGTGCCGAATGCCATCGCCCATGATCCGCAGGGCCTGCTGGCGCATGTGCAAGCCACCGGCATCACGGTGCTGGAAAGCGTGCCCTCGCTGATCCAGGGCATGCTGGCCAACGACCACCAGGCCCTGGATGGGCTGCGGTGGATGTTGCCGACCGGCGAGGCGATGCCGCCGGAGCTGGCGGCGCAGTGGCTGCAACGTTACCCACAGATCGGCCTGGTCAACGCTTATGGCCCGGCAGAATGCTCGGATGACGTGGCGTTCTTCCGTGTCGATGTTGCGTCGACCCAAGGCAGCTACCTGCCCATTGGTACGCCGACCGACAACAATCGCCTGTACCTGTTCGGCGAAGACCAGGCGCTGGTACCGCTGGGTGCAGTGGGCGAATTGTGCGTGGCGGGCACCGGGGTGGGCCGTGGCTATGTCGGCGACCCGGTGCGCACGGCCTTGGCGTTCGTGCCTCACCCTTACGGAGCGCCAGGCGAGCGCCTGTACCGCACCGGCGACCTGGCGCGGCAGCGCCCGGACGGGGTGCTGGAGTACGTGGGGCGCATTGACCACCAGGTGAAGATCCGCGGTTACCGGATCGAGCTGGGCGAGATCGAGGCGCGCCTGCACGAGCAGGCAGAAATCCGCGATGCTGCGGTGGGCGTGCAGGAAGGCGTCAATGGCAAGCATCTGGTCGGTTACCTGGTGGCGCACCAGGGCATTGCTGCCGACGCCGCGTTGCTGGAGCAGGTGAAGCAACGCCTGCGTGCCGAGTTGCCGGAATACATGGTGCCGCTGCACTGGGGGTGGTTCGACCACCTGCCACACAACGCCAACGGCAAGCTCGACCGCAAGGCGCTGCCGGCCATCGACATCGGCGGCCAGCACAGCCAGGCCTATCAGGCGCCGCGCAACGAGCTGGAGGAAGTGTTGGCCGGTATCTGGGCCGATGTGCTCAAGGCCGAGCGGGTGGGGGTGCACGACAACTTCTTCGAGTTGGGCGGGCATTCGCTGCTGGCTACGCAGATTGCTTCGCGGGTGCAGAAGCAGTTGCAGCTGAACGTGCCGCTGCGGGCGATGTTCGAGTGCAGCACGGTGGAGGAGCTGGCTGAGTATGTGCAAGGGTTGCAGGGCAGCGCGCTGGATGACGACAAGGTCGACCGGCTGAGCGACCTGATGGCTGAGCTGGAGGGACTTTGAAGTGATGGGCTAGCCTGCACCGGCCTCTTCGCGGGCTTGCCCGCTCCCACAGGTACTGCGCCGTTGCCAAGGCCGGTGCAATACCTGTGGGAGCGGGCAAGCCCGCGAAAGGGCCGGTCCTGGCAGCCAGTATCTCAGCGCTTGCCGAGAATCTTCCCCAGCATCTCCGGCCGCGGCGCCCCTTGCTGGCTTTGCAGGTTGCCGTTTTCATCCTGATAGAAAATCGCCGGCGTCGCCTGCAACCCCATCTCTTCCATCAGCGCCATGTTCGCCGCCAGCTTCTGCTGCACCGCTTCCGGCACCTGCTCCAGTGCCTTCAACTTGCTGGCCTTGCCGGCCTTTTCATGTTCCTGCAATGCCTTGGCCGGGTCTTTTGCTGCCAGCAGCGCCGCCGACTTGCCCGGGCTGTCTTCGCGGATGATGCCGACCATGATATGGCGCAATTGCACCTTGCCCGACTCCACCCACGGCCGCGCCTGTTCCCAGAACATGTTGCAGTACGGGCAGTTCGGGTCGCTGAACAGGTACACCTTGCGCGGCGCATCGGCCTTGCCATCGGCGATCCAGGCGGTGTTCTCCATCTTCGCCCAGATTTCCTTGCTCATCGGCGCATAGACCAGCTTTTCCAGCGGCTCGGCGCTCAGGTCCTTGCCTTGCTCGTCGAACAGGTTGCCAACCAGCACGTGCTTGCCGTCAGGGGTGAGGTACAGGGCCAGGGCGTTGTTCTGGTACTCGGCGGCGTAACCGCGCAGGCCATTGGGTGCATCGAAGCTGCCCTTGATCACGGCGCCCTTGGCTTGCAGTTGCTGAACGGCCTTGGGCAGCTCTTCGGCCTGCAAGGTCGGGGCGGCCAGCAGGGCCAGGGACAGGGGCAGCAGTGCAGTCAGTCGCATGTCAGTTTCCTTGTACGGCGGGGGTGGGCGCAGTGGCCCGGTCGAAAGGTTCCAGGGCGTGGCGCAGGCTGGCCCGGGACAGCTCGCCCAGGTGGCTGCCGACCAGCCGCCCTTCGGCGTCGTAGAACAGGGTGGTGGGCAGCGCCATGGAGCCGACGCGCTGCGCCAGCAGACCGGTGCCGTCGAACAGCACGTGGGTCAGGCTCAGGCCGGTGGTGGCAAGGAAGGTGCTGACGTTTTCCGGGGTCTCGCCCTGGTTGACGAACAGGAAGGTCACGTGCGGATAGTCGCTTTGCGCCTGTTGCAGCACCGGCATTTCCCGGCGGCAGGGCGGGCACCAGGTGGCCCAGATATTGATCACCAGCGGCTTGCCACGGTAGCTGTGCAATGCGACGGATTGGCCGCCAGCGTTGCGCAGGCCAATTTCCGGCAATTCGGTGCCTTTGCTGTACAGGTGCCCGCTCAGGCTGGCCAGGCCCCAGAACAATGCGCCACTGAACAGCGCCCAGCCCAGCGGGCGACGCAGGCCTGGTTGGCGCCAGCCCTGCCACAGGGCCGCGAGGACGATACCGGCCAGGCCCGACCAGAACAGGAAGCCACCGTCACGGATGTCGATGATCTGCAACGGCTCATCGCGGTACATCGGCCAGTAGGCCACCACGAAGCCTGCGCGGGCAGCCAGCACGCCGATCAGGAACAGGTTGAACAGTGCAGACTCCGGGCTTTCGCCACCACGCCGGGCGACCCACCAGCCGACAACACAGGCAATCCCCAGGGCGGCGAGCATCAGCAGGTGGTTGAGGGCCATGGTCAGTGGCCCGAGGGTTACGGTCAGCATCAGCCTTGGCTCCTGGTCTGGGCCCAGTGTTGCTGGAATGCAGCGGCGTCGACTTCACCGGTGATACGGCGTGCACGGCGCTCATCGCCCTCCGGGCCGATCCAGATGATGCTGGGCGGGCCGGGTACCTGGTAGCGTTGCAGCAGGGCTTTGCTGGCCGGGCTGTCGGCGGTCACGTCCAGGCGCAACAGGTGCACGCCGGCCAGGCCGGCTTGCACGTCGCTGCGGGCGAACACCTGCTTTTCCATGACCTTGCACGACACGCACCAGTCGGCATAGTAGTCGAGCATCACCCACTGGCCACGGGCCTTGGCCGCATCCAGTTCACGTTGCAGGTCTTCGGGGCGGCTCACCGTGACGAAGCTGTCCTCGGCATGCTGACCAGCAACAGGCGTACCACCACCGGCGAACGGTCGCAGCGGCTGCCACAGATCGTCGCCACCTGCCGCGGCGCCTACCAGCAACAGGCCACCCCACAGGGCACCCAACAGTGGCACGGCGCGCAATGCTGGCAGGCGCTGCAGGGCCGGCCAGCTGGCCCAGGCCAGGGCGATCAGCCAGGCGCCGCTCAGCGCCAGCAGCAGGGTGGCGGGCAGCAGGCTGCGCAGGGTGTACAGGGCCATGGCGAGGAACACGAAGCCGAACACGGCCTTGACCCGCTCCATCCAGGCGCCTGGGCGCGGCAGGTAGCGGTTGCCCAGCGTTACCAGCAACAGCAGCGGCACGCCCATGCCCAAGCCGAGGCTGAACAGCACCAGCGCACCTTGCACCACGTCGCCGCTCTGGGCGATGTACAGCAACGCGCCGGCCAGAGGCGCGGTCATGCACGGCCCCATTAGCAGGCCCGACAACGCACCGAGCAGCGCTGCACCGTACAGGTTGCCACCACGGGTACCTTGCCCGGCGCGGTCCAGGCGGTCACGCAGGGCGGCAGGCAGTTGCAACTCGAAAGCACCGAACATCGGCAGCGCCAGCAGCACGAACAGCCCTGCCAGGCTGCCCAGCAGCCAGGGTTGTTGCAGCCACGCTTGCAGGCTGGCGCCCAGCAGCGCGGCGACTACGCCCAGCGCGGCGTACACCAGCGCCATGCTCAGCACATAGACCCCGGCCAGCAGCCAGCCGCGTCGGGCGCTGGCACCATTGCCCAGCACCAGCCCGGCAAGAATCGGCAGCATCGGCAGCGAGCAGGGGGTAAAGGCCAGCAGCAGGCCCAGGCCGAAGAACGCCAGCAGGCTCCAGGCCAGGTGGCCCTGCTGCAGGCCACTGGCCAGAGCCTGGTCGCTGGCTTGTTCGGCGGCCGGCGCCACGCTGCCGCCAAGGTCGATCGAGGTGGTTTGCGGCGGGTAGCACAGGCCGGCGTCGGCGCAGCCCTGCCAGCCCAGGCGCAACTGGCCCTGGGCACTGGCCGGCAGCAGCAGTTCGAGCTGGTCGCGGTACACCGCGCTGTCACCGAAGAACTCGTCATGGTGGTTGAGCGCCGCTGGCAGTTGCGGGTGCTGCTCGGGTGGCAGGCCGTCGAATTTCAGGCGTTTCTGGTACAGGTAGTAGCCCGGCTTGATCTGAAAGTACAGGCGCATCTGGCCGTCG
The DNA here is from genome assembly GCF_042956345.1 of Pseudomonas sp. NPDC008258. Taxonomy (NCBI): domain Bacteria; kingdom Pseudomonadati; phylum Pseudomonadota; class Gammaproteobacteria; order Pseudomonadales; family Pseudomonadaceae; genus Pseudomonas; species Pseudomonas sp. NPDC008258. The sequence goes on from NZ_JBIBGE010000007.1 coordinate 17,312, forward strand.
GCCTGGCGGTCGTGGCTGAGCACGAAAGCCTGCTCGACCGGCAGGAAGTCCGGTTTCACGTCGAACGGGTTGGCCTGCAACGGGCCGGCCAGCAGCAGTGTAAGGAAGAGCAGGAGAACGCGCATGTCTTCGCCTTGGCAGATCTAGGAATGGGGCCATGCTGGCTGGAGTCGATTAACCCAAGGTTAACCCGGTCCTACAACAGCGGTCCTACAGATCCGCATGTCAGCCTGGACACACCGCGACATATTGTCGGCTTGACTTTGCTTATGCCCACATTCCTGTTGTAAAGTTGACGCAGAAGTCAGTTTTTTCTGACTCGCGCGACAAGGTTCTCACCTTTCCGAGTCCCCCGCACAAGAATCAAAAAAGATGGGCAGCCCCCCTGCTGCCCAGAGGATCAAGCATGTCCAACCGTGATATTTCCCGGCGCGCCTTCCTGCAAGGCGGCCTGATCGCTGGTGTCGGCGTGACCATGGCGCCACTTGGCAGCCAGGCATTTGCCGCGCTGATGGAAGAACGCGTCACCACCTCGCCGCAGAAGTGGATGAACCATGACGGCAAGGCGCGCATACGTAACGATGCCTTGTCCAAGGTGTGCGGCGACAAGGTGTTCGCCCGCGACATCCGCGCCAAGGACATGCCCGGCTGGCCGGCGCAGCAGGGCCATGCGCTGTTGCTGAAGGCGACCAAGGCCGACCGCATTTATGCAGGCCATGACCTGAGCCTGCTCGGTACCGACTTGCAGCCCGACCGCATCGTCACTGCCGCCGACCTGGAAAAGGACGGTATCGCCTGGCCCGAGGCGCACTCGCCCGACCCGCTGCTGCCGCCCGGCAAGGTGCCGATGTTTATCGGCCACCCGGTCGCCATCCTCATCTGGCACGACTTCGAACGCTTCCGCCAGGCCAAGCGCAAGCTGCAGTTCAACGACAAGGCAATCCGCTACGGCGCCCAGGCGCCGCTGTACCAGCGCGACCCTTACGGCAGCTTCCGCTTTGTGCGCGTGGGCGGTGCCACGCCGTTTGATGACGATGAGTTCTCCAGCCTGAAGAATTCCATGCTGTTCCCCACCATTCTCAACCGCAAGCCGGTGTGGTCGAAGCAGCCCAACCAGCACGGCGACCTGACCGAGCAGGGGCTGTTCTACGCCAGGCGCATGGCCGAGCAACTGGACAACCCGCCCGAAGACTGGCTGGTGTTCGACGAGCGCTACAAGACGCCGTCCATCGAACCCGCCGCGCTGGAGCCGGACAACGGCAATGGCTGGTATGACCCGGCCAGCGGCACGCTGCATTTCGTGGTCGCCACCCAGTGCCCGTTCGAAGTGGCGCAGGAATGCGTGCACATGATCAAACCGTCGCGCTTCGCCCTGAACACGCTGAACATGCACCCGGGCTACACCGTGGGCTACGGCTCCAAAGACAACAATATCTTCGTCTTCTACGCCGCCGTGGCCGCGCTGTACGGCGCCGGTGTGCCGATCCGCCTGGCCAACGACCGCTACGAGCAGTTCCAGAGCGGCATCAAGCGCCATGCCTTCGATATCCGCTACCAGCTGGTCGTGGACAAGAAGGACAACAGCTTCAAGATTTTCCGCGCCGACATGAGCTGCGATGGCGGCGGGCGCATCAACTACAGCCCGTCGGTAGCTGCGGTGGGGGCTACTGCCGCGCAATCGATCTATTACATGCCGCAGAACGACTTGTCGGTTACCGCCTACTATTCGCGCGGTGTCGAAGCCGGCTCCATGCGCGGCTACGGCACCTTGCAAAGCATGGCGGCCACCGAAATGATGGTGGACGAGATTGCCGGGCGCCTGGGCGTCGATGCCATCGACCTGCGCCGCGCCAACGCGCTGAAGTCGGGCATGAAGAACACCCAGGGCGCGGTCCCGGCCGGCGCCCTGCGCTTGTACGAGATCCTCGACAAGGCTGCCGTGGATGACCGGTGGCGCAACCGCGAGGCACGCAAGCGGCAGATGGACGCGCAGGACCAGGACCACTGGTACGGCGTGGGCTTTGCGATCTGCCAGAAAGACTTTGGCACCGGCTCTGAAGCACCGATGGCCAGTGTGGAATTCAGCCGCGATGGCCGTATCAGCCTGCGCCACATCGGCACCGAGCTGGGCACCGGCATGTCCACCTCCCAGGCCCTGGTGGTCAGCGATTTCCTGGGCCGCCCGGCCGACGAAGTAAAAACCGCCGTGACCGAATGGCCAGAGCTGCAACTGAGTACCAGCGGTAACCCGTACCTCATCAGCCAGCCTGAACAGGACGCTGCGCTGCGCAACCCGCGTTGGGTCGGCAAGCTGGCATCGCCCTCGTCGGCGACCAACTCGGCGTTCTACTTCAGCCATGCCACCCGCGAAGCGGCGCGTGTGCTGTTCAACCACGGCCTGTGGCCGGCAGCCATGGCCATCTGGAGCCAGGGCCCGCATGGCGGCCAGGCCAACCCGCTGGTGGTGCGCCGGGAAAACGCGGTATGGGTCAACGGTGAGCTGACTGGCAACGGCTTGCAGCCGATCCCGTTCGCCCAGCTGGCACAGAAGGCCCACGACATGGGCCTGGTCACCGGCGCCAGTGTGCACGGTTTCAACCGCTGGAGCTGGGCCGAGGCCGACTTTGTCATCGACGGCGTACGCGAGCGCTTCCCGCTCGACGCCCTGGCAGTGAAGTACGGCGATGGCGCGGTGAACGCCAAGAAAGCGCAGATGAGCAGCCACGGCTACCAACTGCTCGACCGGCAGAACGCGGCCTACCCCGACACCCAGCTGAACAACGCCATGGTCACCTACTACAGCCCCGTCGCGACCATCGTTGAGGTCAAGGTCAACAAGGGTACCTTCGAGACGCAGGTGCTCAACCACCATAGCTGGATCGAGTGCGGCCGGGTGCTGGTGCCGGAGCTGGTCAAGGGCCAGCTCGAAGGCGGTATCGCCATGGGCATCGGCCACGCGCTGACCGAAGAAATGCCGCTGTACGAGGGCGGGCCCGGGGAGGGCGACTGGAACTTCAACCGCTACCGCCTGCCGCATGCGCGCGACGTGGCAGTGTGGAAGCAGACCAGCGAAATCCTCCCGCCGCTGTCACCGACCGACCCGTCCAAGGGCATTGCCGAAGTGGTGATGATCCCGATCGTCGGTGCCATCGGCAACGCCGTCGCGCATGCCATCGGCAAGCGCGTGCGCGATCTCCCCATCACCCCAGCCCGTATCAAGGAGGCCCTCAATGGCTAACCGCCCACTGCAACTGACCCTCAACGGTCAACCGGTCGGCCCGGTCGAGGTCCCCGATGACCTGGCAATGATCGACTACCTGCACGAACACCAGAACCTCACCGGCTCGCGCCTGGGCTGTGGCCAGGGCATCTGTCACGCCTGCGTGGTGATCGTTGACAACCCCGACGGCACCTGCGAGGAAGTGCGCACCTGCATCACGGGCGCCCACTACTTCGAGGGCAAGAAGGTCCGTACCATCGAAGGCCATGCCAGGCAGGACGAGAGCGGCAACCTGACGCTGAACCCGATCCAGCAGAAGTTCGTCGAGCTGTTCGCCTTCCAGTGCAGCTACTGTGCGCCGGGCTTCGTCAACGCCGCCACGGTGCTGGTGGAGACCGCCCAGCGCCAGCCGCTGAAGAACAGCGAGGTGCAGGACCGCATCGAGGCCAGCCTCGGTCACCACATCTGCCGCTGCACCGGTTACGTGCGTTACTACGATGCCACCCGCAAGGTGCTCAACGACCTCGGTCTGGTCAAGGAGGGTTGAGCATGGGTTTCGTACGTAACGCACTCGCGCTGGCACTGGGGCTGGCCGTCAGCTCGGTTGCCCTGGCGGCCGACGAGGCGCAGGTCAAGCGCGGTGAATACCTGGCCCGCGCGGCGGACTGCATGGCCTGCCACACGGCCGAAGGTGGCGCGCCGTATGCCGGCGGCCTGCCCATTCATTCGCCGTTCGGCACCATTTATGGCAGCAACATCACCCCGGACAAGCAGTACGGCATTGGCAACTACAGTGCCGATGAGTTCTTTGCTGCGGTCACCCAGGGCAAGCGCAAGGACGGCGCCAACCTTTACCCGGCGATGCCGTACACCTCGTACCACCTGATCAAGCGCGAGGATTCGGACGCGATCCTTGCCTACCTGATGACCATTCCACCGATCAACCGGCCGGCCCCGCAGACCGCACTGCGTTTCCCGTTCAACGTGCGCATGGGCCTGAGTGGCTGGAACATGCTTTACGGCAAGAGCGTGCAGCTGCAACCGGGCGAGGGTAAAAGCCCGGCCTGGCAGCGTGGGCAGTACATGGTCGAGGTGATGGGCCATTGCGGCGAGTGCCATACCCCGCGTAACCCGATTGGTGCGTTGCAGCAGGACCAGCGCCTGACCGGCGGCCTGCTCGGCGGTTACCTGGCGCCCAGCCTGCTGGCCCAGGACCTGGCCGAGCGCGGCTGGACCCAGCCGGACCTGACCACCTTCCTCAAGCATGGCATCAGCGCCCAGGGCAGCATGTTCAACGAGATGTTCCCGGTGGTGCATCACAGCACCCAACACCTGGAAGACGTCGACCTGGCGGCCATGGCCACCTACCTGCTGGGCGACCAGCCGCCCAAGGCCAAGGTGATCGAGGCGGTGCCGCTTGCGCAACTGACCGACAGCGCCAAGCACGGCCGCCAGCAGTACCTGAACGTCTGCGCCGGCTGCCATGGCGTCGACGGCGAGGGTAAGCCGCACATTGCCGTGGCCATGCAGGGCAACACCGTGCTGCGCCAGGCTGACTCGCGCAACCTGGTCAAGGTCATCCTCGAAGGCATCCGTGAACAGCAGTTCACCGGCTTCGAACGCATGCAGCCGATGCCAGGCTTTGCCGACAAGCTCGATGACCAACAGGTGACGGATATGGTCAACTACCTGCGCCAGGCCTGGGGTGGATTGCCCGGTGACCTGAACGTACAACAGCTCGCCGAGCTGAAGGCGGAGTAAACGTGCAGCATCTCGATCTACAGGTGATCCGCCAGGCCTTGCAGTGGTCGTGCAATGGCCAGCGGGTGTGGCTGTGTACGGTGCTCGCCACCTACGGCTCGGCGCCGCGTGCGCCAGGCTCGTTGCTGGCGGTCAATGCCAGCGGCCAGTGGCTGGGGTCGCTGTCGGGTGGTTGCGTTGAAGACGACTTCCTCGAACGCGTGGCCCTGGGGGAATTCCCCGAGCCGGTGGCCATTGTGCGGTATGGCGATGGCAGCGACGCGCGTTCAAGCATTCGCCTGCCGTGTGGCGGTGTACTGGAAGTGCTGGTGGAAAACCTGGCGGCCGAGTGCGAAGTGCAGGGGCATCTGCGTGAGCTGGAAAGCGCCTTGTCGGGCCAGCGCCGGGTGCTGCGCGAGGTGCGCTTGCCCGAGGGAACCCGCCAGCTGGCCGATGACCACAGCCAGGGGCCACGCGTCGAACGGGAAGGTGCCCGGGTGCGCCTGCGTGTCGGCGCCGCCCAGCGCCTGCTGCTGGCCGGTTACTCGAGTGTGGCGCATTTTTGTGCCGAGTTCGGCAAGGGGATGGGCTTTGAAGTCATCCTCTGTGAGCCGCGTGACGATGTGCTCGACGGCGTGCGGCTGGATGGCATCGAAGTGCGCCGCGAGCTGCCGTCGGAATTTATCGCCAATGGCGGTTGCCATGCCGATACGGCGGTGGTTGCATTGACCCATGATCCGAAAATCGATGACCTGGCCATGCTTGAAGCGGTGCGTACCGAAGCGTTCTACATTGGGGTGATGGGCTCGAAGGCCACCTCCGACAAGCGCCGCGAACGCTTGCAGCGCATTGGCGGCCTGGGCAGCGAGGAATTGGCGCGCATCCATGCGCCGATCGGCCTCAACCTGGGCAGCAAGACCCCGGCCGAAATTGCCCTGGCAGTGCTCGCCGATATCTTGCGCCTGCGCAACGGCATCGGGCGGGCTGCGCTGTGAGCGTGGTCGCGCTGGTGCTGGCGGCCGGGCGCGGCACGCGGTTCGGCGCTGACAAGCGCTTGGCGACCCTGGCTGACGGCCGCAGCATGCTGGCGCATAGCGTGGAGCGGGCGAGGGCGGTGTTCGACGATGTGCGCGTGGTGCTGCGTGAGGGGGAGCGGGGCGAGGATTTTGGTTTACCTGCCGGTTGCCGGGTCATCGTCAGCCCGGATGCGGCGCTGGGTATGGGGCACAGCCTGGCGGCCGGGGTCGGGTCGTTGGGCGACAGCCACGCGCAGGCGGTAGCGATATTGCTGGGTGATATGCCGTGGATCGAGTTGGCCACCTTGCGCCAGTTGGCCGAAGCCTCCAGCGCTTCGCGCATTGTGTTGCCGCGCCATGCCGGGCAGCAGGGGCACCCGGTGGTTTTCGGGCGCGATTTCTGGCCGGCACTGACGCTATTGGCCGGCGATGAAGGGGCGCGGGCGGTGGTGCGGGCGCAGCGGGATTGTTGTGTGGGGGTTGAGGTGGACGACGCAGGGGTACTGCTTGATGTAGACACTCCACAGGTACTGCACATGGCTTGAGGCCTGTGCGGTCGATGTGGGAGCGGCCTTGCGTCGCGAAAGGGGCGCAACGCGGCCCCAGCAATTTATGCTGCGAAGCAAAAAAGCCGGGGGCGCTACGCACCCCTTTCGCGACGCAAGGCCGCTCCCACCAGGGGCTGCGCTGGCCTGAAAACTTGCGAACGGTCCATAATCCCCCCTTAATCCCTGCATAGTGCAATGCCAGCCACACCACTCCGGGAGCTCCACCATGCACGTTCTTCTCTGCGAGGACGACGACCTGATCGCCGCCGGCATCTGCGCCGGCCTTACCGCACAGGGCCTGACCGTGGACCGGGTGGGCAACGCCGCCGCTGCTCGGGCGATGCTGCAGGCCGCGCAGTTCGACGTGATGATCCTCGACCTCGGCCTGCCCGACGAAGACGGCCTCAAGCTGCTGCGCCGCTTGCGCGAAAAAGGCGAAACCTTGCCGGTACTGGTGCTCACTGCCCGCGATGCGGTCACCGACCGCGTCGATGGCCTGCAGGCCGGCGCCGACGACTACCTGCTCAAACCGTTCGACCTGCGCGAACTGGCCGCACGCCTGCACACCCTGCTGCGCCGGGTGGCCGGGCGGGCGGTGAATGTGATCGAGCACGGGCCGCTGCGGTATGACCCCAGCAGCTGCGAGGCGACCCTGGCCGGGCAACCGGTCGACCTGTCGCGCCGCGAGCAGGCCTTGCTCCAGGCGCTGCTGCAAAACCCTGGGCGGGTGCTGTCCAGCGAACAACTGAAAGACTGCGTGTACGGCTTCAGCGACGAAGTCGAGAGCAACGCCCTGAACGTGCATATCCACCATCTGCGGCGCAAGCTGGGCAACGGTATCGTCGAGACCGTGCGTGGCCTGGGTTACCGGCTGGGCCCGGCCCAGGCACCGGAAGAGGCTGCATCGTGAGCCTGCGGGTACGCCTGAGCCTGATCCTGGGCAGCGCCTTCGTGATCATCTGGGTGCTGGCCGCTGCGTGGATGCTGCGCGACTTGCGCCAGCAGATGATGTTTTCCCTCGATCAGCGTCTGGTGGCGTCGGCGCGCATGGTCGCCGGGCTGATCGACCAGTTGCCGCAGCCACTGACTGCCAAGGGCGGCGAAGCACACTTTTCCGCCGACCAGTTCAGCGTGCCGGACGGCATGGCCTGCCAGGTCAGCTCGCTGCGTGGCGAAATCCTGGCCAGCAACCACAAGCACGATGGCGCCATGGACGATGAGCGCAGTGGCTTCCGGGACCAGACCATCGATGATGCGCTGTGGCGCACCTTCACCTATAACCATGGCGATGTACGCATCACCACTGCCGACCGGCACATGGAGCGCGAGGCGCTGAACCAGTCGATCCTGCTGGCGGCTTCGGCGCCGGTGCTGATGGCCCTGCTCGGCAGCCTGGGGCTGTTGTGGATCGGCCTGGGCAAGGGGCTGGAGCCGCTCAACCGTATGCGCGACGCCTTGCGCCGAAGGCGTGTGGACAGCGTCGAACCGTTGCAGGTGGCGGGCATGCCCAGCGAGCTGCAACCCTTGCTGGAAACCCAGAACCAGCTGTTCCTGCGTATTGCCCAGACCCTCGAGCGCGAGCGGCGCCTGACCGACGACGCGGCCCATGAACTGCGCAGCCCGCTGACGGCAATCAAGACCCACCTGCAAGTGGCGCGCATGACCGATGGTGCGGTGCGCGAGCAGGCGTTGGCGCATGCCGAGCAGGGTGCCGACCGCATGCACCGTACGCTGGAGCAGTTGCTGATGTTGGCGCGGGTGGAGGGCAGCCTGTCGTTCGACGATGGCGTGCAGTGCAGCGCCGAGCAGGTCGCCCGGCAGGCAGTGCAAGATGCCGGTGGGGGTGATAACCGCCGCATTGTCTTGCGTTTGCCTGAAGAGGCTACGCAGATTTACCTGGGTATGCCGGCACCGTTGGCGGTGGCAGCGCTGCGCAACCTGCTGGACAACGCCCTGCGCCATGGCGGCGATGAGGCGGTGGAGCTGGAAGTGCAGATGGCTGACGGGCAAGTGGGCTTCATGGTGCGCGACCATGGGCCGGGCATTGCCGAGGCAGACCTTGAGCATTTGACCGAGCGCTTCTGGCGTAATGGGCAGAGTGGTGGTTGTGGGTTGGGGCTGGCGATCGTGCAGGCGATTGTGCAGCGTTGTGCCGGTAGCCTGCGGTTTGACAGCCGTAGCGATGGGTTGCGAGTGCTGTTGCAAGTGCCGGCGCGCTCGGGGCATTGATCTCTGGCGCCTGTGCCGGCCCTTTCGCGGGCACGCCCGCTCCCACAGGTACTGCACGGGTTTCAAGATTTGTGCGGTCCCTGTGGGAGCGGGCGTGCCCGCGAAAGGGCCGGCACAGGTAAAGCAAAATCCTGCTACAACGGCTAAATCCTCCCCGCACTCAAGCGTTTTCAAAGCGACAACCGCTCATTCGCTTGCTTGCGAGGATTCACCCATGTCCACCGCTTCCAGCCTTGCCCAGCTCCCGCCGGCCAGCGTGCCGCAGCCACTCTACGAATTCACCGACTCCCCTCTGCTGCAACGCCAGCAGCAACAGGAGTCCAACGCCCGCAGCTATCCACGGCGCATTCCACTGGCGCTCAAGCGCGCCCGCGGCATCCATGTGGAAGATGTCGAAGGCCGGCAGTTCATCGATTGCCTGGCCGGCGCCGGCACGTTGGCGCTGGGCCATAACCACCCGGTGGTGGTCGAGGCGATCCAGCGGGTATTGGCAGATGAGCTGCCCCTGCACACCCTGGACCTGACCACGCCGGTCAAGGACCGCTTCGTTCAGGACCTGTTCGGCATCCTGCCCGAGGCTCTGCGCCGTGAGGCCAAGGTGCAGTTCTGCGGCCCGACCGGCACCGACGCGGTGGAGGCTGCGCTGAAGCTGGTACGCATGGCCACCGGCCGCAGTACCGTACTGGCCTTCCACGGCGCCTACCATGGCATGAGCCAGGGGGCGTTGAGCCTTATGGGCAGCCATGGGCCGAAGCAGCCACTGGGGGCATTGCTGAGTAGCGGTGTGCAGTTCATGCCGTACCCATACGACTACCGCTGCCCGTTCGGCCTGGGTGGCGAAGCCGGGGTCAAGGCCAACCTGCATTACCTGGAAAACCTGCTGCTCGACCCGGAAAGCGGTGTGCCGCTGCCGGCGGCGGTCATCCTGGAAGTGGTGCAGGGTGAGGGCGGGGTGGTTCCGGCCGATATCGAATGGCTCAAGGGTGTACGCCGGATCACCGAGCAGGCTGGTGTGGCGCTGATCGTCGACGAGATCCAGAGCGGTTTTGCCCGCACCGGGCGCATGTTCGCCTTTGAGCATGCCGGCATCGTGCCGGATGTGGTTACCTTGTCCAAAGCCATTGGCGGCAGCCTGCCGCTGGCGGTGGTGGTGTACCGCGACTGGCTGGATACCTGGAAGCCGGGCGCCCACGCTGGCACGTTCCGTGGCAACCAGATGGCCATGGCGGCCGGCTCGGCGGTAATCAATTACCTGGTGGAACACCGTTTGGCCGAGCATGCCGAGGCCATGGGGCTGCGCTTGCGCAAGCACCTGTTGCAGCTGCAGCGCGATTACCCGCAACTGGGCGATGTGCGCGGGCGCGGGTTGATGCTTGGGGTGGAGCTGGTGGATCCGCAGGGCAAGCGGGATGCATTGGGCCACCCGGTTGCCAACCGAGAGCTGGCGGCCAAGGTGCAGCGTGAATGCCTGAAGCGCGGGTTGATTCTGGAACTGGGTGGGCGGCATGGCGCCGTGGTGCGCTTCCTGCCGCCGCTGATCATCAGCGGCGAGCAGATCGATGACGTGGCGCAGCGCTTTGCCGAGGCCTTCATCGCAGCAGTCTGACCGACCGCCGGGGCCGCTGTGCGGCCCCTGTGGGAGCGGGGCCTGCCAAATCAGTCGAATGTGCGCCCGGCCCGCCAATACCCCATCAAGGTCAGGCAATCCCGCTGCAACCCGCGCTCCTTGATCAGATACCGGCGAATATCCATCACCGTCGCCGATTCCCCCGCCACCCAGGCATGAAACGTACTGCTGGCGCTGCTGGCCTGTTCCCACAAGATCCGCTTGTCGATATCCACGTCTTCCAGCTTCGCCCTTGGCGCGGCAGCACCCTGTGGCAGGCTGGCCAGTTCACGCACGGCATGCTGCATGGCGTGGCCATGTTCGCATTGCAGCACGTCGCGCGGCAGCCAGTGCAACTGGGTGGCAGGGCCGTGGTGCAGGTGCAGGCAGTCGGCCTCCAGGGGCACTTCGATGAACGCCTGTACAGCCAGGCCGGTTTGGTTGTCAGCCAGTTGCTCAAGAATGCCAGCGATGGCCGGCAGCGCCGTCTCGTCGCCAACCAGCAGCACATTGTGCACCCCCTGTGGCGGTTTCCATTCGTATCCGCCGGGGTCGCCTTCATAGGCCAGGTTGGGCGCGACCATCTGCAAGCCGTCACCCACCTGCGCATGGGTAGCCCAGGCCGAGGCCGGGCCGTTCACGCCATGCAGCACGAAGTCGACATCCACCTCCATGGCCTCGCGGCGCAGGGCGCGAATGGTGTAGGTGCGCATCGGCGGGCGCCGGGCGGGGGGCAATGCGCTGTGCGCGGCCTTCCAGTGCAAGTCGTTGGTCAGGTTGGGCAATGAGCCGTCAGGGGCGGGGAACAGCAGCTTGACGCGCTGGTCTGGCGCCAGCGTGGTCATTTCGGTGACATCCGGGCCGGTGAACACCAGGCGTGTCAGCGATGGGCTGAGTTGAATGCGTCGGGCGAGCACCAGGTCGAAGATGCGGTAGGCGCCGGTGGCTGGCGTGCGGCCGTTGATCAGGCGGCGCAGGCCTTGCTGCAGCGCTTGGGTGATGCTGGCGGAGCTGGACATGCGGGAGCCTCTTGCTGGCGGTTTTCTCTAGGGACGAGCCGCCAGCACTGCAAATTAGCCCCACATTAGCCGTTACCAGCCGCGCCCCGAGTTCACCCAGAAGTTAACCGACAGCGAGGTGGATACCGACTCCACCTGGTGGAACCAGCCTTCAGGCAGGAACAGCAGGTCACCGGCCTGCAGCACCACGCGCAGGAACGGCACGTCGCGTGCCGCCGGGAAACGCTGGTAATCCGGGGCGTCGGGGTTGAAGTCGCAGCCGTCCAGGCCGCCTTTGGGGCTGGTCGACCAGGTGCCCACGGCCGGGCGATGGTGCGGGGCGGCGAGGATGAACGACTTTTGCCCCCAGACCTGGGCAAACAGGTTGTCGGTGTCGTCACGGTGCAGGGGTGTCAATGTGCCCTTGGGGCCTATCCAGATGCGCGGTGCGATGAATTTTTCGCGCGCGAAGTACTGCGGGTAGCGGATCAGCGTCAGCAGCTTTTCCGGCACGATGTTGTTGCCCATGTAGGCCGGGGTTTCACCCGGTTTGGCCGGGGTATCCAGCGAGGCGATGAACTCGGCCATGGAGGTGGAGCGGAAATCGCGGTCGGTGGAGAAGGTCTTCTTCACGTAGTCGCCGTGTCGGGTGATGCCCTGCAGCTCGGCGAAATGTTGCAGGGAGGCTTCGCGGCCCATGGTGAACAGCGGCCAGTCCTGCAGGGCATCGCTGATGACCACCGGGGTGCCATGCACCAGGTACTCGCTCTGGAAGCGTGCCAGCGGCATGTCGCTGCGGGCAATGCGTGCCACCTCGCGCTGCACCGGTAGTGCGGCCGATACCCGTTCGCTGAAGCGTGCCGGAGTGGGGTAGCGCTGGTTCATCGATGCCTTGGCAACCGGTGTACCGCGGCGGGCATTGCTGATGATTTGCGGCAGCAGGGTGGCCAGGCCCATGTTGCCGGTGATTTTCAGGCGTGCGCTGGCGAACAGTTCCTCCACGTTGGCGGTGCCGCCCATGATGCCGAGGAAGTCGCGCTCGGCCACCTCGATGGTGACGTCCGGCGCGCTGTGGCGGCCGGCGCCGGTGCGGCTGCTGTCGCGCACCTCCGACCAGAAGGCCCGGTCGTGGCCGAATACGAACTGGAATACGCCTTCGATGCCGACGGCATGGGCGTTGGCGAACAGTTTGCTGAGGATGCTCTGAAGGTCCACGGTGTGCCTCTGGCGGTCTTTCGTTGTACAGGGATAACGAGCGCCTGCGCCAAGGATTTAGCCGTTCGGACGGGTAATTTTCCGGCGTGCTGCTACGTCCCGTAGGGATGCTCACATTGTTGACTCAAGGAACCCCTATGGCACTGCACCCTGATCTGGCGGCATTTCTGGAACTGGTCGAATTTGGCCGGCTGACGGGCAGGAGCCTGCCCATGCACGCGATGGACGTGGCCCAGGCCCGGGCCGAGTTCGCCGGCAGCTCGCAAGTGCTCGACCCGAGCCCGCCGGGCGACGTGCAGGTCAGTGAGCTGCACATCACTGTGCGTGACGGGGCCAGCCTGGCGGCCCGCTTGTACCGCCAGGGCGATGCGGGCGATGCCTTGCAGCCGGTGATCTTCTACCTGCATGGCGGCGGCTACGTGGTTGGCAGCCTCGATTCGCACGATTCGGTGTGCCGCCGCCTGGCGGCCCTGGGCGAGTTTGCGGTGCTGGCGGCAGACTACCGGCTGGCGCCGGAGCAGCAGTTCCCGGTGGCCCTGCATGACGTGCTGGACGCCGCTAACTGGCTGGCGGAGCAGGCGGCGGCGCTGGGGCTGGATAACCGGCGCGTGGTGTTGGCGGGGGACAGCGTAGGTGCAAGCCTGGCGGCGGTACTGGCCATTACCGCTGTCGAGCAGCCTGAAGCGCTGGCGTTCAAGCCGCTGGCGCAGTTGCTGTTCTATCCGGTCACGGATATTTCCTGCCAACGGGGCTCGCACCGCGAGCATGCCGAGGGCTACCTGCTGGAGACGCCAACCCTGGAGTGGTTCTACCAGCACTATGCGCCGCAGCCGGAGCAGCGCCTGGACTGGCGTGTGTCACCCCTGCTGTCGACGGTGCGCACACCCCTGGCGCCGGCGTACCTGTTCGTGGCCGAGTATGACCCGTTACATGATGAAGGCATTGCCTACCGTGACTGGTTGCTGGCGGGCGGGACGGCGGTGACCTTTGCCCGGGTGGAGGGGTTGACCCATGACTTCCTGCGCATGTCGGGGATTGTGGGGCAGGTGGAGGGGATTTACCGGGATGTCGGGGAGTGGTTGCAGCGGGTAGCTGGCCAGTCTTGACTTGATATTGCCGGGGGCGCTTTGCGCCCCTATCGCGACACAAGGCCGCTCCCACAAAGACCTGTATGCCGCTGATCAATGTGGGAGCGGCCTTGCGTCGCGATGGGCCGCAAAGCGGCCCCAGGTGATCACCCTCGAACGCGCTTCTTCAGCACGTCCACCAGCCGCTCGATCTCTGCCTCGGTATTCAGCAGCCCGGGCGCCGTACGCACCACCGGCCCGGCATCGCGCGACACCGCATCTACCACGATACGCTGGCTGTTGAGGTATTTGGCCACCTCATCGGCATCCTGCCCCTTGACCCGGAAGAAGCTGAACCCCGCCGAATAGCGGGCGCTGCGTGGCGTCACCAGTTCGATGCCCGGCAGTGCTTCAAGCCGCTGCTTGAGCAAGTCGTTCAGCCCATGAATGCGCGCCTGTACCGCCGCCTTGCCCAGTTGCAAGTGCAACTCGAACGCCTTGCCCAGCGCCCAGCGGTGCTCGAACGCATGGTAGCCACCGGGTGTCATCACCGTAGCGAAATCCTCGTTCTCGGAGAACGTGGCGATGGTCGGGGTCAGCTGCTTCAGCTCTGTAGACGCTGCGCAAATGATTCCAGTACCCCGAGGCCCGAACATCCACTTGTGCGTGCCGGCGATGAAGTAATCGCAGTTGAAGTCGGCAAAGCGAACATCTTCAACGCCAAAACCATGCACGCCGTCGATCACATAGATGATCTGGTCCTGCTCGTCACGTTGGCGATTGGCCTCGCGCACAAGCTTGCCGATCTCGCCCACAGGCAGCTTCACGCCGCTGCCCGAGTGCACCCAGGTCATGCCCAGCACCCGGGTTTTCGGCCTGATGGCGGCTGAAATGGTAGTCAGCACCTGGTCGGTGCTGACCTTGGCGGGGTCCTCGAACAGGCGCAGGCGCCTTACCGGTGTGCCGTCGCGCGTGGTCCGAAAACCCATGGTATGGCGTGCTGCCGAGTGCTCGTGGACGGTTGTGAGAATTTCCTGCCCCGGCGCGATTTTCAACCCGGCATAGATCAGCCCCAGGCCCTCGGTGGTGCTGCCGGTGAGGGCGATCTGCCGTGGCGTCACTTCGAGGTAACGTGCAGCCCATTCGCGCACAGCCGCTTCGTGCTTCCATTCCGACTGGCTGTCCCAGTCGACCATGCGTGCCGGCTGTCGGTCGAACTGGCCGCGCAGGGCCTCGATGGCTTCGCGCACGGGCCTGGGGTGCGAGGTAATCAGGAAGTTGGCGAAGTGCGCATAGGCAGGGTCCAGCTCGAACAGGCCGCGAAACGCAGCCCAGTTATCTGCACTGGCGGGTTGCGCTGCTGCGGCATGGGCGGCAGGTAGCAGCGGGCCGGGGCCGGTCAGGGGCAGGGCGGCCGCCAGCAGGCCGGCCTGCTTGAGAAAGGTACGACGATGGTTCATCAAGGTGCTCGACAGGGTCAGTGGGACGAAGTGGCAACAGGCTGCGCGGCGCGCTGCACGTGCTCCCACACCCGCAGGAAGTTGCCGCCCCAGAGCTTGGCGATATCCGCTTCGGAGTAGCCGCGGCTGATCAGCTCGGCGGTGACGTTGCGGGCCTGGCTGGCGTCCTGCCAGCCGTCGATGCCGCCGCCTTCGTTGAAGTCCGAGCTCAGGCCGACATGGTCGATGCCCACCTTGCGCACGGTGTAGTCGATGGCATCGCCGTAGTCCTTCAGCGTGGCTGGCGGCTCTTCGTCGAGAATGCCGTACAGCTCGTTGGCGTACTGGCCAACCTTCTGCTCGGGCCAGCCGGCGATCACCGGGTCGCCGGGCATCAGTGCGTAATTGAGGTTGGCCAGCGGCGGCAAGTCGTAGCGGGCACGCAGGGCGTTGAGTTTGTCCTGGGTCTTGCTGGTCAGCGGCTTGAGGTAGGTGGAGAAGGCCACCAGCTGGATCACCCCGCCGCTGTCCTTGATCAGTTGCAGCTCCTTGTCGGAGAGGTTGCGGTTGATGTCGACCATGGCCCGTGGCGCCGAGTGCGACGCCACCAAAGGCGCGCGGCTGAGGGCGGCCACCTGGGCCAGCGCCTTGCTCGACATCTGCGACACGTCGATGATCACGCCCAGGTCATTCAGCCGTTGCACCGCGCGCTTGCCGGTTGCCGACAGGCCATCCAGCGCATCGACGGTGTCATTGAAGAACGGCAGTGGGCGTGAGGAGTCGGCCCAGCTGTTGTTGCCCACATAGCTGAAACCGAACATGCGCACGCCGCGTGCGGCCCAGCGGTCGAGCTGGTCGATATCATCGCCTAGCGCATAGGCGTTGAGCATGCTGAGGAATACCGCGAACTTGCCTTCGCCATGCAGGCGCCGCATGTCCTGCGGGGTATAGGCAATGCCGACCTGTTGCGGGAAATCGCGGACCATGGCGGTGATGGCGTTGAAGCGCACTTCCTGGGTGTGGCGAGCGGCTTCGACAAAGCCTGGGGTAGGGCGGTGCGGGCCATCGTTGCCGGTCCAGGATTCTGGCCAGGCGAAGATGGTCAGGGCGGCGCTCGACAGGCGCCCGTGGGCCGCCTTGGCCAGGTCGAAGCGGCCACCGCCGTCCTTGTCGGCTTCGCTGCCTTCAGTGCCAAACGTCAGCGGCAGGGTGATGTGGCTGTCAAACGAGATGATGCGTTCCTGCAGGTCGTTGGCCTGGCGGGTCACCTCGCGGGAATAGCCGGCAGGTGTGGCCAGGTAATACCAGGCGGCAAACCCGGCGCCGGCGGCAACAGCCGTGGCCAGGCTGATAAACAGGGCTTTCTTCCAGCGTGGAGTCGTCATCTTGGTCTCAGTAGGTTCACCGTCGAGGGATGGGCACAGAGGCCGCCGCTACCTGCAGTGAACGAGCTCGCAGCCAGAAAATTTAGCCCGCCACGGAGCCCGCCCGAGCTTAAATTTTGTCGGCCGTGCAACGTTCTAGCCTTGGACGGGCCGTGCTCCATGGCCGCAATGAATGCACAGGTATGCAATGACGATTTCCCGACGCGGTTTCATCGCCGGTGTGGCATTGACGGGTGTGGTGGTACCTGGCGCGCTGGGTGCGCTGTATGTGCAGCGCCAGCGCGAGGCCGAGGCATTTCCCGAAACGCCGGGCGAGGCCGTGGTCGAGCTGGCCGATACCCGGTTGCAGCAGTTGGGTGACACCTTGCGCGGCATCTGGCGCTGGACTCTGCAGGGCAAGGATGCGGGGCTGGAAGGCCTGCCGGCAGGCGAGCTGGAACTGTTTCTCGACGTTGCCGCCAGCGGACGAGCCCTGCGCGGCTACCTGGATACCCCCGAGCGCCTGCGCGCAGACGAGGAGCCACGCTACCGTGTGGTGGGCGACCTGCTGGCGGACAAGCCCGGCACGTTGCGCTGGCGCCTGTTTTCGGCCCAGGCGCGTTACGAGTGCCATATCGTGCTGGATGAGGTCTGGGGCCGCTTCGGCAATGCCGGGCCGGCCACCCTCAACGGGCGTATTGCGCGCATGGACCGTGCCTTGACGCTGCCCATCGAGGACAACCACTTCCTGGCGTTGAAGCGCACGTTCCCCGAGGCGCGCGAGCGTACCCCGCTGAACCCGCAACTGCTGGCCTGGCTGATCGCTCCCGAGCATCGCCTGTTCCACCAGCTGTGGCATTCGTCGCGTGACAAGTGGCACAAGCTGGACAAGGACAAGCAGGGCGCCCTGCGTGGCCTGGGTTGGCAGCCGGGGCCGCGAGACCGCGAGCGCGATGCCCGTGGCCGGCACAAGGACCGCAACGGCTCGGGCGAGGACTTCTTCTTCATGCACCGGCACATGCTTGGCAGTGCCCGCGCCCTGCAGGACTTGCCTTCATGGCCGCGGTTCCCGTTGCCGCAGCCGGAGCTGGAGCGTGACCGTGCGGGTTTTGCCCGCTACTTCGACAACCATGACGGCAATGCCCTGCCGCCTACCTGGCTGGCCAGCGGTGACGCGGACTACACCCAGTGGGTGCGCGACATCAAGACGCCAGATACCTTCCATGGCAACTTCCAGGTCTGGGAATCACGCTACAGCGACCCGGAGTACCTGAGCACCCTGACCTTGGGCCAGTTCGGCTCGGAGGTTGAGCTGGGCCTGCATGACTGGCTGCACATGCGTTGGGCATCGGTGCCACGCGACCCGTCCAACGGCATGCCGGTGCCAACGGCACGCACGCCGGACGACTTTGCCGAGCGCTGGTTCGCAGCGGATAACGATTTCCTCGGCGACCCGTTTTCTTCCCATGTGAACCCGGTGTTCTGGCACTTTCATGGCTGGATCGATGACCGCATCGAAGACTGGTTCCGTGCCCATGAGCGGCTGCACCCGGGCGAGGTGCGGCGCCTGGAGGTCAATGGCGTGCAGTGGTTTGCGCCTGGGCGCTGGGTCGAGGTGGCAGACCCGTGGCTGGGGCCGGACACCCACGGTTGCTCGACTGTGCCGGGGTTGCGGCCCGGGCGCAGCGTAGAGATGGACCCGGAGACCATGAAGCTGGCATTGCGCATCATCTACAGCGATGAAGACCTGTTCGACAAGTTGCAGCCCAAGGTGCCGCAGCGGCCGTGGTACGCGCGCAACCTTAAAGTGCGCAGGTAATCGTTGCCTGTCCTGGCCCTATCGCCGGCAAGCCAGCTCATAGAACAGCACATCACTTACTGATTTAGCAGGGACCCTGTGGGAGCGGGCAAGCCCGCGAACACCGGCGCAGCCGGTGCCATGCACCGCGCTGGACTCTTCGCGGGCACGCCCGCTCCCACAGGGTACGTGGTGGGCCAGGCATCAGTCTTCTGCGCGACAGCGCAGCCAATGGGCAGGGTAATCTTCCACAGGTAGAGCCTCGGCCTCAAGGCTTGTACTGTACCTGTGGGAGCTGGCTTGCCGGCGATAGGGCCAGGACTGGTGACCCTACTGCTCGAGCTGCCACCCCCCACCCAATGCCTTGTACAACGCCACACTACCCTGCAGCCGGGCCAGGCGCAGCTGCGCCTGTTGGTCCTGTGCCACATACAAGGTGCGCTGGGTTTCCAGCACGCTCAGCAAGGTCTCGGCCCCCGCGCCATAGCGCTGCTGGGCCAGGTCAAACGCCAGCCGTGCCTGCTGCACTTCTTCATCCTGCCACTGTCGCTGGCGGTCTACACCCTGGATCGCATTCAGCGCTTTCTCGACATCGGCAAAGCCGGCCAGGATGCTGCTGCGGTAGGTTTCCAGCAATTCCGCCTGCTCGGCTTCGGCCAGTTCACGTGCGGCGCGTAGCCGGCCGTTGTTGAAGATCGGCGCAACCAGCCCGCTGGTAAGGGTGTAGTAAGAACTGTCGAACACGTGGGCAAACGTGTTTGCACCTGCGCCCAGGCTGGCCCCCAGGGTCAGCTTGGGCAGCATGGCGGCGCGGGCAACCTGCACGTTGGCGCTGGCGGCGGCCAGCCGGGCTTCTGCGGCGGCAATATCCGGGCGGCGGGCGAGCAGTTCGCTCGGTACGCCGCTGCCAATCGCGGGCCACTGCAAGGTATTGATCGCCTCCTGGCTGGCGGGCAGTGACTGCACCGGGTCACCCAGCAGGGTCGCCAGGGTGACCCGGCTGTCCTGCCACTTCTGTTCCAGCAACGGCAACTGGCGTTGCTGGGTGGCCACCAGGCTGCGCTGTTGGGCCAGTTCCAGGCGTGTGGCCGAGCCGTTGCGTTGGCGCGCCTCGACCAGGCCCAGCACGTCCTGGGCATTGCGCAGGTTCAGGCGGGCGATACGCAGCTGTTCTTCCAGGGCCAGGCCTTGCAGGTAGCTGTCGGCTACCGCACTGACGAGGGTCAGCTCTACGGTCTGGCGGTCGAAGCGGCTGGCATCCAGGCTGCGCAAGGCGTTGTCGCGGGTGGCGCGCAGGCCGCCCCAGAAGTCGATCTCGTAACTGGCGCTTAGCTGCGCGTCGAACGAGGTGCTGGTGGGTTCGTTGCGGCTGACGTCGAGCTGGTCGTTGCCGTCGCCGTGCAGCAGGCGCTGGCGGCTGCCATTCAGGCCCAGTTGCAGTTCTGGCAGCAAGGGCGCGCCGGCAATGACCGCTCGGGCCTGGGCCTGGCGTACCCGCGCCGTGGCGGCGGCCAGGTCGTGGGCGTTGTGCATGGCATGCTGCACCAGACGGTCCAGTTCATGGCTGGCAAACGCCTGCCACCACTGCGCTGATGGCGGGGTTGCCGCTGGGGCTGCGCCTTGCCAGGTAGCCGGGGCGACGATGCCGCTGGTGGGTGTGGGTGGCGTGCTGCAGGCGGCAAGGCTTACACACAAGGACAACAGGCAGATACGGCTAGGCAGTGTCATGGGTTATTCGCTGGTAAGGGCTTTGACCGGGTCGAGGCGGGCGGCTTTTCGCGCAGGCATGAAGCCGAACACGATGCCGGTGACGACGGCGCAGGCGAAGGCGCCGAGCATGGCAGGCAGGGCAAAGGCCACCGCCACTTCAGCCAGCATCAGGCCGCCGCCGATGGCCAGGGCCAGCACGATACCGGCCAGGCCGCCGACCATCGACAGCATCACCGCCTCGCTGAGGAACTGCCGCAGGATGTCGCGCTGGCGCGCGCCGGTGGCCATGCGGATACCGATTTCCCGGGTGCGCTCGCGCACGGTCATCAGCATGATGTTCATCACGCCGATACCGCCTACCAGCAGCGAGATCGCGGCAATGGCCCCCAGCATCAGCGACAGGCTGTTCTGCGTGCGCGCTTCGGCCTGGATCAGTGCCGCGTCGTTGGTCAGCTCAAAGTCCTGGCGGCCGTTGTGGCGCTGGCGCAGCAGGCGGTCGATGGCGGCTTCGGCTTCGTTGACCCGGGTGGAGTCCTGCGCAGCGACGGTGATGTAGTCCGGGTCGCGCTGGCCGAACAGGCGGATGGCGGCGGCGGAGTAGGGCACCGCAATGCGCCCGTCGCTGTCCTGGTCGCCAGAGCTGGCACCCTTGCCGGCCAGGATGCCGACTACCTGGAACGGCACGTTGCCGATCAGGATGTACTGCCCCAGCGGGTCGCGCCCGGGGTCGAGCATCTTTTCCCGCACCTTCTGGCCGATCACGGCCACTGCCGCGGCATTGGCCTCGTCGGCATCGGTGAAAAAGCTGCCTTCTACCGCCGGCCAGTTGAAGATCTCGGGGAACCAGGTGTTATTGCCGCCCACGTAGAACTGCTGGCTGCTGTTGCCGTGGCGCACCATCATCTTCTCGCCGATTACCGGCATCACATGTTTGACTTGCGGCAACTGGCCGATGGCGGCAACGTCATCCAGCGTGATGGTGCCGGCCTGTTCGCCCAGGCTTGCCGGCTTGCCGTTGAGGTAGAGGATGTTGGAGCCGAAGGCGGCCATCTGCGCCATGACCTGGCGCTTGCTGCCTTCGCCCACTGCCAGCATCACCACCACCGAGGCCACACCGATGACAATGCCCAGCAGGGTCAGGGCGGTGCGGAAGCGGTTGACCCACATTACCCGCCAGGCGGCTTGCAAGGCTTCGATCAGTTCACCTTTCCATGCCCCGCGCAAGGTCGCGCCGCGGTCCAGGCGTTGACGCAACTGGTCGGCTTGCAGCCCTTGGCCACTCTGGGTCGCAGGTTGGTCGGCGGCCGAGTCGCTGATGATCAGGCCATCACGAATTTCGATTACCCGCTGCGCCCGCGCCGCCACATCGCGGTCGTGGGTGATCAGGATGATCACATGGCCTTGGCTGGCCAGTTCGTCGAGCAGCGCCATGACCTCGGTGCCGCTGTGGCTGTCGAGGGCACCCGTAGGTTCGTCGGCGAGGATGATATGGCCGCCGTTCATCAGGGCGCGGGCAATCGACACCCGTTGCTGCTGGCCGCCGGACAGCTGGTGCGGGCGGTTGCCGGTGCGGCTGGCCAGGCCCAGGCGGCCGAGCAGGGCGCTGGCGCGGGCGTGGCGTTCGCTGGCGTCGATGCCGGCATAGATGGCCGGCATCTCGACGTTTTCCTGTGCCGAGCCCGAGGGGATCAGGTGGTAGCCCTGGAACACGAAGCCGAACGCCTCGCGGCGCAGCCAGGCCAGTTCGTCGCTGTCCAGCGTGGCCACGTCCTTGCCGGCGAAGCGATAGCTGCCGGAGGTGGGGCGGTCGAGGCAGCCGAGGATGTTCATCAGGGTTGACTTGCCAGAGCCTGAGGCACCGACGATGGCGACGAATTCGCCAGGGTGGATGCTCAGGCTGATGCCGTGGAGGATGTCGACCTTGGGGGTGTCGAGGCCGCCGTAGGATTTGCGGATGTCGACCAGTTCGATCAGGGGGGCGCTCATTCAGCCTCCGCTCAGCGTGGGGGCACCGATGACCAGGCGCTCGCCTTCGGTGAGGCCGTCCAGTACCTGCACCCGCAGGCGGTCGCTGAGGCCGGTGCGTACCTGGCGCTGTTCTACCTTGCCGTCAACGGTCAGCACATGCGCCAGGCGCAGGCCTTCGCCGTCGTCCAGCGCTGCCAGCGGCACGGTCAACACCTGGTTGGCCTTGCCTGCCACGAAGAATACTTGTGTGGTCATCTCGGCCATCAGCGCACCGTCCGGGTTGTCGACATCCAGCAGTACGCTGTATTGCACCACCTGGCTGCCGGCGCTGCCGTTGCTGACGCTGGCTGGGCTACCACCGCCCTGGCTGGCCTGCTCCAGCGGCTTGGGCGGAATCGGCAGCACTTGCCGCACGGTGCTGGTCCAGCGGCGCTTGCCGCCGGCCAGGGTGGTGAAGTAGGCGGTCATGCCCGGCTTGACCTTGCCGATGTCAGCCTCGGAGACCTGGGCCCAGACGGTCATGGGCGAGAGCTTGGCGATGCGCAGGATCAACGGGGTTTGCTGCTGGGCGTTGAGGGTTTGCCCTTCGCGGGCATCCACGGCCACCACCGTGCCGTCCATGGGCGCGTAGATGCGCGTGTAGCCCAGCTCGGCCTCGTCGCTGCGCAGGCTGGCCTGGGCCTGGCGGATCTGCGCCTGGAACATGTCGATGCGCGCCTGGGTCACTTTCAACTGCGCTGCTGCCGTTTGCACGTCTTCTTCACGGGTGGCGCCGGCAGCGGCCAGGTCGCGCTGGCGCTTGAGCTGCTGCTGGGCCAGCAGGCCTTGGGCCCGCTGTTCGGCCAGTTGGGCCTTGAGGTTGTCGATCGAGTAGCGCCCGGCATCCAGCCGGGCTTGCTGGGTCGAAGGGTCGATCTCTACCAGCAACTGGCCTTTGCGTACCGTATCGCCGACTTCGACGTGCAGCTTGTGGATCTGGCCGGAGGCCTGCGCGCCAACATCCACGTAGCGCCGGGGTTGCAGGGTGCCCAGGGCGGTAACGCTGCTTTCGATGTCGGCGCGTGTGACGGCCACCGTGCTCAGTGGCTGTGCACCGTAGGGCAGGGCCTTCCAGGCCAGCAGGCAGCCCGCGCCGAGCAGGCCCAGGCCCGCGAGCACGACGCGGCGGCGGGTGTTGGTTAAAGGTCGCATGCAGACTTCCAGCCAGAGTGAGGGCCACGCGCTGCCAGGTGACGGCGCGCGCACCGAGGTCACAGATAGACGAAAGCCCCACCAGTGGATTTAGCCCAGGCAGGCGGGGTGTTGGCGTGTTGCTGAGAATCATTATAGTTTGTAAGATTGCACGCTGATATCACTTGGTCCTGCGTTGCTGCCTGAACAGGGCTTCTGGCAAAGGCTGGCAGGACATCTCAGGTAACGTCGTGGAACATTACTATCGCGAACTGGTGGGTTTCCTCTCCGCGCGCCTGGGCAGTCGCCAAGCCGCCGAAGACGTGGCGCATGATGCTTACCTGCGGGTGCTGGAGCGCACCGACGCCGAGCGCATCGAGCACCCGCGCGCGTTCCTTTACCGTACCGCGCTCAACCTGGTGGTCGACCGCCACAGGCGGCACCAGGTGCGCCAGGCCGAGCCATTGGAAGTGCTGGATAGCGACGAGCGCTGGCACACGGCGGCGCCGTCCCATGATTTGCAGCTGGACCAGCGCCTGGCGCTGATGCAGCGTGCGCTGGATGAGCTGAGCAAGGTGTGCCGTGACTGCTTCCTGCTGCGCAAGCTCGACGGCCTCTCGCACCCGCAGATTGCCGAACACCTGGGCATTTCCCGTAGCGTGGTGGAGAAGCACATCGTCAACGCCATGAAGCACTGCCGGGTGCGCATGCGCGAGTGGGAGTCCTGAAGGGCGGGTCAAAGGCAAATGAAAATTCCGTCAGTCAATCACTTGATTTATGCGGTTTTCCCGACTTCTATCAAAGTAGACCCCTGCCGAACGTAGGCAGTAGCCGTCACCGGCGCAGTATGGTCATGGAGCTTACCCATTACCCAACTGCCCAGGTCCGACCATGGCTAACAAGACCCTGCGCATCCTCATCGCCGACTCACACCCCTGCCAGCGCCTGCAGCTGGAGCGGCTGCTCAATGGGCTGGGCTATTACCGCATAGCCCCCGTAGACAGCTTCGAGGAGTTGCAGCGCCTGGTGCATTGCGCCTTGCAGCCTTTCCACCTGCTGCTGGGCAATATCGAACTGGCCAGCCATGCCGGGGTCGACCTGGCGCGCTTCTGCCGTGTCAGCACGCAGATCCAGCACGCCCTGCTTTACCACTCCGCGCAGTTGAAAGTGCCTTCAGTACCGCAAACTGAACGCCAGGCGGTCAGCCTGAGCTTGCCGCAGGTGCCCGATAACGAGGCGCTGGAGTCGTTCATGGCGATCATCGACGCGCCGCTGCTGG
Organism: Pseudomonas sp. NPDC008258; assembly: GCF_042956345.1. Taxonomy (NCBI): domain Bacteria; kingdom Pseudomonadati; phylum Pseudomonadota; class Gammaproteobacteria; order Pseudomonadales; family Pseudomonadaceae; genus Pseudomonas; species Pseudomonas sp. NPDC008258. The sequence continues at coordinate 41,679 of NZ_JBIBGE010000007.1, forward strand.
TCGGCAAGCTGCCGCTGCCGGGCGCCATGCCGGCAGTGACGGCCCGGCCCCGGCCACGGGCCAACTTCGCGCACACGGTGTTCAACCGCTAGCGCCGTAACAGCCTAGCAGTCTGGGGCCGCGTTGCGGCCCATCGCCGGCAAGCCAGCTCCCACAGGGACCACGCAAGCCCAGAGGTTTGCACTCACCCTGTGGGAGCTGGCTTGCCGGCGATGGGCTGCAAAGCAGCCCCATGGTGCTGACTGAGTGGCATTAGGGGCAAGGGGGCCGCTATTTGTTATCCTCTTGCCCTTTGCCGATTTGCGGACCCTGCCATGACTGCCATCGATACCGCTCGCCCGCCACGGTTCAGCCGTAGCGATCACCGGACCTTGGGCCTGGCCGCGCTGGGCGGCGCGCTGGAAATCTACGACTTCATCATTTTCGTGTTCTTTGCGCTGACCCTCAGCCAGCTGTTCTTCCCGCCCGAGATGCCCGAGTGGCTGCGCTTGCTGCAAAGCTTCGGCATCTTCGTCACCGGCTACCTGGCGCGGCCACTGGGCGGCATCCTGATGGCGCACTTTGCCGACCACCTGGGGCGCAAGCGGGTGTTCAGCCTGAGCATCCTGATGATGGCCCTGCCATGCCTGCTGATCGGGGTGATGCCGACCTATGCCGACATTGGCTACGCCGCACCGCTGATCCTGCTGGCGCTGCGTATTCTCCAGGGGGCGGCAGTGGGGGGCGAGGTGCCGAGTGCCTGGACCTTCGTCGCCGAGCATGCGCCCGCCGGGCGGCGGGGTTACGCCCTGGGCTTCCTGCAGGCCGGGCTGACCTTTGGCTACCTGCTGGGCGCGCTGACCGCAACCTTGTTGGCGCAGGCGTATACCCCACAGGAAATCCTCGACTACGCCTGGCGCTACCCGTTCCTGCTGGGCGGGGTGTTTGGTGTGATCGGCGTGTGGCTGCGCCGCTGGCTCAGCGAAACGCCGGTGTTCCTCGCCCTGCGCGCGCGTCAGGAGCAGCCGGTGACGTTCCCGCTGCGGCGGGTGCTGGGTGAACACCGCCGGGCATTGGTCCCGGCGGCGCTGCTGACCTGTGTACTGACCTCCGCCGTGGTGGTGCTGGTGGTGATTACCCCGACGGTGATGCAACAACGCTTCGGCATGACAGCCGGGCACACCTTCGCCCTGAGCAGCGTGGGCATTGTCTTCCTCAACATTGGTTGTGTACTGGCGGGGCTGCTGGTCGACCGCGTGGGCGCCTGGCGTGCGCTGATGTTCTACAGCCTGCTGCTGCCGCTGGGTATTGGCGCGCTGTACGCCAGCCTGGTAGGGCAGTGGGGCATGACCTGGCTGGCCTATGCGCTGGCAGGGCTGAGCTGCGGCGTGGTGGGGGTGGTGCCGTCGGTGATGGTCGGCCTGTTCCCGGCTGAAATCCGCGTGTCGGGCATTTCCTTCACCTACAACGTGGCCTACGCACTGTGGGCCAGCACCACACCGCTGGCACTGATTGCACTGATGCCGTGGAGCCCGTGGGTGTGTGTCGGCTTTTGTCTGGTCATGGGCACCGTGGGGTTGCTGACGGCCTTGTATTTCGGGCGCCGTGAGCCGTTGGCGTTTGCGGCGGAGCCGATGCCGATCATGTGCAGTGACAAATGACTGGATAGAGGCCTTTGCAGGCTGAGGCAGACTTCCGGGTGGGGGTTATTGAAATAACCTATTAGCCAAATTTAACCTGGAAGGTTAATTTCTCATGGAAAAGAGAACGCCTCACTGCCCGCTGGATCGGCTGCAAACGCTGTTGAGCCAAGGCAAGGTCCGTACTACCCAGGCAGCGGCCCTGGGCGCGCGGTCACTTGGGCTAGGGCCCTATGACATGTTGGATGTTGTCCGCAGGCTATCGCCAGGCGACTTCCACAAAAGCATGACGAGCTACCACGATCACCGTGTCTGGCAGGATGTGTATCGGGCGCAAACCGCCGTTGGCAGTGTCTACCTCAAGCTGACAGTGGTCGACGATTTGCTCATCGTATCTTTCAAGGAGCTTTGAAATGAAATGTCCTTTGTGTGGGGGCGCGGAGTTGGTCGCGCAGTCTCGGGATATGCCTTATCGCTACAAAGGTGAGTCGACCGTTATCCCGGATATCTCGGGTGACCACTGCCTGGCGTGCGGTGAGGTGGTACTGAGCATGGACGAGGCACAGCGTATGAATGATCTGATGACGGCGTTTGAGCGCAAGGTCAATGCGGCCGTTGTCGATCCAGGTTTCATTGCTGCCATGCGCAGGAAGTTCGACCTTGATCAGCGAGAGGCTGGGGAAATTTTCGGTGGTGGTGTCAATGCATTCTCCCGTTATGAAAACGGCAAGACCACGCCGCCGGTGGCGCTGGTAAAACTGTTCAAACTGCTGGATCGCCATCCAGAGCTTTTCGAGGAAGTGCGTACGGCCTGATGCGATTTCGGTTGCCGAATGGCGCGGTCGCTCCTGCACAGGCCAACAAAAAGCCCCCGGTTCGGCAGGACCGGGGGCTTTTTGTTGCAGCAAGAGCTGGGGCGTTACATGTTCGGGTAGTTCGGCCCGCCAGCGCCTTCAGGCGTAACCCAGGTGATGTTCTGGGCTGGGTCCTTGATGTCGCAGGTCTTGCAGTGCACGCAGTTCTGCGCGTTGATCTGGAAGCGCTTGTTGCCGTCCTCCTGGGTAACCACTTCGTACACGCCGGCCGGGCAGTAGCGCTGGGCCGGTTCGTCGTACAGCGGCAGGTTACTGGCGATCGGCACGTTCGGGTCGGTCAGCTTCAGGTGGCAGGGTTGTTCCTCTTCGTGGTTGGTGCTGGAGAGGAATACCGAGCTGAGCTTGTCGAAGCTGAGCTTGCCGTCCGGTTTCGGGTAGTCGATCTTTTTCGAGTCTGCCGCGAGCTTGAGGCAGGCATAGTCCGGCTTGGTGTCGTGCAGGGTGAACGGCAGCTTGCCGCCGAACCAGTTCTGGTCGACATAGTTGAACGCGCCACCGAGCAGCGGGCCGAATTTGTGCAGGGCCGGGCCGAAGTTGCGGCTGGCGAACAGTTCTTCGTACAGCCAGCTGGCCTTGAAGGCGCTGACGTAGCCGTTCAGCTGGTCGCCGCCTTCGCTGCCGGCGATCAGCGCGTCGGCCACGGCTTCGGCCGCGAGCATGCCCGACTTCATCGCGGTGTGGCTGCCCTTGATCTTGGAGAAGTTCAGGGTGCCCAGGTCGCAGCCGATCAGCGCGCCGCCGTTGAAGACCATCTTCGGCAGCGAGTTCAGGCCGCCTTTGCAGATGGCCCGGGCGCCGTAGCTGATGCGCTTGCCGCCTTCAAGGTACTGGCTCATCACCGGGTGGTGTTTCAGGCGCTGGAATTCATCGAACGGCGACAGGTACGGGTTGGCATAGGACAGGTCGACGATCAGGCCGACCACGACCTGGTTGTTTTCCAGGTGATAGAGGAACGAACCACCGGTGTTGTCCTTGGCCACTACGTCCAGCGGCCAGCCGGCGGTGTGCACCACCAGGCCTTGCTCGTGCTTGGCCGGGTCGATTTCCCAGATTTCCTTCAGGCCGATGCCGTAGTGCTGCACATCAGACTCGTTGTCCAGGTTGAAGCGCTTGATCAGTTGCTTGCCGATATGGCCACGGCAGCCTTCGGCGAACAGGGTGTACTTGCCACGCAGCTCCATGCCCGGGGTGTACATGCCGTCTTTCGGGTTGCCTTCACGGTCTACACCCATGTCACCGGTGACAATGCCGCGCACCACGCCGTTTTCATCGAACAGCGCTTCCTGGGCGGCGAAGCCCGGGTAGACTTCCACGCCCAGGTTCTCGGCCTGCTGGGCCAGCCAGCGGCACAGGTTGCCCAGCGAGATGATGTAGTTGCCATGGTTGTGCATGGTCTTGGGCACGAACAGGTCAGGCACCTTGGTGGCACTGCCGGCATCCTTGAGCACGTAGATGTCGTCGCGCTTCACTTCAGTGTTCAGCGGCGCGCCGAGTTCCTTCCAGTCAGGGAACAGCTCGTTCAGGGCGCGGGGCTCGAACACCGCGCCGGAGAGGATGTGGGCGCCGACTTCAGAGCCTTTTTCCACCACGCAGACGCTGATTTCGCTACCGGCTTCGGCGGCCTTCTGCTTCAGGCGGCAGGCGGCGGACAGGCCCGCCGGGCCGGCGCCGACGATGACCACGTCGAATTCCATGTATTCGCGTTCCACTGGTTCTCTCCTACTCATCAAGGCTCGTGCTGTTGCTTTGTCTTATGGGTGCTTGCGCACAGTGGCTCATCACGGGAGCGAAACTGTAGCTGCGCAAATGACGGACTACACCGTTTTGTCTTGGCCGCGCATTATATCTACACCACTTGGCGGGTCCAATACAAACGTTTGTTTGAATTTGCCGCAGGCCAGTAAAATCACAGGAACGCGGCTGGAGGGTGACCGATTTGCCGTATTGACCGGATGGGGTGTTACGGTCAAGATACGAGCGGTTTTACGTTCGCCGTAGGCTTGCAGCCGGGCGCAGGTACACCTCTAAAGACCAGGTGTGGAGCAGGGTTTTGCGGCCTTTGGCCGGCTTGTAGTGGAGTTTACACGCCACGACAGAAAATGACCCGTGAGTATTTGTCGCAAGAGTCCGGACAAGACTGTTCGGTCACAGTGAAGATACTGGCTCCCGGTACGTTTTTAGAGGTGCCCTTGTACCCACGCGCATCGCCGGGCTCAGCCCCAGGCGACTATCTATTCACCGGAGAGTAACGAGGAATCCATGAAGGTTCTTGTAGCTGTCAAACGAGTGGTCGACTACAACGTCAAGGTTCGCGTCAAGGCGGACAACTCCGGCGTCGACCTTGCTAACGTCAAGATGTCCATGAACCCCTTCTGCGAAATCGCCGTGGAAGAGGCTGTCCGCCTGAAGGAAAAGGGCGTTGCGACCGAGATCGTCGTCGTTTCCGTTGGCCCGGCCACTGCCCAGGAGCAACTGCGTACTGCCCTGGCCCTGGGTGCCGACCGCGCCATCCTGGTAGAAGCCGCTGACGAACTGAACTCCCTGGCCGTGGCCAAGGCGCTGAAAGCCGTTGTCGACAAGGAGCAGCCACAGCTGGTCATCCTCGGCAAGCAGGCCATCGACAGCGACAACAACCAGACCGGCCAGATGCTGGCCGCGCTGACCGGCTACGCGCAAGGCACCTTCGCCTCCAAGGTAGAAGTCGCTGGCGACAAGCTGAATGTGACCCGTGAGATCGATGGCGGCCTGCAGACCGTTTCGCTGAACCTGCCAGCCATCGTCACCACCGACCTGCGCCTGAACGAGCCGCGCTACGCGTCGCTGCCGAACATCATGAAGGCCAAGAAGAAGCCGCTGGAGACCGTTACTCCGGACGCGCTGGGCGTTTCCCTCGCCTCCACCAACAAGACCCTGAAGGTTGAAGCCCCGGCTGCCCGCAGCGCTGGCATCAAGGTCAAATCGGTGGCCGAACTGGTCGAGAAGCTGAAGAACGAAGCGAAGGTAATCTAAATGACTATCCTGGTTGTCGCTGAATACGAGAACGGTGCCGTAGCCCCGGCTACCCTGAACACTGTTGCTGCTGCCGCCAAGATCGGTGGTGATGTGCATGTGCTGGTCGCTGGCCAGAACGTCGGTGGTGTTGCTGAATCCGCTGCCAAGATCGCTGGTGTTGCCAAGGTGCTGGTTGCCGATAACGCTGCCTACGCCCATGTGCTGCCAGAGAACGTCGCGCCGCTGATCAAAGAGCTGGCGAGCAGCTACAGCCACGTGCTGGCCCCGGCCACCACCAACGGCAAGAACATCCTGCCGCGCGTTGCCGCCCTGCTGGATGTGGACCAGATCTCCGAGATCATCTCGGTTGAGTCTGCCGATACCTTCAAGCGCCCGATCTACGCCGGTAACGCCATTGCCACCGTGCAGTCGAGCGCTTCGGTCAAGGTGATCACCGTGCGTACCACCGGCTTCGACCCGGTCGCCGCTGAAGGTGGCTCGGCTGCTGTTGAAGCTGTTGGTGCTGCGCACAACGCTGGCATCTCGGCCTTCGTTGGTGAAGAGCTGGCCAAGTCCGACCGCCCAGAGCTGACCGCTGCCAAGATCGTCGTTTCCGGCGGCCGCGGCATGGGCAACGGTGACAACTTCAAGCACCTGTACAGCCTGGCCGACAAGCTCGGCGCTGCCGTCGGTGCATCGCGCGCCGCGGTCGACGCAGGCTTCGTACCGAACGACATGCAGGTCGGTCAGACCGGCAAGATCGTTGCGCCACAGCTGTACATCGCCGTCGGTATCTCCGGCGCGATCCAGCACCTGGCCGGCATGAAAGACTCCAAGGTGATCGTTGCGATCAACAAGGACGAAGAAGCGCCGATCTTCCAGGTAGCCGACTACGGCCTGGTTGCCGACCTGTTCGAAGCGGTTCCGGAGCTGGAAAAGCTGGTCTGATCCGCCTGCTTCACTTATAAAGAACCCGGCCCTCGTACAGGGGGCCGGGTTTTTTTTGGCCTGTACCGGCCCTATCGCCGGCAAGCCAGCTCCCACAGGTACAGCACTGCCCTTGAGCGCTGTGCCGTACCTGTGGGAGCTGGCTTGCCGGCGATAGGGCCGGGTCAAGCAATACAAGGAGTGAGGGATGATGTTGCGCGGAGCGGGCAGGGCGCTGGCATGTGTGGCGCTGTTGATGTCACCACTGGCCATGGCCGCAGGTAAATGCGAGCGCCTGGTGGCAACCGGCAGCCCGGATGCGCCGCCCTATTCGTGGCAAGACCCGAAAGACCCGAAACACCTGATCGGTGCCAATGTCGACCTGTTGCGCCAGGTGGCTGGCGAGCTGGGTGTAAAGGTGGAAGTGCTGAATGCCGGCCGTCGCGACCAGGCACTGGAGGAAGTGCGCAGCGGGCGTATGGATCTGCTGCTCGATACACCGATGCAGGTCGAGCAACTGACTGCGCTGGACTACATTCATCCGCCGTTGCAACTGAATGAATACCTGGTGTGGACCCGTCACGATGCCGAGTTGACCTTCGACGGCCCGGCAGACCTGGCCCGGTACCAGGGCAGCTTGTCCGAGCGAGCGCGGCTGACCCCGGCCTTCACCGCCTTCGCCAAGGCCCAGTTGAAGCTGGTGCCGGCGCAGAATTTGACCCAGGCGTTCCAGAAACTGGTGCTCGGCCAGGTGGATTATGTGCTGGCCGGCCGCTATTCGGGCATGGCCATGGCCCAGAGCCTGGGCATGAGCAACGACCTTATCGCCCGCGGCCTGCCGGTGGACCGGCCGGGCCTGTACCTGGCCCTTTCGCACAACTCGGCATGCAATGACAGCTGGTTGCGTGGGCAATTGGCGAAAAAACTGACAGAATTGCCGATCTCCGGTGCGTCCGAGGCCGTCCTGCAACGCAATGTAGAGCGCTGGAAAGCGCAGTTGCAGGTACCGGCGGATGCCCCCAAACACTAGGAAGATTGCGTGAGAACCCAACCCTTGATTCTTGCCTTGGCCGTGCTTGGCCTGGCTGGCTGCGCCAATGATCCGGCTCCTGACGAGCAGATGCGCATTTCCGAACAGGCACTGGAGCAGGCCAGGGCCGTAGGCGCCACCGAGCAGGTCGAAACGTTGAAGCTGGCTGAAGACAAGCTGGCCCGTGCCAAGACCAACATGCTCACCGAAGACTACCGCGATGCACGCATGCGGGCCGAGCAGGCCGAGCTGGATGCACGCCTGGCCGAGGCTCAGGTGCTGAACCAGAAGAGCGAAGAGCAACTGCAGTTGCTGCAATCGCGGGTCAAGCGCTTGCGCAAGCAGCTGGAGGTGCAGCCATGATCCGCCGTACTCCATTGGCTGCGCTGGCCTTGCTGATGCTGGCGGCAGGCTTGCAAGGCTGCGCCAGCCAGCGCAGCTCGGCCGCGCTGGATGAGGCCAGTGCCGCCTTCGCGAAGGTCAAGGATGATTCCGATGTGCTGCGCAGTGCGCCGCGTGACGTGATCCGCGCAGGCGAGTCGCTGGCCCGCGCCGAGCGGCTGTCCAGCTACATCGGCACCGGTTCCGATGTGCGTCATTATGCTTACCTCAGCCAGCGCTACAGCGAGATTGCCAGTGAGCATGCCAAGCTGTCGCTGAACCAGGAGCGCCAGGCCAAGCTTGACCTTGAGCGTCAGCGCCTGCAACTGGCGTTGCGCGAGGCCAAGCTGGCCAGCGTGCAGCAGCAGGGCAAGTGGGTCGAGTCGCAAATTGCGGCACTGGCATCGGAGCAGGCCGACCGTGGCCTGGTAATGACCCTGGGGGACGTGCTGTTCGATACCGGCCGTGCCGACCTGAAGAACTCGGCCAGCCGCACGGTGCTCAAGCTGGTGCAATTCCTTCAGCTCAACCCGCGGCGGGTGGTGCGTATCGAGGGCTATACCGACAGCACCGGCGCGGCCGAGGACAACCTGAAGTTGTCCCGCGACCGTGCGCAGGCTGTGGCCGACATGCTGGTTGACCTTGGCATCGACGAAAAGCGCCTGCAGGTTGAAGGCTATGGTGACCAGTACCCGATCGAGGCCAATGCCTCGGAGCGGGGCAGGGCGCAGAACCGCCGGGTCGAGATTGTATTCTCCGATGACAAGGGCAAGCTCGCGCCAGCGCGCTGATTGATGTGAAAAAGGGGCCGCTTTGCGGCCCATCGCCGGCAAGCCAGCTCCCACAGGGATCGCGCAGACTTCTAGCCCTGTGTAATCCCTGTGGGAGCTGGCTTGCCGGCGATGGGCTGCGAAGCAGCCCCGCTTTCCATCGGTTAGGCACGGTTTAATCGTTTCGATAGCTATCACGCTGTTGTATTGTCGACTATGTTGCATTCTGTCCCAGTACACTTTGCAACTGTTACGGTATCCTCTACCGTCACTGAGCCGCACAAGAACAACGAGCCTGCCGCCATGACCAACCTGCTGCTGTACCAGCGTATCGCCCAGCAACTGGCCGATGACATCCGTCGTGGTGTCTACCAGCCAGGCGAGCGGGTACCCTCCGTGCGCAAGATGAGCGCCCAGCTCAATGTCAGCCATGCCACGGTGCTGCAGGCGTACGCCAACCTCGAAGACCAAGGGTTGATTCGCGCACGGCCACAATCGGGCTACTACGTGCACCAGACGCCCGCCCTGACTGCGCAAACGCCGGACATTGCCCGGGTGGAGCGCCCCGGCCTGGTCACCCGTGCCAGCATCATCCAGCAAGTACTCACCGAGGCGCGCCGTGATGGTGTGTTCCCGTTCGGTGCTGCGGTACCGCATGTCGATTACCTGCCGGTGCGCGCGCTGCATCAGCAAATTGCCAAGGTCACCCGCTTTCACAGCCCGCGCGCCTTCAGCTACATGTTCAGCCCGGGTTTCGAGCCGCTGCGCCGGCAGATCGCCATTCGCATGCGTGACGCCGGCGTGCTGGTCGACCCGCGTGAAGTGATCGTGACCCATGGCTGTGTCGATGCGCTGCAAATGTCGCTGCGTGTGTTGACCCGGCCGGGGGATCTGATCGCCGCCGAGTCGCCAACCTATTACGGCCTGCTGCAACTGGCCGACCTGTTGGGCCTGAAGGTGATCGAGATCCCCAGTGACCCGTCTACGGGCATCAGCCTTGAAGCCTTGCAGCTGGCTGCCAACCAGTGGTCGATCAAGGCGCTGGTGCTGACCTCGCGGCTGAGCAACCCGCTGGGGGGGACCGTCCCCGAAGAGCGGCAGAAGCAGCTGTTGCGCCTGGCGTCCGACTTCGATATCCAGATCGTCGAGGACGACATCTATGGCGAGTTGATGTTCGAGCAGGGCAAGACCAAGGCACTGAAAGCGTTCGACCGGCTGGACCGGGTGATCTACTGCTCAAGCTTCTCCAAGACCCTGTCCCCCGGCGTGCGTGTCGGCTGGATGATTGCCGGGCGTTACCAGGACGAGATCCAGCGCCTGCAGACTTTCACCACTCATTCGGCCTGCAGCGTCACGCAGATGGGGGTGGCGGCCTACTTGGAAAATGGCGGCTACGACCGGCACCTGCGCTACATTCGCCAGGAGTATCGCAAGAACCTCAGCGCCTATCAGTTGGCGGTGCAGCAGCACTTCCCCGAGGGTACGCAGATGACCCGGCCGACGGGCGGTTTCATCCTCTGGGTGAGCTTGCCTGGGCGGGTCAACACGCAGGAGTTGCACGTGCGGGCGCTGGAGCAGGGCATCAGCATTGCGCCAGGGCTAATATTCAGCAATACAGAGCAGTTCAACCATTGTATCCGCCTCAATTGCGGTATTCCGTGGAACAAGGAGGCCGAGCGGGCAGTGATTACCCTCGGTTTGCTGGCTCAGCAGCTGTGCAGGGAGCCTGCGCTCACACTTTTGTAAGGCTTGCCAGCCGCCTTTGGAACATGGAGCATACGCACCTTTCCTGCCAGTCTGTCCATTTGCCATGAATGCTTTGCGCTGTGTTGCCCTGATCGTGTGTCTTGCACCGTTATGCTACCCGGGCAGTCCAGCCTTGGCTGCGCAGCCGGCAAGCCAGGCGCAGGCAGCCCAAAGCAAGCCAGTGCAAAAAAAGGCGGTAGCCAAGCCTGTGCAGAAGCAGGCGGCAAAGAAGGCGGGCAACAGCAAGGCAAAGGCGCGCAAGCCGGTCAGCAAGGCGGTAGCCAAACCACTGCCCAAGGCAAAGCTGGACCTCAGCCTGCCAGTGAATATGGTCAATGACCTCGAGCCGAACGTGGGCACCCCGTCGCCGATCCAGCGACGCAAACCTTTGCTGCCGCCCATGTTCACCGAAAAGCCAGAGACCAACGACAGCCCGTTCCAGCTCAATGGCCGGCTGATCAACAACGAAATGCAGCTGCAACTGCGCAATGACAGCCGTCATGACGTGGAAGGGGCGGCCATCGATTTCGAGTATCGCCAGTAGACGGTAACTGACTGCTTGGTCACAGCAGATTTCATCGTGCCAGCAATTTCAAACAGCTGTTTGAGCCGTTACTATCCAGGGACGTTCGTCCCGTTTTGTTCCAGGGAGTCCTGATTTTGGTGAATAGCCATGAATTGCCGTGAGGGCTGCGGTGCCTGCTGCATTGCCCCGTCCATCACATCCGCGATGCCGCGCATGCCCAATGGCAAGCCGGCGGGCGAGCGCTGCCTGCACTTGACGGCTGCCAACCTCTGCGACCTGTTCGGCAAGCCTGAGCGGCCGGCGGTATGCGGTGGTTTCAAGGCGGATGTCGAGGTGTGCGGCAGTGATCGTGACGAGGCAATCAGGATTCTTGGCTGGTGGGAGCAGATGACGGCGGCGTGACAGGCTGGATCTTCGACAACAAGGATAAACATGATGAGATCGTTCAAGCGTATTGCACTGCTGTGTGGCGTGGGTGTGCTGCTGTCCCCTGCCGCCTGGGCCGAAAACTGGCAAGTGGCCAAGGACGAGGAGGGGATCAGGATTTCCCTCAGCGAAGTGGCGGGTTCCAAGTACAAGGCCTATCAGGGCGTCACCGTGATCAAGGCGCCGCTGGCCAAGGTCCAGGCGTTGCAGGAAGACGTGGCTGGGGCCTGTGCCTGGATTCATGAGTGCAAGTCGCAGAAGCTGCTCAAGCATGAAGGCGACCAGAGCTGGACCTACACCCAGTTCAATACGCCTTGGCCGGTGACGCCGCGCGATTCCGTGCTGCATATCACCACGGTCAAGGGTGCTGACGGCAGCCTGACCCGTAATCTGGTCGAAGAGCCGACCTATGTCCCGGAAGAGAAGGGCTTTGTGCGGGTGGCCAAGGTCGAAGGCTTCTGGAAGCTGGTGCCCAAGGGCGATAGCACTGAAGTGACCTACCAGGTGCACACCGAGCCGGGCGGTAGTGTGCCGGCGATGGTGGCCAACAAGTTCGTGGTGGATGCGCCGTTCAATACCCTGAAAGGGTTGCGGGAGCGGGCTGAGAAAAACTGAGGTTTTGTGCTGCCTGTGCCGGCCTCTTCGCGGGCTTGCCCGCTCCCACAGGTACGGCGCAGGTTTCAGCATCTGTGCGGTCCCTGTGGGAGCGGGCAAGCCCGCGAAGAGGCCGGCACAGGAGTGAGGCAATAAAAAAGGCTGCCCGAGGGCAGCCTTTTTGCGTTCGGCTGTTACAGCTTACTTGCGGTCCTTCAGCGAAACGATGTCGCGCTTCTGCTCGCCGGTGTACAGCTGGCGCGGGCGGCCGATCTTGTACGGGCTGGAGAGCATTTCTTTCCAGTGCGAAATCCAGCCCACGGTACGTGCCAGGGCGAAGATCACGGTGAACATGCTGGTCGGAATGCCGATCGCCTTGAGGATGATCCCCGAGTAGAAGTCGACGTTCGGGTACAGCGAGCGCTCGATGAAGTAAGGATCGGTCAGGGCGATCTCTTCCAGGCGCATGGCCAGTTCCAGCTGCGGGTCGTTCTTGATGCCCAGCTCGCGCAGGACTTCGTCGCAGGTCTGCTTCATCACGGTGGCGCGCGGGTCGCGGTTCTTGTACACGCGGTGACCGAAGCCCATGAGCTTGAACGGGTCGTTCTTGTCCTTGGCCTTGGCGATGAACTTGTCGATGTTCGAAACATCGCCGATCTCATCGAGCATGGTCAGTACTGCTTCGTTCGCACCGCCGTGGGCCGGGCCCCACAGTGCGGCGATACCGGCGGCGATACAGGCGAACGGGTTGGCACCCGACGAGCCTGCCAGGCGAACGGTGGAGGTGGAGGCGTTCTGCTCGTGGTCGGCGTGGAGGATGAAGATCCGGTCCATTGCCTTGGCCAGCACCGGGCTGATCGGTTTGATCTCGCACGGGGTGTTGAACATCATGTGCAGGAAGTTTTCCGCGTACGACAGGTCGTTGCGCGGGTACATCATCGGCTGGCCCATGGAGTACTTGTAAACCATCGCGGCCAGGGTCGGCATCTTGGCGACCAGGCGCACCGCGGAAATTTCACGGTGTTGCGGGTTATTGATGTCCAGGGAGTCGTGATAGAACGCCGACAGTGCACCGACCACGCCGCACATCACCGCCATCGGGTGAGCGTCGCGACGGAAACCGTTGAAGAACGACTTCAGCTGCTCGTGAACCATGGTGTGGTTTTTCACGGTGCTGACGAACTGGGCCTTCTGCTCGGCATTCGGCAGTTCGCCGTTCAGCAGCAGGTAGCAGGTTTCGAGGTAGTCGGACTGTTCGGCGAGTTGCTCGATCGGGTAGCCGCGGTGCAGCAGGATCCCTTTGTCGCCGTCAATGTAGGTGATCTTGGACTCGCACGAGGCGGTCGCCATGAAACCAGGGTCGAAGGTGAAGTGACCAGTGGCCCCCAACCCGCGGACGTCGATTACATCAGGACCAACGGTGCCGGTTAAAATGGGCAGCTCGACGGGGGCAGCGCCCTCGATGACCAACTGCGCTTTTTTGTCAGCCATGTGGCCTCCTATTAATGCTAGAAATCATCAGACAGACCCCCCACGCAGGGCCCGCACCACTATAGAGGGATAAATTCAGATGTCAATTTGCCTAAAGGCTTGTTGAATCAAGCATTCAAGCCTGATTTTTCCCGAAATTCTCGCCCATTTACGCCTTTTGCTCGCTAAAGGCAATGCGCTATTTGGGCTACCCCGTCACGTTGTCATAAGCAGCCTAACTGTCTATACTCGGCACCCGACCGCCAGGGGCTTGCAAGCCCGAACTGCTGGGGGTCGCCGTTCCCTGGGTGGTGGGTACCTGACCAGTACACTTACCAACAACTTTGCCCTGATTCGCTAGGGGCTCTTCAGTGTGAAAAAAGCCGTGAAAAGCCAACGACCTGTAAACCTAGACCTAAGGACCATCAAGCTTCCTGTCACTGCGTACACGTCCATCCTGCACCGTATCTCCGGCGTCATCCTGTTCCTCGGCCTTGCCATCATGCTTTATGCACTGGGCAAGTCGCTGGGTTCCGAGGAAGGCTTCGGTGAGGTGAAGGCGTGTCTGACCAGCCCGCTGGCCAAGTTCGTGACCTGGGGCCTGTTGTCTGCCCTGCTTTATCACCTCGTGGCAGGTGTTCGTCACCTGATCATGGACATGGGTATCGGTGAGACGCTGGAAGGCGGCAAGCTGGGCTCGAAAATCGTGATCGTCATCTCCGTGGTGCTGATCGTTCTGGTGGGAGTTTGGGTATGGTAACCAATGTCACGAACCTGTCGCGTTCGGGCCTCTATGACTGGATGGCGCAGCGCGTTTCTGCGGTCGTTCTCGCGGCTTACTTCCTCTTCCTGATCGGCTACGTGGTCGCCCACCCAGGCATCGACTACACCCAGTGGCATGGTCTGTTCTCCAACAACGCGATGCGAATCTTCAGCTTGCTGGCCCTCGTTGCCCTGGGCGCTCACGCCTGGGTCGGCATGTGGACCATTGCAACCGACTACCTGACGCCTATGTCGTTCGGCAAGTCGGCAACTGCGATTCGTTTCCTGTTCCAGGCGGTATGCGGCGTTGCGATGTTCGCTTACTTCGTCTGGGGTGTGCAGATTCTCTGGGGTATCTGATCCATGGCTAGCATTCCAACCATTTCCTTCGACGCCATCATCATCGGTGGTGGCGGCGCCGGCATGCGCGCTGCGCTGCAACTGGCTCAAGGCGGCCACAAGACTGCCGTAGTCACCAAGGTCTTCCCGACCCGTTCGCACACTGTATCCGCCCAGGGCGGCATCACCTGCGCCATCGCTTCGGCCGACCCGAACGACGATTGGCGCTGGCACATGTACGATACCGTCAAGGGCTCCGACTACATCGGTGACCAGGACGCTATCGAGTACATGTGTCAGGAAGGCCCGGCTGCGGTCTTCGAGCTGGACCACATGGGCCTGCCGTTCTCGCGTACCGAAACCGGCCGCATCTACCAGCGTCCGTTCGGTGGCCAGTCCAAGGACTTCGGTAAAGGTGGCCAGGCCGCCCGTACCTGTGCCGCTTCCGACCGTACTGGTCACGCGCTGCTGCACACCCTGTACCAGGGCAACCTGAAAGCCGGTACCACCTTCCTCAACGAGTACTACGCTGTTGACCTGGTGAAGAACCAGGAAGGCGCGTTCGTCGGTGTGATCGCAATCTGCATCGAAACCGGCGAAACCATGTACATCAAGTCCAAGGCCACTGTTCTGGCCACTGGCGGTGCCGGTCGTATCTACGCCTCCACCACCAACGCCCTGATCAACACCGGTGACGGTATCGGCATGGCGCTGCGTGCAGGCGTGCCGGTGCAAGACATCGAGATGTGGCAGTTCCACCCGACCGGTATCGCCGGTGCCGGTGTACTGGTTACCGAAGGTTGCCGCGGTGAAGGTGGCTACCTGATCAACGCCCACGGCGAGCGCTTCATGGAGCGTTACGCGCCGAACGCGAAAGACCTGGCTGGCCGCGACGTTGTTGCCCGTTCCATGGTCAAGGAAATCATCGCCGGCAACGGCGTGGGCCCGAACAAGGACCACGTACTGCTGAAGCTGGACCACCTGGGCGAGGAAGTGCTGCACAGCCGCCTGCCGGGTATCTGCGAACTGTCCAAGACCTTCGCCCACGTCGACCCGGTCGTTGCGCCGGTTCCGGTCGTGCCGACCTGCCACTACATGATGGGCGGCGTTGCCACCAACATTCATGGCCAGGCCATCACCATGGACGAGGAAGGCAAGGATCACATCATCCCTGGCCTGTTCGCCGTAGGTGAAGTGGCGTGCGTATCGGTTCACGGTGCCAACCGCCTGGGCGGCAACTCGCTGCTCGACCTGGTGGTATTCGGCCGTGCTGCCGGCCTGCACCTGGAGAAGGCGCTGAGCGACGGCATCGAACACCTCGACGCCAGCGACACCGACATCGATGTTGCCCTGAGCCGCCTGAACAACCTCAACGGGCGTACCACGGGTGAAGACGTTGCCAGCCTGAAGCGCGAGCTGCAGAGCTGCATGCAGAACTACTTCGGTGTATTCCGTACTGGCGAATACATGCTGAAGGGTATCGAGCAGCTGGCTGGCCTGCGCGAGCGTATCGCCAACGTCAAGATCAACGACAAGTCCCAGGCCTTCAACACCGCGCGTATCGAAGCGCTGGAGCTGCAGAACCTGCTGGAAGTCGCCGAAGCTACCGCCATCGCGGCCGAAGCCCGTAAAGAGTCCCGCGGCGCTCACGCCCGTGAAGACTTCGAAGACCGTGACGACGAAAACTGGCTGTGCCACACCCTGTACTACCCGGGTGAGAAGCGCGTTGCCAAGCGTGGCGTCAACTTTGCGCCGAAGACTGTTCCAGCCTTCGAACCAAAAGTCCGGACTTACTAAGGGTGGCTGCTATGTTGAAAGTCGAAGTTTATCGTTACAACCCGGATACCGACTCGGCGCCCAAGATGGAGTCGTTCGACGTCGATACCGGCGGCAAGGACCTGATGGTTCTCGATGTATTGGCGCTGATCAAGGAAAAGGACGAAGGTTTCTCGTACCGTCGCTCCTGCCGTGAAGGCGTTTGCGGTTCCGATGGCATGAACATGAACGGCAAGAACGGCCTGGCCTGCATCACCCCGCTGTCGGGTGTGGTCAAAGGCAACAAGCTGGTTCTGCGCCCGCTGCCAGGCCTGCCGGTCATTCGTGACCTGGTGGTCGACATGAGCATCTTCTACAAGCAGTACGAGAAGGTGAAGCCGTTCCTGCAGAACGATACCCCGGCGCCGGCCATCGAGCGCCTGCAGTCGCCGGAAGATCGCGACAAGCTGGACGGCCTGTACGAGTGCATCCTGTGCGCGTGCTGCTCCACGTCCTGCCCGTCGTTCTGGTGGAACCCGGACAAGTTCCTGGGCCCTGCCGCGCTGCTGCAAGCCTACCGCTTCCTGGCTGACAGCCGTGACACCAAGACTCAGGAGCGCCTGGCGTCCCTGGATGACCCGTTCAGCGTATTCCGCTGCCGCGGGATCATGAACTGCGTGAACGTTTGCCCGAAAGGTCTGAACCCTACCAAGGCAATCGGTCACGTACGTAACATGCTGCTGCAAAGCGGCACCTGATACAACCTGTTGTAACTGCAGTAAGCCGAGGTGCGGGTGGTGAGCCCGCACTGAGGTAAAACCCGAACAAGGGCCCACAAAGCCCGCGTTCATACCTATGAAGATATGAGACCAGCAGGGGCTTTCCGGGCTGGTACCCGGAAAATCAGCAGGATCCAAGTGGCGTGGTTCAGTCGCTTTATTCGGACTTTTCCAGGTTTGCTGTGGCTCTCGCCGATCAGTCCCCTAACCGAGGGTGACCAAGCATGCAAGAAAGCGTGATGCAGCGCATGTGGGATAGCGCCCACCTTTCAGGTGGTAACGCTGCATATGTGGAAGAGCTCTACGAGCTCTACCTGCACGACCCTAACGCTGTGCCAGAAGAGTGGCGCACCTACTTCCAGAAGTTGCCCGCCGACGGCAGCACCGCTACTGATGTATCGCACTCGACAATCCGCGACCATTTCGTACTGCTGGCAAAGAACCAGCGCCGCGCTCAACCGGTATCTGCCGGGAGCGTGAGCAGTGAACACGAGAAGAAGCAGGTTGAAGTTCTGCGACTGATCCAGGCCTATCGTATGCGCGGCCATCAGGCTGCCAAGCTCGACCCGTTGGGGTTGTGGCAGCGTCCGGCGCCTGTAGACCTGTCGATCAATCACTACGGCTTGACCAATGCCGATCTTGATACGACTTTCCGTGCCGGCGACCTGTTCATCGGCAAAGAGGAGGCGAGCCTACGCGAGATCGCCGAGGCGCTCCAGAAGACATATTGTCGCACCATTGGCGCCGAGTTCACCCACATCGTCGATTCCGAGCAGCGCAGCTGGTTCCAGCAGCGCCTGGAAAGCGTGCGCGGCCGTCCGGAGTTCTCCGCCGATGTGCAAACTCACCTGCTCGAGCGTGTGACTGCCGGTGAAGGCCTTGAGAAATACCTGGGCACCAAGTACCCAGGCACCAAGCGTTTCGGCCTTGAGGGCGGCGAAAGCCTGATCCCGATGCTGGACGAGATGATCCAGCGTTCCGGTTCCTACGGTACCAAGGAAGTCGTGATCGGCATGGCTCACCGTGGCCGCCTGAACGTACTGGTGAACACCTTCGGCAAGAACCCGCGCGAGCTGTTCGACGAGTTCGAAGGCAAGAAGATGAACGAGCTGGGCTCGGGTGACGTGAAGTATCACCAGGGCTTCTCCTCGAACGTGATGACCCCGGGTGGCGAAGTGCACCTGGCCATGGCGTTCAACCCGTCCCACCTGGAAATCGTTTCGCCAGTGGTCGAAGGTTCGGTACGCGCCCGTCAGGACCGCCGCAACGACACCGTTGGCGACAAGGTGCTGCCGATCTCGATCCACGGCGACGCAGCATTCGCCGGCCAGGGCGTGGTCATGGAAACCTTCCAGATGTCGCAGACCCGCGGTTTCAAGACCGGCGGTACCGTGCACATCGTGATCAACAACCAGGTTGGTTTCACCATCAGCAACCCGCTGGACGCGCGCTCTACCGAGTACGCCACCGACGTTGCCAAGATGATCCAGGCGCCGATCCTGCACGTGAACGGCGATGACCCGGAAGCCGTGCTGTTCGTCACCCAGCTGGCCATCGATTACCGCATGCAGTTCAAGCGTGACGTGGTCATCGACCTGGTCTGCTACCGTCGTCGTGGCCACAACGAGGCCGACGAGCCGAACGGCACCCAGCCGCTGATGTATCAGCAGATCAGCAAGCAGCGCACCACCCGTGAACTGTATGCCGAGGCGCTGATCCAGGCCGGTCGCATCGACGCCGAGCGCGCTCAGGCCAAGATCGACGAGTACCGCAACGCGCTGGACAATGGCCTGCACGTGGTGAAAAGCCTGGTCAAGGAGCCGAACCGCGAGCTGTTCGTCGACTGGCGTCCGTACCTGGGCCACGCCTGGACCGCGCGTCACGACACCCGCTTCGACCTCAAGACCCTGCAGGACCTGTCGGCCAAGCTGCTGGAACTGCCAGAAGGCTTCGTCGTTCAGCGTCAGGTTTCGAAGATCTACGAAGATCGCCAGAAGATGCAGGCCGGTGGCTTGCCGATCAACTGGGGTTATGCAGAGACCATGGCTTACGCCACCCTGCAGTTCGAAGGCCACCCGATCCGCATGACCGGCCAGGACATCGGCCGTGGCACCTTCTCGCACCGCCATGCGGTGTTGCACAACCAGAAGGACGCCAGCACCTACATTCCGCTGCAGAACCTGTTCCCGGGCCAGCCACGTTTCGACCTGTACGATTCGTTCCTGTCCGAGGAAGCGGTACTGGCCTTCGAATACGGCTATTCCACCACCACGCCGAACGCGCTGGTGATCTGGGAAGCCCAGTTCGGCGACTTCGCCAACGGTGCGCAAGTGGTGATCGACCAGTTCATCACCAGCGGTGAGCACAAGTGGGGCCGCCTGTGCGGTCTGACCATGCTGCTGCCACACGGTTACGAAGGGCAGGGCCCGGAGCACTCCTCCGCGCGTCTGGAGCGTTACCTGCAGCTGTGCGCCGAGCACAACATCCAGGTTTGCGTACCGACCACCCCGGCACAGATCTACCACCTGCTGCGTCGCCAGGTCATTCGCCCGCTGCGCAAGCCGCTGGTAGTCCTGACGCCCAAGTCGCTGCTGCGCCACAAGCTGGCCATCTCGACGCTGGAAGACCTGGCAGAAGGCTCGTTCCAGACCGTGATCCCGGAAATCGATGCAATCGATCCGGCCAAGGTCGAGCGCCTGGTGCTGTGCAGTGGCAAGGTCTACTACGACCTGCTGGAAAAACGCCGTGCCGAAGGCCGCGAAGACATCGCCATCCTGCGTCTCGAGCAGCTGTACCCGTTCCCGGAGGACGACCTGGTCGAAATCCTGGCGCAATACAGCAACCTCAAGCATGCCGTCTGGTGCCAGGAAGAGCCGATGAACCAGGGCGCCTGGTACAGCAGCCAGCACCACATGCGCCGTATCCTGGGCCGCCACAACAAGGCACTGGTCCTGGAATACGCCGGCCGCGACGCTTCCGCCGCGCCAGCTTGTGGTTACGCATCGAAGCACGCCGAACAGCAGGAAAAACTGCTGCAAGACGCCTTCACTGTCTAACGCCTTCGCGCACCTGAAACCGAATTTAAGGAAACACTGACAATGGCTATCGAGATCAAAGCCCCAACCTTCCCGGAATCGGTTGCCGATGGCACCGTTGCCACCTGGCACAAGCAGCCGGGCGAAGCCGTCAAGCGTGACGAGCTGATCGTCGACATCGAGACCGACAAGGTCGTCCTGGAAGTACTGGCCACCGCCGACGGCGTGCTGGGCGCCATCGTCAAGGGCGAGGGCGACACCGTCCTGTCCGACGAAGTACTGGGTTCGATCGTTGAAGGCGGCGCTGCCGCCGCTGCTCCAGCTGCCGCTCCGGCCGCTGCTGCCCCGGCTGCTGCCGCTGCCGACGCTGGCGAAGACGACCCGGTCGCCGCGCCAGCTGCCCGCAAGCTGGCTGAAGAGAACGGCATCGACCTGGCTACCGTTGCCGGCACTGGCAAAGGCGGTCGCATCACCAAGGAAGACGTCGTCGCTGCCGTCGCCAACAAGAAGTCGGCGCCTGCCGCTGCGCCGGCTGCCAAGCCAGCTGCCGCTGCTGCTGCCCCGGTTGTCGTCGCTGCTGGCGACCGCACCGAGAAGCGCGTGCCGATGACCCGTCTGCGTGCCAAGATCGCCGAGCGTCTGGTTGAAGCCCAGTCCAACATGGCGATGCTGACCACCTTCAACGAAGTGGACATGACCGAAGTCATGGCGCTGCGTTCGAAGTACAAGGACCTGTTCGAGAAGACCCACAATGGTGTGCGCCTGGGCTTCATGTCGTTCTTCGTCAAGGCTGCCACCGAAGCCCTCAAGCGCTTCCCGGCCGTGAACGCGTCGATCGACGGCAACGACATCGTCTACCACGGCTTTGCCGACGTCGGCGTTGCCGTGTCCAGCGACCGTGGCCTGGTGGTACCGGTACTGCGTAACGCAGAGTCGATGAGCCTGGCTGAAATCGAGAACGGCATTGCCACCTTCGGCAAGAAGGCCCGTGACGGCAAGCTGTCGATCGAAGAAATGACCGGCGGCACCTTCACCATCACCAACGGTGGTACCTTCGGCTCGATGATGTCGACCCCGATCGTCAACCCGCCGCAGGCTGCCATTCTCGGCATGCACAACATCATCCAGCGCCCGATGGCCATCAATGGCCAGGTCGTGATTCGCCCGATGATGTACCTGGCGCTGTCGTACGATCACCGCCTGATCGACGGCAAGGAAGCGGTAACCTTCCTGGTCACCATCAAGAACCTGCTGGAAGATCCGTCTCGCCTGCTGCTGGACATCTAACCCTCTGGCTGCGTACCGTGCCGGCCTTGGCTTCGCAAGAAGCCATGCCGCGCGGTTCGCGGCTTGTAGCTTGTAGCTGATAAGGAATCTTTTATGACCCAGAAATTCGACGTAGTGGTGATTGGTGCAGGTCCTGGCGGCTATGTGGCTGCCATCAAGGCTGCCCAACTCGGTCTGAAGACTGCCTGTATCGAGAAGTACACCGACGCCGAGGGCAAGCTGGCCCTGGGCGGCACCTGCCTGAACGTAGGTTGCATCCCATCCAAGGCGCTGCTGGACAGCTCCTGGAAGTACAAGGAAGCCAAAGAGAGCTTCAACGTCCACGGTATCTCCACTGGCGAAGTGAAGATGGACGTTGCCGCGATGGTTGGCCGCAAGGCTGGCATCGTCAAGAACCTGACCGGTGGCGTTGCCACCCTGTTCAAGGCCAACGGCGTTACTTCGATCCAGGGCCACGGCAAACTGCTGGCTGGCAAGAAAGTCGAAGTCACCAAGGCTGACGGCACCACCGAAGTCATCGAAGCCGAGAACGTGATCCTGGCCTCCGGCTCGCGCCCGATCGACATTCCGCCGGCTCCGGTCGACCAGAATGTCATCGTCGACTCCACCGGCGCCCTGGAATTCCAGGCCGTACCGAAGCGCCTGGGCGTTATCGGTGCCGGCGTGATCGGCCTGGAGCTGGGCTCGGTATGGGCTCGCCTGGGTGCTGAAGTCACCGTCCTGGAAGCCCTGGACACCTTCCTGATGGCTGCCGACACCGCCGTGTCGAAAGAAGCCCAGAAGACCCTGACCAAGCAAGGCCTGGACATCAAGCTGGGCGCTCGCGTCACCGGCTCGAAAGTCAACGGCAACGAAGTCGAAGTGACCTACACCAACGCCGAAGGCGAGCAGAAGATCACCTTCGACAAGCTGATCGTTGCGGTCGGCCGTCGCCCTGTCACCACCGACCTGCTGGCTGCCGACAGCGGCGTGACCATCGACGAGCGTGGCTACATCTTCGTCGACGACCACTGCGCCACCAGCGTTCCGGGCGTGTTCGCCATCGGTGACGTGGTACGCGGCATGATGCTGGCCCACAAGGCTTCGGAAGAGGGCATCATGGTTGTCGAGCGCATCAAGGGCCACAAGGCCCAGATGAACTACGACCTGATCCCGTCGGTTATCTACACCCACCCGGAAATTGCATGGGTCGGCAAGACCGAACAGTCCTTGAAGGCCGAGGGTGTTGAGGTTAACGTAGGCACCTTCCCGTTCGCGGCCAGCGGCCGTGCGATGGCGGCCAACGACACCGGTGGTTTCGTCAAGGTCATCGCCGATGCCAAGACCGACCGCGTCCTGGGTGTACACGTGATTGGCCCATCGGCTGCCGAACTGGTGCAGCAGGGTGCAATCGCAATGGAATTCGGCACCAGTGCCGAGGATCTGGGCATGATGGTCTTCAGCCATCCAACCCTGTCCGAAGCGTTGCATGAAGCAGCGCTGGCGGTGAATGGCGGCGCCATTCACGTGGCCAACCGTAAGAAGCGTTAATTATAAGAAACCACGGCGGGCAGCCCGTCGTGAGTCTTGCGTGCATGACTCACCGCGGAACGTCCGCCGGACCGGATCACACGGGAAAACCCGGGGTCAACGGTCACAGGTGGTGCGGCGCCAGTAATGGCGCAGCGCCGAAGCGCAGTACCTAACGAAGACGGTAAAAAGCATGAATCTTCACGAGTATCAGGGTAAGCAGCTGTTCGCTGAATACGGCCTGCCAGTTTCCAAGGGTTTCGCAGTCGATACCCCTGAGCAAGCTGCAGAAGCCTGCGACAAGATCGGCGGGAACGAGTGGGTTGTCAAAGCCCAGGTTCACGCGGGTGGTCGCGGCAAAGCGGGCGGCGTAAAGCTGGTTCGCAGCAAGGAAGACGCCAAGGCGTTCGCTGCACAGTGGTTGGGCAAGAATCTGGTTACCTACCAGACTGATGCCAACGGTCAGCCTGTCTCCAAGATTCTGGTCGAATCCTGCACTGACATCGCCAAAGAGCTGTACCTGGGCGCTGTAGTCGATCGTTCGAGCCGCCGTATCGTGTTCATGGCTTCCACCGAAGGTGGCGTGGACATCGAGAAAGTTGCTCACGAAACACCTGAGAAGATCCTCAAGGCCACCATCGATCCGCTGGTCGGCGCTCAGCCGTTCCAGGGTCGCGAGCTGGCATTCCAGCTGGGTCTGGAAGGCAAGCAAGTACAACAGTTCGCCAAGATCTTCGTGGGTCTGGCCAAGCTGTTCAAGGATCACGACCTGGCCCTGCTGGAAGTGAACCCGCTGGTGATCAAGGCCGATGGCGACCTGCACTGCCTCGATGCCAAGATCAACATCGACGCCAACGCCATGTACCGTCAGCCCAAGCTGAAAACCTTCCACGACCCGTCGCAGGACGACGCCCGTGAAGCCCACGCTGCCAAGTTCGAACTGAACTACGTTGCCCTGGAAGGCAACATCGGCTGCATGGTCAACGGTGCCGGCCTGGCCATGGGTACCATGGACATCGTCAACCTGCATGGCGGCAAGCCAGCCAACTTCCTCGACGTTGGCGGCGGTGCTACCAAAGAGCGCGTTACCGAAGCGTTCAAGATCATTCTGTCCGACAGCAATGTCGCGGCCGTTCTGGTCAACATCTTCGGCGGCATCGTTCGCTGCGACATGATTGCCGAAGGCATCATCGGTGCAGTGAAAGAAGTTGGCGTTAAAGTTCCGGTTGTTGTTCGTCTTGAAGGTAACAACGCTGAACTGGGCGCTAAAGTACTGGCAGAAAGCGGTTTGAACATCATTGCGGCCACCAGCCTGACCGACGCTGCTCAACAAGTTGTAAAAGCTGCGGAGGGCAAGTAATGAGCGTCCTGATCAATAAAGACACCAAAGTCATCTGCCAGGGCTTCACCGGCTCGCAGGGTACTTTCCACTCCGAACAAGCCATCGCCTACGGCACCAAGATGGTCGGCGGCGTGACCCCAGGCAAGGGTGGTACCACCCACCTGGGCCTGCCAGTGTTCAACACTGTAAAAGAAGCTGTAGAAGCTACCGGCGCTGACGCTTCGGTCATCTACGTTCCGGCTCCTTTCTGCAAAGACTCGATCCTGGAAGCGGCCTTTGGCGGCATCAAGCTGATCGTGTGCATCACCGAAGGCATTCCTACCCTGGACATGCTGGATGCCAAGGTCAAGTGCGACGAGCTGGGTGTTACCCTGATCGGCCCTAACTGCCCAGGCGTCATCACCCCGGGCGAGTGCAAGATCGGCATCATGCCAGGTCACATTCACTTGCCAGGCAAGGTCGGTATCGTTTCGCGTTCCGGCACCCTGACCTACGAAGCTGTGAAGCAGACCACCGACGCCGGCTTCGGCCAGTCGACCTGCGTCGGCATCGGCGGTGACCCGATCCCGGGCTCCAACTTCATCGACATCCTGAAGCTGTTCCAGGAAGACCCGAAGACCGAAGCGATCGTCATGATCGGTGAGATCGGCGGTTCGGCTGAAGAAGAAGCGGCGGCCTACATCAAGGCCCACGTGACCAAGCCAGTCGTTTCGTACATCGCCGGTGTTACTGCACCTGCGGGCAAGCGCATGGGCCACGCTGGCGCCATCATCTCTGGCGGCAAGGGCACTGCGGACGAGAAGTTCGCCGCCCTGCAAGACGCCGGTGTGAAAACCGTGCGTTCCCTGGCTGACATCGGCAAGGCCCTGGCCGAGCTGACTGGCTGGGAAGCCAAGAAGTAATACTGCTACACCCCCCACGCGCACAGAGGCCACCTTCGGGTGGCCTTTGTCGTTTCTGGGCGTTGGTTATTCCTGTGCTGGCCTCTTCGCGGGCTTGCCCGCTCCCACAGAAGATCGCCGCATTCAGAACCTGTGGTGATCCCTGTGGGAGCGGGCAAGCCCGCGAAGAGGCCAGAGGAGGCGACATGGATTTTTCGATGGGTTTGATAGGAATTTTCATGCAGACGAATGTTTCAATCCGAGGATAATTCCTACTGTTCTCGGTCGCACAGACGACAAACATGTACGCACATCGGACAAGCAGCACTGTGCCAGTGCGTTTACCCGGTAAAACGGTTAATCTACGCGTTCACTCTGTGCCCGCTCCCCAAAAGGGAACGACACGCTAAACGGGTCTGGCCTATCAAGCCGGGCAGCATTTCCCTCACCCATAGGGAAATCCCCTCTCGAATCCCGATTTCAGCAGTGTGGTACTACCTTAAATGAAAGTTCTCAAAGGCCAGGATATCCTGGCGCTTGGCTTTATGACGTTTGCGCTTTTCGTCGGTGCAGGCAATATCATCTTCCCGCCTATCGTTGGCCTGCAGTCTGGCCCGCACGTATGGATGGCTGCACTGGGCTTCCTGGTGACCGCCGTGGGCTTGCCGGTCATCACCGTGGTCGCTCTGGCCAAGGTCGGTGGCGGCATGGATGCCTTGAGCAGCCCGATTGGCAAGTTCTTCGGCGGCCTGCTGGCGGCCGTGTGCTACCTGTCGGTCGGCCCGCTGTTCGCTACCCCGCGTACGGCGACCGTGTCGTTCGAAGTGGGCGTTGCACCGCTGACCGGTGAAAGCCCGCTGGCACTGTTCATCTACAGCCTGGTGTATTTCGCCGTGGTCCTGGCCGTGTCCATGTATCCGGGCAAACTGCTCGATACCGTGGGTCGCTTCCTGGCACCCTTGAAAATCATCGCCTTGGCCGTGCTGGGTATTGCAGCCTTCGCGCTGCCGGCCGGCACCATTGGTGAGGCACAGCCGGCCTACGCCGCCGCCGCGTTCTCCAAGGGCTTCTCCGATGGCTACCTGACCATGGACACCCTGGGTGCCCTGGTATTCGGTATCGTGATCGTCAACGCCATTCGCTCGCGCGGTGTCGAGTCGCCGAAGCTGATCACCCGCTACGCCGTCATCGCCGGCCTGATCGCCGGTGTCGGCCTGGCCCTGGTGTACATCAGCCTGTTCCGCCTGGGTGCCGGCAGCCACGACATTGCGGCTGACGCCACCAACGGTGCGGCAGTACTGCATGCCTACGTGCAGCACACCTTCGGCTCGCTGGGTAGCGGCTTCCTTGCCGTGCTGATCGCCTTGGCTTGCCTGGTGACCGCGGTTGGCCTGACGTGCGCCTGTGCCGAGTACTTCAGCCAGATCTTGCCGCTGTCGTACCGTGCGCTGGTGGTGATCCTGGCAGGCTCCTCGCTGCTGATCTCCAACCTGGGCCTGACCAAGCTGATCATGTTCTCGGTCCCGGTGCTCACCGCCATCTACCCACCCTGCATCGTGGTGGTCGGCCTGAGCTTCGTGAAAGACCTGTGGAACTCGCCGACCCGCATCCTGGCGCCGGTGATGCTGGTGTCGCTGGTGTTCGGCATGGTTGACGCGATCAAGGGCAGCAGCATTGCCCATGTGCTGCCAGACTTCATGGCGCACCTGCCACTGAGCGATCAGGGGCTGGCCTGGCTGGTACCTTCGGTGGTGACCCTGGCTGGCGCCGTGGTCTGCGACCGCATGCTTGGCAAGCCGCGCGAGGCGCTGGCCTGACCCGGTAAAGTTGAAGCCTGAGGGCGGCACCGGCCACAAGCCAAAAGGGTGCCCGCCAAGGGTGAAAACTTGAAAGCCCCGTATCCGAAAGGATGCGGGGCTTTTTGTTTGCCTGTTCCGGCCTCTTCGCGGGCATGCCCGCTCCCACAGGTCAAGCGCAAGCCTCAGCGTTGGCGCTGTACCTGTGGGAGCGGGCGCGCCCGCGAAGAGGCCTGCATGAGCAGTGCAGAATTCACGGTGGGTATGTGCCTTTTGCGGCTTGCCAGCGTCGAAACCCGGTCCCTATCCAATAGGCACCTGGCCCTTTCGGGAACCATTACATGAACTTCATCCAAAGCAACTTCAACAACCTGCTGGCCATTGCCTGGTTTGCCCTGTGCTGGGGCGGTTACACCCGCTATGCCATCTGGAAAGGGCGCGACACGGCATGCCTGGCCAGCGTGTTGCACCTGTACCGCGAAGACTGGATGCGCCGCATGCTGCTGCGCGATAACCGCATTGCCGATGCCAGCGTGATCGGCAACCTTGAGCGCAACGCTTCGTTCTTTGCCTCCAGTACCCTGATCATCCTTGCCGGCATTCTGACCGTGCTTGGCGCTTCTGACCGGGCGCTGTCGCTGCTGGCCGACCTGCCGCTGGTACAGCAGGCCTCCCAGGGCATGTCGGAGATCAAGCTGCTGTGCCTGGCGACGGTTTTTGTCTATGCCTTCTTCACCTTCAGCTGGTGCATGCGTCAGTACAACTTTGCCGCTGTGCTGGTGGGGTCGGCGCCCATGATTGGTGAACGCCTGGTCAATGAACTGGAGCGCAAGGCATTCGCTTTGCGGGCAGCGCGCGTGTTGTCGCTTGCGGCTAACCAGTTCAACCTGGGGCTGCGTTCGTATTACTTCGGTATGGCCATGCTGAGCTGGTTCATCAGCCCTTGGTTGTTCATGGTCATGAGTGTCGGGGTGGTTTTTATCCTGTACCGTCGCGAGTTCCATTCGGATGTGCTGGATGTGATGGTGTTCACACCGACCGAAAGTATGCCGGGCGAACCGGCCAAGGACACTACCCAACCAGTTAGCTAAAACGTTTAACCCATTAAATACAGATACAAAAAAACCCGACAAAGTCGGGTTTTTTTGTTTTAGCCAATTACTGCTTGGCAGGTTCGGCCGGAGCAGCTTCGGTCGCCGGAGCGGCTGGTGCGGCTTCTGGAGCCGGAGTAGCCGGTGCGGCCTCTTCGGCAGCTTTCTGCTCGGCTTCAGCCTGATCTTTGGCGGCTTCGGCGTTTTCCTTGGCGGCCTCGTTCATTTTATCCTGAGCTTCACCCATTTTTTCCTGGGCTTGCTCGGCGTGTTGCTGTGCGTCCTGGGCTTTGTCTTCGCTCGCTTTATCGCAAGCGGCCAGGCCCATGGCAGCGGCCAGCATCAGAGCAAAAGCAAAAGGTTTACGCATGGGGGTGTTTCTCCTTGGTGGAATAAGTGACTTGTTCCTTCGAGTGCAACTACGCGGAATAAGTTCCGCGAAGGTTACAGATATATAACGCCCCGTTCTATATAGACTTTTTAACGTTTTTATGCCGCTGCGGCAGTACGGGTGGAAACAGCGAATGAGCGATTCAACCTTGATGGCCATGGCCGAACGTTTTCTCTCGGCCCTCAAACATTGCCAGTTGTTGCAGATGCATGTAGCGCTGGCTGATGGCGATGGCATGACCCTCGTCATGCCCTGGTCGCCAGCGATTGTCGGCAACCCGCAAACCGGCGCCGTGCATGGCGGCGCGCTGACCACGCTGATGGACACCACCTGCGGCATGGCCACGCTGTGCGTACTGCCGCGCTTCGAGGTGTGCCCCACCCTGGACCTGCGAATCGACTACATGCACCCGGCCGAGGCCGGCAAGGACATCTATGGCCACGCCCAGTGTTACCGGGTCACCCGCGATGTGATATTCACCCGTGGAACCGCCTACCAGGATGACCCCGACCAGCCGATCTGCCAGGTGGTGGGCACGTTCATGCGCCTGGGGCAGGAGATCAAGGGCGGTATCCGTTTCGGCAACAGCCTGAAGGAGGGTGGGGCATGATTCCGTACGCGGTTCGCCAGCAACTCAACGCCGCCCACGCGGTGGGAGACTACGGGCCATTGCTGGCGCTGATCCCCTATGCCGGGCTGATCGGCATCGTATGCGAACGCCAGGGCGATGACCTGCTTTTCCGCTTGCCGGCCAACCCCGACAACATCGGCAATCCGTTGCTCCCTGCCATCCACGGCGGTGTGATAGCGGGTTTCATGGAGCTGTCCGCCGCGTTGTACCTGTTGATCTACAGCGAAAGCGTGAGCATCCCGAAGATCATCGACTTTTCAATCGACTACCTGCGCGCCGGGCATTTGCGCGATACCTACGCACAGTGCCAACTGTGGCGCCAGGGCCGCCGGGTAACCAACGTGGCCATCACCGCCTGGCAAGGTGACCGGCAGGCGCCGATTGCCACGGCCCGGGCGCATTTCAAGATCGAGCCGGAAAAGCCCTTGAAATCATCCGGGCAGCCCCCATCTGAATGACATCCGCCGTTAACGCAGGCCGAGTCGGCCGCCAGGCGCCAACTGCCATCAGATCGGAGTTTCGAAGACCATGACTGTGGAAACACAAAAGGAAACGTTGGGCTTCCAGACCGAGGTAAAGCAACTGCTGCACCTCATGATTCACTCGCTGTACTCGAACAAGGAAATCTTCCTGCGGGAGCTGGTTTCCAACGCCTCCGACGCCGCCGACAAGCTGCGTTTCGAAGCCCTGGCCAAGCCAGAGCTGCTCGAAAATGACGCCGACCTGAAGATTCGCCTGAGCTTCGACAAGGATGCCGGTACCGTTACCCTTGAGGACAACGGCATCGGCATGAGCCGCGAAGACGTCATCGCCCACCTGGGTACCATCGCCAAGTCCGGCACCGCCGACTTCATGAAAAACCTCACCGGTGACCAGAAGAAGGACTCGCACCTGATCGGTCAGTTCGGCGTAGGGTTCTACTCCGCGTTCATCGTGGCCGACAAAGTCGACGTATACAGCCGTCGTGCCGGTCAGCCAGCCGCTGAAGGTGTGCACTGGTCGTCGAAAGGCGAGGGTGAGTTCGAAGTCGCCACGATCGACAAGCCACAGCGCGGCACCCGTATCGTCCTGCACCTGAAACAGGAAGAGAAAGAATTTGCCGATGGCTGGCGCCTGCGCAACGTGGTCAAGAAGTACTCCGACCACATCGCCCTGCCGATCCAGTTGCCGAAAGAGCAGGCTGGCGCCGAAGGCGAAGAGCAGCCGGCCGAAGAATGGGAAACCGTCAACCGCGCCAGCGCCCTGTGGACCCGTTCGCGCACCGAGGTGAAGGACGAGGAGTACCAGGAGTTCTACAAGCACATCGGCCATGACTTCGAAAACCCGCTGGCCTGGAGCCACAACAAGGTCGAAGGCAAGCTGGAATACAACTCGCTGCTGTACGTGCCGGCCCGTGCGCCGTTCGACCTGTACCAGCGCGAAGCGCCACGCGGCCTGAAGCTGTACGTGCAGCGCGTGTTCATCATGGACCAGGCCGAGTCGTTCCTGCCGCTGTACCTGCGTTTCATCAAGGGTGTGGTCGACTCCAACGACCTGTCGCTGAACGTGTCGCGGGAAATCCTGCAGAAAGACCCGATCATCGATTCGATGAAGACCGCGCTGACCAAGCGCGTGCTGGACATGCTGGAGAAGCTGGCGAAGAACGAGCCTGAGCAGTACAAGGGCTTCTGGAAAAACTTCGGCCAGGTGCTGAAGGAAGGCCCGGCCGAAGACTTCGCCAACAAGGAAAAGATCGCCGGCCTGCTGCGCTTCGCTTCTACCCAGGACGACAGCGGCGAGCAAAGCGTCGCCCTGGCCGACTACCTGGCCCGTGCCAAGGAAGGCCAGGACAAGATTTATTACCTCACCGGCGAGTCGTACGCGCAGGTCAAGAACAGCCCGCACCTGGAAGTCTTCCGCAAGAAAGGCATCGAAGTGCTGCTGCTGACCGACCGCATCGACGAGTGGCTGATGAGCTACCTTAACGAGTTCGACGGCAAGGCCTTTGTCGACGTCGCCCGTGGCGACCTGGACCTGGGCAACCTGGATTCGGAAGAAGACAAGAAGGCCCAGGAAGAAGTGGCCAAGGACAAGGAAGGCCTGGTCGAGCGCCTGAAGGGTGCGCTGGGTGACAGCGTGGCCGAAGTGCGCGTTTCGCACCGCCTGACCGATTCGCCGGCGATCCTCGCCATTGGCGAACAGGACCTGGGCCTGCAGATGCGCCAGATCCTGGAGGCCAGCGGGCAGAAAGTGCCGGAGTCCAAGCCGATCTTCGAGTTCAACCCGAGCCACCCGCTGATCGAGAAGCTGGATAACGAGCAGAGCGAAGACCGCTTCGCCGAGTTGTCGCACATCCTGTTCGATCAGGCGGCCCTGGCGGCCGGTGACAGCTTGAAGGACCCGGCGGCCTACGTTCGTCGCCTGAACAAGCTGCTGGTCGAGCTGTCTGCTTGAGTTGATGTAAAGGAAAGCCCGCTTCGGCGGGCTTTTTTCATGGCAGGCTTTTTATAGTAAGTGCCTAAGGAGTGCTTGATGAGCAAGGTAATCGTCGAATCGCTGGTTTATCACCTGTCCGGCAAAAGCTACGAAAGCCGCCTGGTCTATGAGCCAGGGGCGCTGGGCCGGCCTGGCCTGGTGATGGCGCCGAACTGGATGGGCATTGGCGAAGGGGCTGAGCGCATTGCCAAGGAAGTGGCCGAAAAAGGCTATGTGGTGCTGATTGCCGACTTGTACGGGCAGTCAGTGCGTCCGTCCAATGCTGATGAGGCCGGCGCGGCGATGATGCCGCTGAAGAACGACCGGGGCGAGCTGCGCAAGCGTATGCAGGAAGCCTTGGCGCAGTTGTTGGGGCAGTCAAAGGCGCTGCTGGAGCCGGGCAAGGTTGCCACGTTCGGTTTCTGCTTTGGTGGCTGCTGTGCGCTGGAGTTGGCGCGCACCGGTGCCGACCTGCGTGCAGCGGTGTCGTTCCATGGCACGCTGGACACGCCGAACCCGGAAGATGCCAAGCGCATCAAGGGCTCGGTGCTGGTGCTGCATGGTGCTTCCGACCCGCTGGTGCCGAAGGAGCAGTTGCCGGCATTCGAAGACGAGATGAACGCGGCCAAGGTGGACTGGCAGTTGCTGAGCTATGGTGGGGCGGTGCATTCGTTTACCGACCCGGGCGCCAATGTGCCGGGCAAGATGCAGTATGACCGGCGTACTTCGGAACGGGCGTTCCGCTCGATGCATAACCTGCTGACTGAAGTGTTCCACCGCTGACTGTGAATTGGGGCTGCTTTGCAGCCCTTCGCGGGCACGCCCGCTCCCACAGGTACAGCGTACGTCGTTGTTGTGGGAGCTGGCTTGCCGGCGATGGGCTGCAAAGCAGCCCCAAAATCACCTGGGTAACTCTATCCTCGACATTTCCCCCGGCACCACCGGCCAATCCCCCGCCGCCCACCGCGCCCTGGCCCGCTCGATCAGCTCCGGTTCACTGGCCACGAAATTCCAGTTCATCCGCCGCGGCCCATCCAGCGGCGCGCCACCAATCAGCACCAACTGGCATTCTTCCTCCGCATACAGCGTTACCTCTTCACCCTCCGGCAGCACCACCAGGCTGCACGGCTCCACGTCCTCCTCATCCATCAACAACTCCCCATCCAGCAGATACAGCGCCCGCTGCGCATGCTCATTCGGCACCAGCAGGGTAGTCGCGGGCTGCATCCGCACATGCGCATAAAGGGTAGGGGACAGCACTGGCACCGGTGACTCCAGGCAGAACCCGCTACCGGCAATCATGCAAATGCGCACCCCCAGGCTGTCACTGACTGGCAGGCTTGCCGCCGGGTGATGGCTATAGCTTGCCGCGCCTTGTTCATGTTCACGCGGCGAGGCCAGCCACACCTGCAAGCCGTGTAGGCGCGAGCCATGGGCCAGGGCATCGGCAGGCGTGCGCTCGACATGGGCCACGCCGCTGCCCGCCGTCATCCAGCTGACATCGCCGGGCAGTACGCGCTGCTCCGAGCCCAGGCTGTCCTTGTGCAGGATCGCCCCCTCGAACAGGTAGGTAAGGGTCGACAAACCGATGTGCGGGTGCTGGCGGATGTCCATGCCATGCCCTGGGGCATAGTCGGTTTCCAGCATATGGTCGAAAAACACGAACGGGCCGACACTGCGGCACTGGGCTGCCGGCAGCGGGCGCAGGATCGGCTGGCCCTCGACCGATTCGGCACGCGGGCGGATGATCAAGGGGCTGCTCATGGGGCGGGCTCCAGTTGAGTTGGAAATGCCTCAAGCATAGCGGTTTACCTGCCTCGGCTGAACCGTCCCGTTTGCCGGCAGGTCTACTGTTCCCGCACTCGGATAAGGAAGTTGCCCATGCTTGCCAAAGCGCTGTTCTGCGTGTTGTTGATGGGCTGGCTGTGCCAGGCGGCACACGCGCGTGACTACCGCTACAGCGATGCCCACCTGCATTACGTCGACTTCTTCCAGGAGAGCGAAGGCATGCCAGCGTTGCTGAAGGCCATGGACGCCGCAGGCATCGAGCAATCGATGATTTCCGGCATACCGGTGGCCAAGAAGTGGCACGAAGACGAGCCCAAGCGCCCGCGCTACTACGCCGGTGACGACGCCGATGCCTACTGGTACAGCGCCACCGACACCTATGTGGCCGCAGCCCTGCAGCAGTTGCCGGCTGAGCAGCGCAAGCGCTTTCATCCGTTCCTGACCGGCTTCAATCCGGTGGACAAGAATGCGGTCAGCCACATCGAGCGGATGCTGGAGCTGTATCCAGGGCTGTGGCAGGGCATTGGCGAGGTGTTTACCCGTCACGATGACCTGACAGCGCTCACCAGTGGTGACACGCCACGGGCCAACAACGAAGCCATGACGCGTATCTACCATTTGGCCGCTGAGCGTGACTTACCGGTGTTGCTGCATTCCAACATCACCTCCAAGCGCGAGCGCAACCCGCTGTACCTGGCTGAAATCGAAGAGCCGCTGCGCAACCACCCGCACACCCGGTTTATCTGGGCGCACGCCGGCAGCAGCATGGAGATACACCGGCACCAGACGCAGATGGATTTTCTGCTGCCGGTGCTGACGCGGTTGCTGGAGGATTACCCGAACCTGTATGTGGACCTGTCGTGGAGTGTGCTGCAGCCTTACCTGCTGGATGCTAAAGGTGTGCCGCGCAAGCAATGGCTGGCGTTGGTCGAGAAGTACCCGGAGCGGTTCATGCTGGGGTCGGATGTGGTGGGGCGGTTTGGCAGCCTGGGGGAGCAGATGCACGGGTTCAGGCCGTTTCTGGATGCGTTGCCGGAGGCGGTAGCCAACAAAGTGGCCAAGGAGAATTTTCTGGCTGTACTGCCTAAGCAGAAGTAATGGGTTGCCTGTGCTGGCCCTATCGCCGGCAAGCCAGCTCCCACAGGTCCTGCACAAGCTTCGGGCCCCGTGGAGTCCTGTGGGAGCTGGCTTGCCGGCGATAGGGCCAGCACAGGCAACACAAATAAAAACGCCCCGAACCAGTCGGGGCGTTTTCGATTACCGCATCAGCGAATCACTTGCCTTCCCAGCGCTTGAGCACCAGGGTGGCGTTGGTGCCGCCAAAGCCGAAGCTGTTGCTCATGACCGTGTCGATCTTGGCGTTTTCTTCGGTTTTAAGCTGGATCGGCAGGTCAGCGACTTCCGGGTCCAGTTCGTCGATGTTGGCGGAGCCGGCGATGAAGTTGTTTTCCATCATCAGCAGGCAGTAGATCGCTTCGTGCACGCCAGCGGCGCCCAGCGAGTGGCCGGACAGGCTCTTGGTCGAGCTGATCTTCGGTGCCTTGTCGCCGAATACTGCGCGAACGCCCTTGATCTCGGCAACGTCACCGACCGGGGTCGAGGTGCCGTGGGTGTTCAGGTAGTCGATCGGGGTGTCGACGGTGGACAGTGCCTGCTGCATGCAGCGGATGGCACCTTCGCCGCTCGGGGCAACCATGTCGTAACCGTCGGAAGTGGCACCGTAGCCAACGATTTCGGCGTAGATCTTGGCGCCACGGGCCAGGGCGTGTTCCAGTTCCTCGACCACTACCATGCCACCACCACCCGCGATGACGAAGCCATCACGGTCGGCGTCGTAGGCGCGCGAGGCCAGTTCCGGGGTTTCGTTGCGCTTGGTCGACAGGGCGCCCATGGCATCGAACAGGAACGACTGGCTCCAGTGCTCTTCTTCACCGCCACCGGCGAAGACGATGTCCTGCTTGCCCCACTGGATCTGCTCCAGGGCGGTGCCGATGCAGTGTGCCGAGGTGGCGCAGGCCGACGAGATCGAGTAGTTGATACCCTTGATCTTGAACGGGGTGGCCAGGCACGCCGAAACGGTGCTGCCCATGGTGCGGGTTACGCGGTATGGGCCGACGCGCTTGACGCCTTTCTCACGCAGGGTGTCCAGCGCTTCCATCTGGTTCAGGGTCGAGGCGCCGCCGGAGCCGGCTACCAGGCCGGTGCGCGGGTTGGAAACCTGCTCTTCGGTCAGGCCAGCGTCCTTGATCGCGTCCTGCATGGCCAGGTAGGCGTAAGCAGCAGCGTGACCGACGAAGCGGTAGACCTTGCGGTCGATCAGTTCTTCGAGGTTGAGGTCGATGGACCCGGAAACCTGGCTACGCAGCCCCATTTCCTTGTATTCCGGGTTGAAGCGGATACCCGGACGGCTGTTGCGCAGGTTTTCGGTGACGGTAGCTTTGTCATTGCCCAGGCACGATACGATGCCCAGACCAGTGATAACGACGCGGCGCATGCGAATAACCCTTAGAAATTGTCAGTGGAGGTGAACACGCCGACCCGCAGGCCTTCGGCGGTGTAGATCTCGCGGCCGTCGACGCTGACCGAGCCATCGGCGATGGCCATGTTCAGCTTGCCCTTCAGGACGCGCTTGATCTGAATGTTGTAAGTGACTTTCTTGGCAACCGGCAATACCTGGCCAAAGAATTTCACTTCGCCCGAACCCAGGGCGCGACCGCGGCCCGGCAGGCCTTGCCAGCCGAGGAAGAAACCTACCAGCTGCCACATGGCATCGAGGCCCAGGCAGCCCGGCATTACCGGGTCGCCTTCGAAGTGGCAGGCAAAGAACCACAGGTCCGGGGTGATATCCAGCTCGGCGACCAATTCACCTTTGCCGTACTTGCCGCCTTCTTCGCTGATATGGGTGATGCGATCGACCATCAGCATGTTCGGCGCGGGCAGTTGCGCATTACCTGGGCCGAACAGCTCACCGCGACTGCAGCGCAGCAGGTCTTCCCGAGTAAAGGCGTGTTGTTTGGTCATGCGAGCTCCTCAATAACCCCCTGTGGCAGGGGATGAATCTTCCCGGCCGTCCCGAAAAGCAAAAGCTTTGGGGCGGCAGCCTACAGGTAGACTATTGCGTTGTGGTGAAAGTCACAGCGCACCTGGCGAAAGAAGTACAGGTGTGCACTGAAACGTCTATTTTCAGGTCCGACGACGGTCCTGTCCAGTCCTTAAGACTGCCGCACTTTAGCATTTATCGCCAGTCGCGGTTGTCCGACCGGGTAGCCAGCGCTGCAACACTTGCTGCAGTTCGGTGCGGCGCAAGGGTTTGCTCAGGTAGTCATCCATGCCGGCGGCGATGCAACGCTCGCGGTCGCCCTGCAAGGCGTTGGCGGTCAGGGCGATGATCGGTAACCCGGCGCCGTTGGCCAGCTGGCGGATACGCCGGGTCGCCTCATAGCCGTCCAGGTGTGGCAGGCGACAGTCCATCAGCACGGCAGCGAAGCGCTGGCGGCTGACAAGGTCCACTGCCTCAAGGCCATCTTCCGCCGTGCATACCGCCAGGCCCAGGCTGCGAAGCATGGCTTCAATGACGCTCTGGTTGACCGGATTGTCCTCTACCAGGAGCACCTGGTCGCTGCCGGGCATGGTCGTAGCCTTGTGGGTTGGCAAGGCCGGCGGGCTGGGTGGAGGGCCGGCCAGGGCCAGGGGCATCTCGAGGGTAAACGTGGAGCCAAGGCCCGCGCGGCTTTCACCGCGAAGCTTGCCGCCCATGCGTTCGGCCAGGGTGCGGGCAATCGACAGGCCCAGCCCGGTGCCGCCATAACGGCGGGAGATGGAGCTGTCGGCCTGCTGGAAGGCGACAAACATCATTTCCAGGCGGTCGCTGTCGATGCCGATACCGGTATCGCGCACGCTGCAGGTCAGCCAGATCAACTGCCGGTCGAGCACCTGCCAGCGCGCCTCCACCTGTACCTGGCCACGCTCGGTGAACTTCAGTGCGTTGCCGACCAGGTTCAGCAGGATCTGGCGTATGCGCGTGGGGTCGCCGTTCACTTGCAACGGCTCGATGCCGGCTGGCAGTTGCAGGTGCAAGTCCAGGCCGCGTTGCTGGGCACTGTGCTGGAACGACTGGACGCTGCTGGTTATCAGGTCGCCCAGGTTGAAGTCGATGTATTCCAGTTGCAGCGCGGCGCGCTCGATGCGCGAGAAATCGAGGATGTCGTTGATGACTTTCAGCAAATGCCCGGTGGATTCGCTGGCTACGGCGGTGTATTCGGCCTGCTCGCTGCTCAGCGGTGTGGTTTCCAGCAGTTGCAGCATGCCGAGCACGCCATTCATCGGCGTGCGCAACTCGTGGCTCATCATTGCCAGGAAGTCCGATTTTGCGCGGTTGGCCTGCTCGGCCTCCTCGCGGGCCTGGATCAGCTCGGCGATGGCCTGCTTCTGTTCATCGCTGGCCTGCTCCAGGGCGCTGGCCAGGTTGTTGATGTGGCTCGCCAGGTGGCCCAGCTCGCTGTCATCCACCACGGGCAGCGGGGTGTTGTATTCGCCTTGTTGAATGGCCTTGACTGCATGGCCCATGTCGCTGATGGGCTTGGCCAGGCTCAGGGCCAGGCGGCGCGCCAGCAGGAAGGTGAACAGCAAGGCAAACAGGGCCAGGATGCCGGCCTTGATCACGATTTCCTGCTGGCGCTGGCTGAAGGCGTCATCGGACATGCCGACGATCACCCGGCCCAGGTAGTCATCGCCGATGGCAGGTGTGGTGGCTTTGCCCTGCTGCAGGAAGTCGCTGTCCAGGCGAATCTGCTGCAGGCGGATGGGCGCCTGGAACACTTCGACGCGCTGCGCACGGTTGGCGCTTTCATCGGACTGCTCGACGTACACCAGGATGTGGTTGCGGCTGTCCTGCACTTCGAGGAAGCGCACGTGGGGGATGCTGAGGGTCGCCCGCATCAGGCCTTCAAGCACTTCGTTGTTGCCCGAAATCACGCCGTATTCCGAGGCCGGAGCCAGCTGGTTGGCGATCAATTGCCCGGTATGGTTGAGTTCCTGGCGCAAGTCCTGGATACGCACGAAGGTAAAGAAGCTGATCAGCAGCAGGGTCAGCAGCAGGGCAGGGCCGAGGCTGATGATCTGGGTGCGGGTGTGGATGTCCCAGCTCAGGCGCTTGCTCATGGGGTGGGTTCTCCTTCGGCCAGGGCCTTGGCGGCGGCGTTCGGATCGATCGGTTCCAGGCCCAGGGCGCGGGCTACCTGTTGGTTGCCGCTGACCCCGTAGTGTGCCGGGTACAGGCTGCGCGGCCAGCGCGCAGGGGGTTGGTCGAGTAACTGGTCGAGCACCGCCAGCCAGTCATCCTGGTCGCTGTAGGTGCTGGCCAGCGCACCGGCGCGCACGAAGCCGGCGTTTGGGCCGATCAGTGCCATTTGCCGGCCATAGCTGCTCAACAGCAGGTTCTTTGCCGTCTTGGAGTTGTACAAGTCGGGGTCGTCCAGGCCCAGCAACACATCGCTGTTGCCCAGCAGGTGCTGCAGGGGCCGGCTGTCACGCAGGTCGGGCCAGTCCTGGGCAATGATCTCCAGGCCTAGCGGGCGGGCCGCATGGCGCAGCTCTTCAAGCAGGAAGGCACTGTGTTCGCCGTACAGCACACCAATGCGCTGTGCCTGTGGCAACAGGTAACGCGCCAGGCGCAATTGCCGGCCCAGCGGCGCGTCGCTCCACAGCAGGGTGAGGAACGCGGGGCGCGACTTTCCCAGGCGCTGTTCAGCCTGTACCCGGCTGACCCGCATGACCAGGGCCGGCGGGCCGGCGTTTTCACCCAGGCGCCACTCCAGCGCGGCATTGTCGAGCAGAATCAGGCGCTGGTCGGCCTTGAGCTTGCCGGGGCGGGGCAGGTCGGCGATGGCCTGGAAATGTACGTGATCGTGCGGTCGACGGTTTTCGAGTGCGGCGACGAAGCTGCGGATGCCGGGCTGGTCCTCGGCGCCTACCAGCAGAATCTCGCTGGCAGACAGCGGCCCCAGCGGCCACAGGCACAGCAACAACAGGCGCAGCAGCAGGGCCATCAGAACTCCAGCTCCGCGCTGACACTGAAGCGGTGGCGGCTGTCGTAAAGGTTCTGTACGTAGGTGGTCGGCTCATCGTCCAGCCGCTGCTGCCACAGCGCTGCCAGCTCCAGATTGCTGCCCTGCACCCGAAAACGCTTGGCCACGCGCAGGTCCACGCGCTCGTAGCGGTACTGGTTGAGCGCATCGTCGCCGTAGTAGAACAGCGCGCTCGACCAGCCCTCGCCCCATTCGCGCATCCAGCCGGCCGAGCCGCTGTTGCGGGCAGTGAGGCGGCTGTCGTTGGGGTTGCTGGCCCAGGCGTCGACGTAGGCGTAGGTCAGGCGCAGCCGGTCACGCAGGGTGGGGCGCCAGTCCAGTTGCGCCTCGCTGCCACTGAACCTGGCCTTGTTTGCGTTGCTGGCGATGTACTGGTTGTTCTTCAGGGGCTCGCTGATCATTCCGGTGATCTCGTCGTAGAACAGCTTCACATCCATGCTCAGGTCGATGTCGCTGAAGTAACCGTTGTAGCCCAGCTCGCGCGAGCGCATGCGCTCCTGGTCGAGGTCGCCCGGGCCGCGGGTCTTGACGAAGTATTGGCCGTTTTGCAGCCCGAATGCATTGGGGGTCAGGTTCTTGACCGTATAACTCCAGTTGATGTTGTTCTCGAACATGTCGGGTGAGCGCACCGCCTCGGAGTACACCGCACGCAGGCCGTGGCGCGGGGTGATCAGGTAGTTGACCGCAACACGCGGGGTCAGCGAGCTGCCGGACAGGCGCGAGTCTTCGAACATTGTTCCACCCTGCAGGATCCAGTGCTCGTCGGCGCGCCACTCCAGCTGGCCGAACAGGCGCCATGTCTGGTCGTCGATGCTGCCGTTGAAATAGGTCTGCGAGTCGGCACGATCATAGCGGTAGTTCATGCCGCTGAGCAGGCGCAGGCTGTCGGTCAGGCTCAGGGTGTCCTGGATTTCGAGGTCATAACGGGTTTCGCGGGTGCTCTGGTCAACGTCGCCGCACACCTGCTGCTTGCCACCGTTTTCCCATTGCTGCTGCACCTTCTGCAAAAGCCCACCCAGCACGGGGTCACTGGTCGAAAGGGGGGCGCCGGTAGCAATGCCTCGCGCCACTTTTTCGGCGAAGTCAGGGTTCAGTTGCCAGATCTGGGTCAATTCCGGGCTGAATGACTGCAAGGCGTCACACGCACGCCACACTTGCTGGCGGTCGAAGTGCTGCGCAGAGCCCTGGATATAAAGGCTGTGCTCGGAACTGAAATCCTTGGTCCAGCGCAACGAACCGGCATAGTCCTTGGCATTAACGTCCGCGTTGTTACCGGCCTCGTACCTGGCGAATACCGGTTGATAGGTATAGGGCCGCTGGTTGCTGCCTTCCTTTGCTGCCAGCTGCCATTCCAGGGTCTGGTCGGCCGCCAGGTTGTGGCTGGCGCTGAGGTTGAAACGGGTCAGTCGGCGGCTGTCGCGGTAATCCTGGCCGAACTGGTCGTGGTCAAAACCGTCGTCCTGTTGGCCAGACAGCGACAGGCGCATGTCGCCGCCGTCCCAGCCGAAGCCGTGGCTGGCATAGAAGTCGTTGATGCCATCCTGGCCGCGGGTCACTTTCATCCGTGTGCCATGGCTGTCGGCGGGGTTGCGGGTGAGGATGTTGACCACTGCCATCAGCGCGTTGGCGCCGTAGCTGACCGTGTTGGGGCCGCGAAACACTTCGATGCGCTCGATGTCTTCCATGGCCAGGGGAATATCGCTCCAGTCCACCGTGGCCAGGCCGGCACGGTACACCGAGCGGCCATCGATCAGTACCTGCATGCGCCGCGCTTCGCTGGCGTTGCTGCCGTGGTAGTTCACCGTGGGCTGGTTGCCGGCGCTGTAGCCGATCATCATGCCCGGCACCAGGCGCAGCAGTTCGGGGATGTCGCGAGCGCCGCTGGCGCGGATCAGGTCGCTGTCGAGCACCGTCATGCTGCCCGGGACGGCCGCCGGGGATTGTTTGAGGCGCGTGGCAGTCAGAACCTGCGGCAGGTCGCTGTTGTCGATGAACAGATCGTCGGCCATGGCTGGGCCACCGAGCAGGGCGGTCAGTATGAGCAGGCGCGGGAACGGGGGCGTGCCAGGGAACACGGGGCGGCCTTGTATCAGGATTGAAACAGGCATGGTAACTGACCTTGGGGGTTTTGCCAGCGATGTGAAGTGTTTTGCAGCGTGTCTGTCTTGACGCATTTATGGGGGCGGAAACCGAGCGCCGCCCGCGCGGCGCATCGCGAGCAAGCTCGCTCCTACATTTGTTGCAACGTGGCCATGACAGTGTCATCTGCATCGCTAGCCTTGGCGCATGGCAGGCGAGCCGTATAATGGCGGTGTCGCCACTTAACTTTTGGCTTTAACGGATTGGATATGACTGAACAGCAACCTGTTGCAGTTCTGGGGGGCGGCAGCTTCGGCACCGCCGTGGCGAACCTGCTGGCAGAAAACGGTATGCCGGTGCGCCAATGGATGCGCGACCCGGCGCAGGCCGAGGCCATGCGGGTCAATCGCGAGAACCCGCGCTACCTCAAAGGCATCCGCCTGCATGATGGCGTGGAACCGGTCAATGACCTGCTGGCCACCTTGCAGGCCAGCGAACTGATTTTCGTCGCCCTGCCATCCAGCGCCCTGCGCAGTGTGCTGGCCCCCCACGCCGAGCTGTTGCGCGGCAAGGGCCTGGTCAGCCTGACCAAGGGTATCGAGGCGCAAAGCTTCAAGCTGATGAGCCAGATCCTTGAAGAGATCGCCCCCGAGGCCCGCATTGGCGTGCTGTCGGGGCCCAACCTGGCCCGTGAGATTGCCGAGCACGCGCTCACCGCTACCGTGGTCGCCAGCGAGGACGAAAAACTCTGCCAGCAAGTGCAGGCCGTGCTGCACGGCCGTACGTTCCGTGTCTACGCCAGTACTGACCGCTTCGGCGTCGAACTGGGCGGGGCGCTGAAGAACGTATACGCCATCATCGCCGGCATGGCCGTGGCGCTGGGCATGGGCGAGAACACCAAGAGCATGCTGATTACCCGCGCCCTGGCCGAGATGACCCGTTTTGCCGTCAGCCAGGGGGCCAACCCCATGACCTTCCTGGGCCTGGCCGGCGTTGGTGACCTGATCGTTACCTGCTCTTCACCCAAGAGCCGCAATTACCAGGTGGGCCATGCCCTGGGCCAGGGCCTGAGCCTGGAACAGGCGGTCAGCCGCCTGGGCGAGGTGGCCGAAGGCGTCAACACAATCAAGGTGCTCAAGGCCAAGGCCCAGGAAGTGCAGGTTTACATGCCGCTGGTAGCGGGCCTGCATGCCATCCTGTTCGAAGGCCGCACGTTGAACCAGGTCATCGAGCACCTGATGCGCGCCGAGCCCAAGACCGATGTCGATTTCATTTCCATCAGCGGTTTCAACTGAGCCCTTGGCGGCTCTGACACAGCAAGGAGCAACACATGAACGATACGCCCGAACGCGCCCAGCGCGAGTCGATCATCCTGCGGGTCCTGTGGATGCTGGTGTTCCTGGTGGTCTGGCAACTGGCCGAATTGCTGCTCGGTGGCTTGGTGCTGGTACAGCTGATCTACCGCCTGATCTATGGTGCGCCCAGCGCCAGCCTGATGAACTTCGGCGACAGCCTGAGCCAGTACCTGGCGCAGATCGGCCGCTTCGGCAGCTTCCACACTGACCAGAAGCCTTGGCCGTTTGCCGACTGGCCCGCACCGCGTGCCCCGGAAGGCGAGGCGCCGCATGCCGTGGCCCCGGCTGCGCACCCGGTGCGGGACGAGGAGCCCAAGCTGTGAAGCTGTGGGTGCTGCGCCACGGTGAAGCCGAGCCGCGAGCCAACACTGATGCCGAGCGCCGGCTGACGGCGCATGGGCGCGAGCAAGTGCTGCACAGCGCTGCACGCCTGCTTGGGCAGCCGCTGCTGGCGATTGTCGCCAGCCCCTACGTGCGCGCCCAGCAAACGGCGGCGCTGGTGCATGACACACTGGGTTTCAGCGAGCCGGTGCGTACCGTGC
This sequence comes from Pseudomonas sp. NPDC008258, assembly GCF_042956345.1. Classification (NCBI taxonomy): domain Bacteria; kingdom Pseudomonadati; phylum Pseudomonadota; class Gammaproteobacteria; order Pseudomonadales; family Pseudomonadaceae; genus Pseudomonas; species Pseudomonas sp. NPDC008258. The sequence goes on from NZ_JBIBGE010000007.1 coordinate 84,936, forward strand.
CCTGGCTGACCCCCGAAAGTGACGTGCAGCAGGTGATCGGCGAAATTGAACGGTTGGGGCTGGAGCATGTGCTGCTGGTCAGCCACCAGCCGCTGGTGGGCACCCTGGTCGGGTTGCTGGAGCATGGTCACCAGCAACAGCCGGCAGCCATGAGCACCGCCAGCCTGGCGGAGCTTGAAGGGGATTGGCCACTGGCCGGGTTGATGACCCTCAATGGGATCAGTTATCCAACTTGAAACCCTGAAACCGGCAAGGCAACTGGCATTTTTGTCAGTTGCCGCAGTAGATGGCCCCTTGCTAGCGTTGCCCGAAAGGCACAAAGCAGGGAGCGGCGTATGAAGGGTGTTATGGGGGAGCTGTTGAGCTCCATGGATCTGCAGCCCACCCTGGACATGGTCGAGCAAGGCATTGCACTGGACTTTGCCCGATACAGCCTGCTGCGAGACTCGGCCGATGCCAAGCTCTACAGCCTGATGAAAACGGTCAACACCAGCAGCGTGCTGAACGCTGCTGACAGAGAGAACAGCCTGCAGGACTTGCTTGTCCTTCAGGATGCCTGCCTGCAGGTGTCCCGCTTGCTGCAAACCAGCTGCCTGGCCCTGCGCCGCTTGCAGCTTGACTACACGGAGCAGCGTCAGGCCCGCGAAGCGCTGGAGAGCCAGCTGGGCTACGTGCAAGCCTGCCTGCATCGTTCGCTTGCCAGTTTCGACCCGTCGGCGTGACCTGATAGCCCTCGCCGATGACCTTTCCGGACATTGCCGAACGGGGCCCCGATGCCGACAATGGGCCATCATTCCCGTCCGGACCAGGCGCCATGTCGCAGCAGATCTTCTTCGCTCATGCCAACGGTTTCCCCTCGGCTACCTACGGCAAGCTGTTTGCTGCCCTGGCGCCGGACTACCAGGTGCAGCACCTGGCCCAGCACGGGCACGATCCGCGCTTTCCGGTGGACGACAACTGGCAAAGCCTGGTGGATGAACTGTTGCACCATCTGGCGCAGCAGGATGGGCCGGTATGGGGCGTGGGGCATTCGCTGGGCGGGGTGTTGCATTTGCACGCGGCCCTGCGCCGCCCGGAGTACTACCGTGGCGTGGTCATGCTTGACTCGCCGGTACTCACCCGTGCCGACCAGTGGCTGCTGCGCACGGCCAAGCGATTCGGCTTCATTGACCGCATCACCCCGGCCGGCCGCACCTTGGGGCGCCGCGAAACCTTCAGCGACCGTGACAGCGCGCGCGACTATTTTGCCGGTAAGTCACTGTTTCGCCACTTTGACCCCGAGTGCCTCGATGCCTATGTAGACCACGGCCTGCAAGCGATGGAGCAGGGGCTGCAACTGCGCTTCGATCCAGCCACCGAAATCAGCATCTACCGCAGCATCCCGCACACCAGCCCGGCGCCTGCACGGCAGTTGCAAGTGCCGCTGGCCATGGTGCGTGGCGAGCGCAGTAACGTTATCCGCCGTCACCACACCCTGGCGGTGCGTGGTATGCCCAGGGGGGAATATCACAGCGTACCTGGCGGGCACATGTTCCCGCTGGAGCGCCCGACCGACACCGCCAGCCTTATCAAGGGCCTGTTCGACCGCTGGAGCCAGGCATGAGCGCGCAGGTCGAGGAAGTCCGCCTGAGCCTTGGCCATATCGAATTGGCTGCGCACCTGTTCGGCCCCGAGGACGGGTTGCCGGTGATCGCCTTGCACGGTTGGCTGGACAACGCCAACAGCTTGGCTCGCCTGGCGCCGCAACTGAAGGGCCTGCGCATCGTCGCCCTGGACCTGGCCGGGCATGGTTACTCGGAACACCGCCCGCTCGGCGCCGGCTATGCCTTGGCCGACTACGCCCATGATGTGCTGCGTGTGGCCGAGCAACTGGGCTGGCAGCGTTTCGCCCTGCTGGGCCATTCGCTAGGTGCAATCATTTCGGTGCAACTGGCCGGCGCCTTGCCCGACCGGGTCAGCCACCTGGCGCTGATCGACGGCGTCATCCCGCCAACGGGGGCCGAGCAGGACGCAGGCGAACGCCTGGGAATGGCACTTCAGGCCCAGCTGCGGCTGGATGGCAAACGCAAGTCGGTGTACGCAACGCTGGAAGAGGGCGTATATGCCCGCATGAAGGGCATGGTGGCAGTCAGCCGCGAAGCGGCCGAGTTGCTGGCCCAGCGTGGCCTCATGCCGGTGCCCGGTGGCTACAGTTGGCGCAGCGACAGCCGCCTGACCCTGCCATCACCCGTGCGCCTGAGCGAAGCCCAGGCCATGGCCCATGTGCGCCGGGTGAATTGCCCGGCGCAACTGGTGGTGGCCGCCGACGGCATGCTGGCGCGCCACACCGGCTTGCTGGAGCAGCTACCCTTTGAGCAGGTGACGCTACCCGGTGGTCACCACCTGCACCTGAACGATGAGCAGGGCGCGGCCCTTGTCGCAGACTGTTTCAATCGCTTCTTTGGCTTTGCTTGACTTGCACCGGACAAGTGTCGAGGCTTGGCGGGTTGAACAGGGAGACAACCATGCAACTGCCAGACATCCTGGAGCTTCACTTCGGCGCAGGGCGCCGCCTGGGTCGCCAATGAGCGCGCCTGTTGCCATCCGTAATGCCGTGGCCGCTTGCCTGGTGTTCGCCAGCCCGCTGTTGTGGGCCGGCAGCCTGCCGGTACCGGTGGACGCCAAAGTGGTCGATCAACGCCCGGCCGTGGAGCAGGAGCGCATCTACCCGATGGGCCCGCTGCGCAAGATCAGCGGCCGCCTGCGGGTCGACGACAAGGTTGAAAGCCGCGGCCAGGTGAGCTCGGTCACCTACGAACTGCCCGTCGAGCGCACTGCCCGCGAAGCCTTCACCACTGCCCGTGAAGAACTGCAACGCGACGGCGGTTACCCGTTGTTCTGGTGCCAGGGCCGCGATTGCGGCGAGGCCAGCCTGTGGGCCAACGATGTGTTCGCCAATGCCCGCCTCAACGGTGGTGACGAACAACAGGCATTCATCCTGCTGCGCCGTTCGGCAGCAGAGGCCGACACGCTGGTCGCGCTGTACAGCGTTACCCGTGGCAACCGCCGCGCCTATCTGCACGTGGAAGAGTTCGTTGCCGGCAGCCCGCTGGGCGACCTGCTGCCGACCGCCGCCACGGTACTGCGCGAAATGCGCGATACCGGCAAGCTTGATTACCCCGACCTGGCCGCACCGCAAGACACCTGGGTCAGCTTGCTGGCGCGCAGCCTGAACCTCGACAGCACCCTGCGCGCCAGCCTCAGTGGGGCCCAGGCCGAGGCCTGGCGCGAGGCGCTGACCAAGGCAGGCGTGCGTAACGGCCGCCTTGAAGTGGGCAATGCGCCCACCGACGGCCTGCACCTTGAACTGATCCGTTGAACGAGCACCATCATGGTTAACAATGATCGCCTGCTGGTCCAGATTCTGCTGTTGGCGTTGCTGGGCGCCGGCCTGTGGGTGATGGCGCCGTTCATCTCGGCGCTGTTGTGGGGGGCAATCCTGGCCTTTGCCAGCTGGCCGTTGATGCGCTTGCTGACGCGTGTGCTGGGCGGGCGCGAAACACTGGCGGCCAGCCTGCTGACCACGGCCTGGATCCTCATCGTGGCGCTGCCGCTGGTGTGGCTGGGGTTCAACCTGGCCGATCATATTCGCGACGCCACGGCGTTCGTGCGTGATGTGCAGGTCGACGGCCTGCCCGACGCGCCGGCCTGGCTGGGCGGTATCCCGTTCGTTGGCGAGCGCCTGGTCAGTTGGTGGCAGTCGCTGGATCAGCAGGGTGCGGCTTTGCTGGCCTCGGTCAAGCCGTACCTGGGGCAGGTGGGCAACTGGCTGCTGGCGCGCAGTGCGCAGATCGGCAGTGGTGTGCTGGAACTGACCCTGAGCCTGGTGTTCGTGTTCTTCTTCTACCGTGACGGGCCACGTTTGTCGGCGTTCGTGCTGCGCTTGCTGCACCGCCTGATGGGCGAGCGCGCCGAGTATTACCTGGAGCTGGTAGCCGGTACCGTGCAGCGGGTGGTCAACGGGGTGATCGGCACGGCGGCCGCGCAGGGCCTGCTGGCGCTGATCGGCTTCCTGATCGCTGGTGTGCCGGGGGCCATCGTGCTGGGCCTGGTAACCTTCATGCTCAGCCTGATCCCCATGGGCCCGCCACTGGTGTGGATCCCGGCCACCGCTTGGCTGGTGTGGCAGGGCGAGTACGGCATGGCGGTGTTCCTGGGTATCTGGGGCACCTTCGTCATCAGCGGCGTGGACAACGTGCTGAAACCGTACCTGATCAGCCGCGGCGGCAACCTGCCGCTGGTGATCGTGTTGCTTGGGGTGTTCGGCGGGCTGCTCGCCTTTGGCTTCATTGGCCTGTTCATCGGCCCGACCTTGCTGGCGGTGGGTTACAGCCTGTTGCTGGACTGGAGCCGCAACGCCGCGCAACCGTAACCCCGCCCATCACGTCTGCATCTTCGCATTCGGTGTGGGAGCCGCGCTTGCCGGCGATGGGCTGCGGAGCGGCCCCAAAGTCTCAAGTCAAACATTATCGGTCAGTTTTATGTCGCCTGCATTGGGGCTGCTTCGCAGCCCATCGCCGGCAAGCGCGGCTCCCACAGAGTGAACTTGCCGGGGCGCCGGACAGGTCGGACGGGCTGCGGAGCAGCCCTACGGCAACACGCTGCTCAGTACTTCCAGGTTACCGATGCGGTGAGGTTGCGGGGCGCACCGTAGTTGGTGGAGCCCGCCGACTGGTACAGCGACAGCAGATATTTGCGGTCAAATACGTTGTTCAGGTTCAACGACGCACTCCAGTGTTCGTCGAATTCGTAGCTGCCCATCAGGTCGGCCAGCGCATAGGCCTGCTGGCGTACCCGGCTGTTGCCATCGGCCTGCGTTGCACTTTGCCATTGAACGCGCGTGCCGATACGGGCCTGGGGCAGGCTCGGCAGGCGCCAGGTGACACTGCCACGCAGGCTGTGGCTTGGCACATAGCGGCGCGTCTTGTTGCCGTCATCATCCTCGATGTGCACATAGGTGTAGCCAGCGGCCAGGTCCAACCCAGGCATGGCTTCGCCCGACGCCTCCAGCTCCACACCATGGCTCTTGTTGTCCTCACCGCGGTAGGCGTACTGGCCATTGATGATTTCGCCAGTGGTCACCGCCACATTCTGCTGCTCGGTCTTGAACAGGGCGGCGCTGACGGTCAGGCGATCTTCCAGCAGGCTGCCTTTGATGCCTACTTCAGTGCTTTTGCCTTCCAGCGGCTCGATCACACCCCCGGCGCTGCTGCGCAGGTACTGTGGCTTGAAGATCTCGGTCCAGCTGGCATACAGGCTCCATTGCCCATTCAGGTCATACACCAGCCCGGTGTAGGGGGTGACCTTGCCGTGCACCCGGGTATCGTGGGCCGAACCGTAACCCATGCCTTCACCATCGGCACTGAGCATACGGGCACCGGCAATCCAGTGCAGGTCATCGGCCAGGCTGAAACGCGCACCGGCATACAGGCTTTTCTGGCGGTCGGTGAAGTGCTGGGTATTGAGTTCGTCGGTGTAGGTCAGCGGTGGTTTCACCACGGCGCCGGCCAGTGCATCGGCGAGGCTGACGATTTCGCTTCCGGAACTGTTGCGGTAATGACCGCGTTCATCGTGGCGACTACGGCCGTAGTTGGCGCCGAGGGTCAGCTCATGTTGACGCCCGAACAGGGCGAAGGGGCCTGACAACTGCGCTTCACCAATGAGTTGGTGTTCGCTGCTGGTGGTGCGGTTGATGTAGGCGAACACGTCATCGGCCGTGAAGGGGATGGCGTACAGCATCTGGGTATCCTGATGCTGGTTGACCCCGGTTACGGTGACCTTGCCTTGCCAACCTTCACCAAAGTCATGGGCCAGTTCCGCGAAAGCCCGTTGCGTGTGGATATTCCAGTAGGTCCAGGGCTGGCCGATACTCGCGCTGCGGCTGCTGTAGTGGATCGGGTTACCTTGGTAATCTGCCATCGGCAACGCACCCCAGGTACTGCCGTTGGCGTCGCTCTTCTGTTCGGAAAAGCCCACGGTCAGGGTATTGGCGTCGCTCAAGTCGAAATCCAGCAGGCCAGCCATGACGTTCAGTTCGTGGCTGTAGCGGTCCAGGTACGAGTTGCCTTTGTCATGGGCATAGATGAAGCGCCCACGTACGTTGCCGCTGTTGGTCAGCGGGCCGCTGACATCGACGTCTGCGCGGCGGCTGTCCCATGCCCCGATGCTGGTGCCGATCCTGGCCTGGAAGGTATCGGTCGGCCTTTTACGCACGAAGTTGACGGTTGCCGACGGGTTGCCCGCGCCGCTCATCAGGCCGTTGGCACCGTGCAGCACATCGATCTGTTCGAATTCGGCAAGGTCCTGGTCGCCCAACATCACACCGGACGAAAATGGCATGCCCATGCCGTCGTACTCGAAGTTGTCGATGGTGAAGCCGCGCGACGTAAAGGCTGTACGGTCGGTTTCGAACTGCTCGACGGTGACGGTGGGGGCGTTGCGCAGCGCGTCTTTCACGCTGTTGAGCTTGAAGTCGTCGAGCTGTTCGCGGGTAACCGACGATATTGCCTGCGGGGTTTCCCGGTTGCTCAGGCCCAGGCGCGTGGTGCTGGAAGCAGGCCTTGCCTGGTAGCTACGGCTTTGGCTGTCGGCGGCCAGTTGATATTGCACCTGTGTGGGGGCCAGGGTTACCTCACGGTCGGCGCCTTGCGTCTCGCTGGGCAACAGGTACAGGGTGGCGGCATCAGTGCGGGCAAAATTGAAGCCGCTGCCTTGCAGCAACCTGGCCAGGCCGTCTTCGGCCGAGTAACTGCCGACCACTGCCGTGCTGCGCAGGGTGGCATCGACGTTGCCGTCCAGCAGTACGTTCTGACCGGTTTGCTGGCTGAATACCAACAGGGCCTGGCGCAGGGGCTGGGCCGGGATGTTCAGCGACAGCCTGTGCGCGCTTGCGGCCGGTTGGCCGGGGGCAGCCGGTGCCTGTGCCGCGCCGGCCAGCAAGGCACAGGCCATTGCTGCGCTCAGCACGCTGCGCTGCCAGCGTGGCTGGAAAGTGGTGTGTGGGTTGTGTCGCGTTACCATTCGGTGTGCCCCATGCAAGTGCAGATATGCGAATAACTCTCAGTGCCGTTAAGACGCATGAAGCATTTGAATGCCTGATGGGGCGTAGAATTATTTTCAGGCAGCGGGGTAGAGCAGGGTAACCAGCTCGGTGTAGCGCGCCGTGCGCACGGCCAGCGCCCGGGACAGCACGTCGAGCATCTGCTCGGGTTGTTCCAGGTTGAGGATCAGGCTCACCCGCCGGGCCGCCAGTTGCTTGTCCATGATGAAAATGCGCCCTTCACGCCAGCGCTGCAGTTCCTCGACCACTGATTGCAGCGGTTCGTTGAAGAACACCAGGCGCCCGCTGCGCCAGGCCAGTACCTGCTCCAGTTCGGCGCGCTGGATGTCCCCGGTTGCGCGCGGGCTGAAACGCAGCGCCAGGCCTTCGTCCAGCTCGGTCTGCTGGGTGGCTGCCAGCACCTGAACGCGATGGCGGTGCACCGCTACCTGCGCGGCATCAGCGTGGCACGACAAGGAGAACTCGGCTTCGCTACAGCGCACTTCACCCGCCCGGCTGACCACGGCGAACGGGCCGGCACTGCTGGGGCGCACCATGAAAAACGCCTGCCCCTGCAGTAACTCGACAACACGGCGGGTTGGCGAGAAATCCAGGTTCATCGCTGTGTGCCCGGCCATCTCCACGGTCGAGCCATCTGGCAGGCGGGCGATGCGGCGCTCACCCACCGCCGTGCTCAGGTCGGCGAAGGGGGTGTCCATGCCTTTGAGCCAGAAAAGCCCGGCACTTGCGCTGGCTACTGCGGCGCTGGCAGCCAGGCCCATGCCGACGAATCGGCGGCGTGACAGCCGTGCGGGAGCCGGCGTTGCAACTGCGGCGGGCGGTATCAGCAACGCCGACGCTGCCCACAGGTTCTCCAGTTCGGCGTAGGCTTGGGCATGGCGCACATCCGCCGCCATCCACGCCGCCCAGGCCTCGCGCTGCTCCGCAGTGGGGGTGGCACCATGAAACAGCGCGAACCACGCGCTGGCCTGATGATCGATGTCATCGGCGGGCGTGGCAGGGTCGGTAAATGGCGGTTCGCGATTCATCGGTTCAACGTTTCACAGGCAGCGCAGGAGTGGTGCATTGTGGCAGGCCGGCGGTCACCGGGACATGCCTTGTTTCAACAGTTCCAGGGCCTTGACCATGCGGCTGTAGGCGGTCTTGGGGGAAATCCCCAGGCGGGCGCCGATGTCGACATAGGTCATGCCTTCGACCCGCACCATCAGGAACACTTCGCGGCAGGGCTCGGGCATGTTCTGGATCACGGTGTTCAAGGCAGCCAGTTGCTGGTTGGCGATGGCGGCCTGTTCCAGGTTTGCGCTTGGCTGCGCTACAGCGCTGGCCTCGGGCGAATCCAGTGGCTCGCTCTTGCGGTGCTGTTGACGGCGGGTGTGGTCGATGAACAGGTTGCGCGCGCTGGAGAACAGGTAGGCGCGGAAGTTGTCGATACGGCTGCGGCCCATCTGCTCGGAAAGGCGGATGAACGCGTCCTGGGTCAGGTCGGCGGCGGTTTCCTTGCAGCGCAGGCGACGGTCCAGGTACTCCTGAATCTCTTCGCGGTGGGCGAGATAGAGTGCCTTCAGATCTGAACCGGACATGGGCCACCTTGGCGGACGAGCGAGCGAGGGCGGCAAAATACCACAAATGAGAATTGTTTTGATTGATGCGGTTGTTTTTCCTGTACTGGCCTCTTCGCGGGCACGCCCGCTCCCACAGGTACAGCACAGTATTCAATGCCGGTGCTGTACTTGTGGGAGCGGGCGTGCCCGCGAAGAGGCCAGTACAGAAAACCTGAAACCCTGATCTTTACGCATTCTTTATACCCACCCCCATCCCCCGATCTCGCCCCTTTACGCCCCTCCCTCGGACAATTTCCCCAAAGCGGCCCAAGCCGCACCACGGGGAGAACCACTCATGAACATGCTCGACGGGCTGTCACTGCTGCTGGCAGTGGCCTTGGCGTTTTACTTGCTGGTGGCGCTGCTGCGCGCCGATCGCAGCTAGGGAGCGGCCATGCACAGTTACGATTTCGCCTTGCTTCTGGCGTTCTTCGCCATCGTGCTGCTACCGGCACCTTGGCTCGGGCGGTTCTACTTCAAGGTCATGGAAGGCCAGCGCACCTGGCTGTCGCCTGTGTTGGGCCCGGTCGAGCTGGCCTGCTACCGGCTGGCGGGCGTTAACGCCAGCCAAGAGCAGAGCTGGCGGCAATACACGCTGGCCTTGCTGGCCTTCAACCTGGCCGGGTTCCTGTTGCTGTTCGCCGTGCTGCTGTTGCAGGGCTACCTGCCGCTCAACCCGCAGCACTTGCCAGGCCAGGAGTGGTCGCTGGCGTTCAACACCGCGGTCAGCTTCGTGACCAACACCAACTGGCAGGCCTACAGCGGTGAAGCGTCGGTCAGTTACTTCAGCCAGATGCTCGGCCTGACCGTGCAGAACTTTGTCAGCGCTGCCACCGGCCTGGCCGTGCTGGTTGCGTTGTGCCGCGGCATTGCCCGGCGCAGTGCAACGACGCTGGGTAACTTCTGGGTCGACATGACCCGTGCCACGCTCTACGGCTTGTTGCCGCTGTGCGTGCTGCTGGCGCTGTTGCTGGTGTGGCAGGGCGTGCCGCAGACCTTTGCCGACTATGCCCATGCGCTGACCTTGCAAGGGGCTGACCAGACCATCCCGCTGGGCCCGGCCGCCAGCCAGATCGCCATCAAGCAGCTGGGCACCAACGGTGGTGGCTTCTTCGGCGTCAACTCGGCGCACCCGTTTGAAAACCCCACGGCCTGGAGCAACCTGTTCGAGGTGGCGTCGATCATCCTCATTCCGGTGGCGCTGGTGTTCACCTTCGGCCACTACGTGAAGGACCTGCGCCAGAGCCGCGCCATCCTCGCCTGCATGCTCGCCCTGTTCCTGGTGGGTGGCAGCACTGCGTTGTGGTCGGAATACCAGCCTAACCCCACGCTCGAAAGCACCCAGGTGCAGCAGGCCGCCCCCATGGAGGGCAAGGAAAGCCGCTTCGGCACAACCGGTTCGGTGTTGTGGACAGTGACCACGACCGCGGCCTCGAATGGTTCGGTCAACGCCATGCACGACAGCCTCAACCCGCTGACCGGCATGGTGGCGATGGTCAACATGATGGTGGGCGAGGTGATCTTTGGCGGAGTCGGTGCCGGCCTCTACGGCATGCTGCTGTTCGTGCTGATTGCTGTGTTCCTGGCCGGGTTGATGATTGGCCGCACCCCGGAATACCTGGGCAAGAAGTTGCAAGCCCGCGAGGTGCAGTTGCTGGTGGCAACCCTGCTGGTGATGCCGGTCGGCGTACTGGTGCTTGGCGCCATCGCCGCCAGCCTGCCAGGCCCGGCGAGTGCGGTCAGCAACCCGGGGGCGCATGGCTTCAGCCAGTTGCTGTACGCCTACACCTCGGGCACTGCCAACAACGGCTCGGCGTTTGCCGGGTTCGGCGCCAACACGGTGTTCCACAACGTGATGATCGGCCTGGCGATGCTCATCGGCCGCTTTGGCTACATCCTGCCAATCCTGGCCTTGGCCGGCAGCCTGGCAGCGAAGAAAAGCGCGCCGCAGGGGCAGAACAGCTTCCCCACCCACGGCCCGCTGTTCACCGGCCTGCTACTGGTGACCATCCTGCTGGTGGGTGGCCTGACCTTCCTGCCGACCCTGGCCTTGGGGCCAATCGCTGAACACTTGAGCCTGGGTTTCTGAGGACTGACCATGAACATGCCCATTCCTGAAGTAAAAGCGCGGCATACCGCCAAGGACCAGACCCGCTTCGCCGCGCTATGGCGCCCGGCGCTGGTGCAGGCGTTCGTGAAACTTGACCCGCGCCAGCTCAAGCGCTCGCCGGTGATGCTGGTGGTGGCCCTTACTGCGGTGCTGACCACGGTGCTGTGCTTCTCCCCCGGCAGTGGCGTGAGCACCGGGGTTGCCGTGCAGATCGCCCTGTGGCTGTGGTTTACCGTACTGTTCGCCAACTTTGCCGAAGCCTTGGCCGAGGGCCGTGGGAAAGCGCGTGCAGACAGCCTGAAGGCTGGCAGCCAGGGCCTGACTGCCCAGCGCCGCAAGCGTGATGGTAGCTACGAGACGGTTGCGGCCAGCGCGTTGCGCAAGGATGACGTGGTGCTTGTGGTAGCTGGCGAGATGATCCCCGGTGACGGCGAGGTACTGGAAGGTATCGCGGCCGTTAACGAAGCCGCCATTACCGGTGAATCTGCGCCCGTGATCCGTGAGTCCGGTGGCGACCGCTCAGCCGTAACCGGCAATACGCGGCTGGTCTCCGACTGGCTGCTGATCCGCATCACCAGCAACCCGGGTGAGTCCACCCTCGACCGTATGATCGCCCTGGTCGAGGGTGCCAAGCGGCAGAAGACCCCGAACGAGATCGCCCTCGACATCCTGCTGATCGGTTTGACACTGATCTTCCTGATCGTGGTGGTGACCTTGCAGCCGTTCGCCCACTTCGTCGGTGGCAGCCTGCCGCTGATCTTCCTGGCTGCATTGCTGGTGACGCTGATCCCCACCACCATCGGCGGCCTGCTGTCGGCCATCGGTATTGCCGGTATGGACCGGCTGGTGCGGTTGAATGTGATCGCTCGTTCAGGTCGGGCGGTTGAAGCCGCGGGTGACGTGCACACGCTGATGCTCGACAAGACCGGCACCATCACCTTTGGCAACCGCCGTTGCAGTGCGTTGCATGCGGCACCGGGCATTACTGCCAGGGAACTGGGGGAGGGCGCCTTGCTGGCCTCGCTGGCGGATGACACCGCCGAAGGCAAGTCGATTGTCGAGTACCTGCGCCAGCTGCACGACTTTATCGAGCCCGCTGCCGGGCAGTTCGAAGCCGTGGCCTTCAGCGCCGAGACCCGGTTGTCGGGCATCGACTTCCAGCAGCACCGCTATCGCAAGGGGGCCGTCGATGCGGTGCTGGCATTCGTCGGCATGCAGCGTCTGGAAATGCCCCCGGCGCTGGCCCGCGAAGTGGAGCGCATTGCCCAGAGTGGTGGCACGCCGCTGCTGGTGTGCACCGACAAGCGCCTGCTTGGCGTGATCCACCTCAAGGATGTGGTCAAGCCTGGCATCCGTGAGCGCTTTGCCGAGTTGCGCAAACTGGGCATCCGCACGGTGATGGTGACCGGCGACAACCCACTGACCGCCGCCGCCATCGCGGCCGAAGCGGGGGTGGATGATGTGCTGGCCGAGGCCACGCCCGAGAAGAAACTGGCGCGTATTCGCCAGGAGCAGAACGACGGGCGCTTGGTGGCCATGTGCGGCGACGGCGCCAACGACGCTCCGGCCCTGGCCCAGGCGGACGTGGGCATGGCCATGAACGACGGTACCCAGGCTGCACGCGAGGCGGCCAACATGGTCGACCTGGACAGCGACCCGACCAAGTTGCTGGACGTGGTACAGGTCGGCAAGGAGCTGCTGGTCACCCGCGGCGCGTTGACCACGTTCTCTATCGCCAACGATGTGGCCAAGTATTTCGCCATCCTGCCGGCGCTGTTTGCCGCGATCTACCCGCAGCTGGGCGTGCTCAACCTGATGCACCTGGCCAGCCCGCAGAGCGCGATCCTGTCGGCCATCGTGTTCAACGCGCTGATCATTATCGTGCTGATCCCGCTGGCACTGCGTGGCGTGCGGGTGCAGGCGGCCAGTGCGGCGCACCTGTTGCGGCGCAACCTGCTGATCTACGGGCTGGGCGGCATCGTGGTGCCGTTTGCCGGGATCAAGCTGATCGACCTGCTGCTCAACGCCCTGAACCTGGTCTGAGGAGGCCGCCATGAATGCTTATGTACGCCCGGCGTTGAGCCTGGCCCTGCTGATGACGCTGGTGACCGGCGTGTTGTATCCGCTGGCGGTGACGGGCATTGCCCAGGTCGCGTTCCCCGAGCAGGCCAATGGCAGCCTGGTGCGCGATGACCAGGGCCAGGTGCGGGGTTCGGCACTGATCGCGCAGGAATTCAAAGGTGATGGCTGGTTCCATTCACGGCTTTCGGCCGGCGCCTACGCCACCGTGGCGAGCAGTGCCAGCAACCTGTCGCCGAGCAACCCGGCGCTGGCGGAGCGGGTCAAGGGTGATGCGGCTGCGCTTTACCAGGCGCAGCTGGGGCCGGTGCCGCAGGCGTTGCTGACGACCTCGGGCAGCGGCCTTGACCCGCAGCTTCCACCCGAAGCTGTGGCCTACCAGATCCCGCGGGTGGCGGCGGCGCGGCAACTGCCGGCAGAGCGCTTGCAAGCCTTGCTGGAAGAGGCCACCCTCCATCCATTGATCGGCCCGCCAGTGGTCAATGTGCTGGCGCTGAACCGGGCGCTTGAGCGACTGAGCCACTGATATTGGGGCCGCTCTGCGGCCCTTCGCGGGCACGCCCGCTCCCACAGGTACAGCGCCATGTTCGAAGGGGGCGCTGTACCTGTGGGAGCGGGCGTGCCCGCGAAGGCCTGCAAAGCAGGCCCTTTGGTCGACCGTTGCAAATTCTGAAGGATGAAACATGAGTGACTCCGCCCGCGCCGACGCGCTGTTGGCCACCCTCCCACGCACGGGCCGGGGCCGGTTGAAAGTGTTCCTCGGCGCCGCCCCCGGGGTCGGCAAGACCTTCGCCATGCTCCAGGCCGCCCACACGCAGCAACGCCAGGGCGTGCAAGTGCTGGCCGGGGTTGTCGAAACCCACGGCCGCGCCGAAACCGAAGCGTTGCTCGGCGGCCTTCAGCAGCAGCCCCTGCTGCGTAGCCAGTATCGTGGCGTCACGCTCGAAGAAATGGACCTCGACGGCCTGCTCAAGGCAGCACCGGCCTTGGTCCTGGTCGACGAACTGGCCCATACCAATGCCCCCGGCAGCCGCCATGCCAAGCGCTGGCAGGACGTACAGGAGCTGCTGGCCGCGGGCATCGACGTCTACACCACGGTCAACGTCCAGCACCTGGAAAGCCTCAACGACAAGGTGCGCGACATTACCGGCGTGCTGGTGCGCGAAACCCTGCCGGACTGGGTATTGCAGGAAGCTTTCGAGCTGGTGCTGATCGACCTGCCGCCGCGCGAGCTGCTGGAACGGCTGCGCGAAGGCAAGGTGTACGTGCCAGAGCAGGCGCGGGCCGCGATCGACGCGTACTTCTCACAAACCAACCTGACCGCCCTGCGCGAGCTGGCCATGCAGACCGCTGCCGCCCAGGTGGATGCCGACCTGGCCCACGGCTATCGCCAGCGCGGCCAGGAGGCCCCGGCCTTGCGTGGCCGGTTGCTGGTTGGCGTTGATGGTGACGACCAAGCCGAGCGCCTGGTGCGTCATGCCAGCCGCGTAGCCCAGCGCCGCCACCTGCCCTGGAGCCTGGTGCATGTGGACAACGGCCGCCTGCGTGACGAAACCGCACGCCATCGTTTGCAGGCTGCGCAGCAACTGGCCGAGCGCCTGGGTGGGGAAGTGGTGCTGCTGCGTGCCGGCGAAGTGGCGCGCACCTTGATCCAGCATGCCGCCGAACGGCGGGCCAGCCTGGTGTTGGTGGGGCAGTCCCGCGACCGCCTGCGTCGGCGCTTGTTCGGTGCCGGTGTGGCCGCGCGGCTGTTGCGTGAAAGCCATGGCCTGGAAATCAACGTGCTGGACCGCGATGTGCAGCCCCAGGCGCCGCGTTCGGCGGTGCGGCGGGTGTGGGTATGGCGGCATTACCTGCTGGCGCTGCTGGCCACCGTCATGGCGGCGGGGCTGTCCTGGGCGGTGTCGAGTGTGCTGGCACTGCCCAACATCTCGCTGGTGTTCCTGGCAGCGGTGTTGCTGGTGGCGGTACGCAGCAGCCTGGGGCCAGCGCTGGCCTGCGCCGCGCTGTCGTTTCTTACCTACGATTTCCTGTTCATCCCGCCCAATTTCTCGTTCAGCATCCAGCGCGAAGAAGACGTGCTGACGTTGGTGTTCTTCCTGCTGATGGCTGCGCTCACCGGCAACCTGGCTGCCCGCCAGCGCCGGCAGTTGCAGGCGCTGCGCGAGACGCAGGCACAAACCAGCCAGTTGCTCGACCTGTCACGCCGGCTGACGGTGGCCACCGACCGCCAGGCCGTCTTCAATGCCGCCGGCCAGCATCTGGATGGCTGGCAGGATATGCAGGTGTGCCTGCTGGAGCGCAACGCCGAAGGCCAGCTGCACGTGGCCAGTGGTGAAGCCCACGCCTTTAGCGACAACGAACGCGCCGCCGCGCAATGGGCCTGGCAGCATGGCCAGGCCGCCGGGCATGGCAGTGACACCCTACCCAATGGCCGCTGGTGGTGGTGGCCGCTGGCGGTAGACGAACAACCCCTGGCGCTGCTCGGTGTTCGCCCGCGTTCCGGTCAGCCGCTAAGCGACCCGCGCCGGCGCCTGCTCACCGCCCTTGGCCAGCCGCTGGCACAAGCGTTGGCCCGCGCCCGCCTGGCCGAGCAACTGGAGGCCGCACGGCTGCATGGCGAAACCGAGCAGTTGCGCAGTGCCTTGCTGGCGTCCGTTTCCCACGACTTGCGCACCCCGTTGACCGCCATGCGTGGCAGTATCGACAGCTTGCTGGCGTTGGGCGACGCCATCCCGCCGGAAGACCGCCGCGAGCTGTTGGAAGGCACCCGCAACGAAGCCGAGCGCCTCGACCGCTACATCCAGAACCTGCTGGACATGACCCGCCTGGGCCACGGCGGCCTCAAGCTGGCGCGCGACTGGGTGGCGCCGGGCGACATCGTCGGCAGTGCGCTCAACCGCCTGCGCGTAGTACTCGCCCCGTTGCGCGTGCACACTGATGTGCCGGCCGAGCTGCCGCTGCTGTTCGTGCATGCAGCGCTGATTGAACAGGCGCTGGTCAATGTGCTGGAAAACGCGGCACGCTTCTCGCCGGCAAATGGCCGGCTTGAGCTGCACGTATCGGTGCAGGACATGCAGTTGCGTCTTGCCGTCCTTGACCAAGGCCCTGGCATTCCGGTGGCCGACCGCGAGAAGATCTTCGACATGTTCTACACCGCCGCCCGTGGTGACCGGGGCGGGCAGGGCACTGGCCTGGGCCTGGCCATCTGCCAGGGTATGATCGGCGCCCATGGCGGGCAGATCCTGGTAGGCGAAGGCATTGATGGCCAGGGCACCGGCATCACTCTATGCTTGCCGCTGCCCCCTCAACCTGAAGCCGAAAGCGAAACCGAAACCCCATGAGCCAGTCCGCCACCCTGTTGGTCATCGACGATGAACCGCAGATCCGCAAGTTCCTGCGCATCAGCCTGGCCTCGCAGGGCTACAAGGTGATCGAAGCCGCTACCGGTGAAGAGGGGCTGGCCCAGGCGGCACTGGGCAAGCCGGACTTGGTGGTGCTCGACCTGGGCCTGCCGGACATGGATGGCCAGCAGGTGCTGCGGGAGCTGCGCGAGTGGAGTGCGGTGCCTGTGATGGTGCTGTCGGTCCGCGCCAGTGAAGTGCAGAAGGTGGATGCGCTGGATGGCGGGGCGAACGACTACGTGACCAAGCCGTTTGGCATTCAGGAGTTTCTGGCAAGGGTGCGGGCCTTGCTGCGCCAGGTACCGCAGGCCGGTGGTTCGGAAGTGGCGGCCAGCTTCGGGCCGCTGACGGTGGACTTTGCCTTTCGCCGGGTGACGCTGGAAGGCGTCGAGGTGGCGCTGACGCGCAAGGAATATGCGTTACTGGCGATGTTGGCCGGGCACTCGGGGCGGGTGATTACCCAACAGCAGTTGCTCAAGGACATCTGGGGGCCGACCCATGTGGAAGACACCCATTACTTGCGGATTGTGGTCGGGCACCTGCGCCAGAAACTGGGTGATGACCCCACCGCGCCTCGGTTCATCATTACCGAGGCGGGCGTGGGGTACAGGTTGGTGGCGCCGGCCGTTTGATATGGATCCACGCCGACCCTGTGGGAGCGTGGTTACCCGCGAATCATTGGTTTGCTCGAAGAGTAGTCGGGTTTCGCTCAGGACCTCGGGGATTCTGTTTCGAAGCATTGACGCATCACGTCCAGGTAGCGCCTTGCCCCCAGGCCAAGCGGCCGCGACTTGATCCAGATGATGTCCACCCACAGCCGCAGGCGGCTGGCCATGTTGTCGAAGCGCACCTCGGCCAGTGCGCCCGAGGCAATCAGCGGCTCCACCAGTGGCTGCGGCAGGTAAGCCCAGCCCAGGCCGGACTGCACCAGGTCCAGCGTGGCCAGGTAGCTGTCGGTCAGCCAGATGCGTCGCGACAGCACCATGCGCGGGTCAGACCCGGTGGCCTTGCCCGAGGCCACGATGATCTGCCGCTGTTCGGCAAAGGCCTCTTCAGGCAATGGCGTGCCGCTGTTTTGCCCGGCGGGGTGGCGGGGGGAGGCAACGGCCACCAGCAACTGGCTGCCGGCTTCCAGGAATGACTCACGCTCGTCGATGCCGGGCCGCTCGAACACCAGCGCCAGTTGCACGCTACCTTCATGCAACAGGCGCACAGCTTCGGTCTGCGTGGCCGAACGCACTTCGATTTCCAGGCTAGGGAACTCCTGGGCGAGGATTTCCAGTGGCTTGCTCCAGCGGCCGGTTTGCAATTCGGGCGCCATGGCGATGGTCAGGCGCTTTTCCAGGCCTTTGTGCAGTTGCAGGGCCTGCGCGTCCAGCAGGTTGAGCTGGCAGATCACCTGCCTGGCCTGCGGTTCCAGGGCCAGTGCGGCGCTGGTGGGCAAGGCCTTGCGTGTGGCCCGGTCGAACAGCACCAGGTCCAGTTCTGCTTCGAGCTGGGCAACTGCCATGCTCACGGCCGAGGGTACACGGCCCAGCTTGCGCGCAGCGGCCGAGAACGACCCGGCATCAAGCACGGCGAGGAAGATTGCCAGGGAGTCGCTGGAAAAGGCCATTGTCAGAAAACCTGATAACGAGGGAGCATCGAGGCCGAAAAGTATGAACACCCAACGGCCTACGCCACAATCCCCTACAGCCCTTCGCCCAGCACCCGGTCAATGCTGTCGACAAAATAGTCCACGCTCGCCCGGGTGGTGCACATTGGCGGCTTGATCTTGAGGATGTTCAGGTAGTCGCCGGTGGGTTGCATGAAGATACCCAGCTCACGCAGGCGGTCGCACAGGGCCATGGTTTCCTCTGTGGCCGGCTCCAGGGTTTCGCGGTCGCGCACCAGTTCCAGCCCCAGGTAGAAGCCCGACCCATGTGCCGCGCCAGCCAGCGGATGCTTGTCGACCAGTGCTTGCAGGCGTGCCTTGAAGTAGCGCCCGGTGTCGCGGGCGTTGTTCCACAGGCCTTCTTCCTGCATGACGTCCAGCACCGCCATGCCGATGCGGCAACTGACCGGGCTGCCACCGGCCGATGAGAAGAAATAACCCTCGGCCTCCAGCGCTTCGGCAATTTCGCGGCGGGTGATGACCACGCCCAGTGGTTGGCCATTGCCCATGCCCTTGGCCATGGTGATGATGTCGGGCACCACGTCTTGCTCTTCGAAGCCCCAGAAGTATTCGCCCAGGCGGCCATAACCCACCTGCACCTCGTCGGCGATGCACACGCCACCACGGGCGCGGACCTTGGCGTAGGCATCGCGCAGGTAGCCCGCTGGCAACGAAATGCCGCCAGCGTTGCCGTACACGGGCTCGCAGATGATGCCCGCGAGTTGGCGGCCACGGGCATCGAGGTCGGCCAGCTTGGCATCGACGTCACGCAGGTAGTCAGCCGCGCTGTCGGCACCGCGGAATCGGCCGCGGAAGGTGTTCGGCGCCTCGACCGGGTGTACCCAGTCCGGGCGGGTTTCAAGGGCTTGCGGGTTGTCGGCAATCGACGTGGAGATGGCGTCGGTGGCCACCGACCAGCCGTGGTAGGCCTCCAGCACGCTCAGCAGGTCGCGCCCGCCGCTGTAGGCCCAGGCCAGGCGAATGGCCAGGTCATTGGCCTCGGTGCCGCTGTTGACCATGAACACCCGGTCGAACCCTTCAGGTGCCAGATCGATCAGGCGTTCGGAGAACTCGGTGATGGCCGCGTAGTGGAAGCGCGAGTTGGTGTTCAGCAGCGACCACTGGCGCGCCGACTCGGCGACCATGCGCGGGTGGCCGTGGCCCAGCACTGCGACGTTGTTGAGCATGTCCAGGTACGAGCGGCCCTGCATGTCGATCAGGTAGTTGCGCCAGCCGCGTTCGATGTGCGGTGGCTGCGCGTAGTAGTGCTTCTGCGAACGGGCGAAACTGGCGTCGCGGCGGGCCAGCAGGGCTTGTGGGTCGGGCAGCGGGTCGGCATCGCAGTCCAGGCCCAGCAGCGCGGCTGGCGACGGGCACAGGGCCAGCCAGGCATCGGCTTGGGACGGGGTGGCGAAGAAGGGTGGCTGGATGCTGAGGTCCAGGCACAGCTGTACGCTGAGGAAACCGCAGCTATTGCCAAGCGACTGGCCCTTTGCCACGGGCTGCCCATCGGCGGGGGCATCTTCCAGGCCCTGCAGCCACAAGGCCCAGTGCGCGGTTCGCAGGCAACCGCGGCCGTCACCATGGCGCTGCCAGGTGCCAGCTTCTGGCGCTTGCACCTGGCTGCCGTTGGGTACATGCAGCTCAACGCCCAGGGCGCAGGTAGCGGGCTCTTCGGGCCGGTCGATATGGGTTTGCGACAGGCGATACTGCCCGTGCAGGGTGCAGGCCGGGGCCGTTTGCGAGGTCAGCAGGCGCTGGTCAAAACCGGGTTGCTCCCAATTGCCCGCTTCGCAATGGATGCTGAGTACACCCAGGTCCACCCGTGTTACAGCCTGCCCGGCCAGCTCGGGTAGCAGGAGGGCGCACCGGTTCAAGTCTGGAACGTGCAGTTGCAAGCCTGCCGCTTGCAGGATGGCGGCCTCCATCAGCGCGAAAGGCACGGCGGTGGCAGTGTCGAAGATTTCCCATTCATGGGCCACGTTGTCGCGGGTGTACTGGTTGCCGGGGTCCACGGCCAGTTGCTGCGCGCTGCTCAACACCAGTACCGCAGCGCGGTTGATCACCAGTGGCCACAGGGCGCGTAGCTCGGCCTCGGTCAGCGGGTTGAGCACCTGGTAGGCGCTGATCGCCGGCAGGATGCGCAGCGGGTTGCCCTCGGCGTGGTGCAGCAAGGCTGCGCAGGTCACTGACAGGTCGGCAATGCGCCAGGTACGCAGCAGGTCGCCGAAGTCGATCACACCTTGCAGTTGCCACTGGCGCTGGGCATCCCGAGCCCAGACGGTGTTGTCGTCGGTGATGTCCAGGTGCACGGGCTGGATTGGCAGTTGGTCAACCAGCGGCGACAGGCGCACGCAGGCCTGGCGAGTGGCGTTTTCGATACGGGCGCGTTGCCCGCTGTCGTGCAGCACCGGCAACAGGTGGTCGATCAGCGCCTGGGCATGTTGTGGGTCCCATTGCAGGGTGCGCACAAGGCCGGGGTGATCGAAGTCGACCAGCGCTCTGTCCAGCTTCGCACAGAGCCCGCCCAGTTCAGCCATCAGGCGTGGTTCCAGGTGTTTGAGGCGGGTCAACGGTTGGCCTTCGATGTAGTCGAGCAGGCGCAGGCGCAGGGGTTGACCGTCGATGTCCAGTGCCAGCAAGCCCTCGCCGTTGCCGGCGTGGCGCACGGCGGGTACCGGCAAGCCCAGTTCGCGCAGGTAGGCCAGTGCGGCGTGCTGTGCTTCCAGCTCAAGCCGGGCATAGCTGCCGTGGCAGGCCTTGAGCACATAGCGGCCTTGGGGTGCGTCCACGCGGTAGTTCAGGTCCTGCTGGCTACCCAGCGCCGTCAGGTCACCGTCGAGACCATAGTGCGCCTGCAATACAGCGTGTGCCTGGGTTTCGCTGAGTGAGGGGCTGGGCAGGCCGGAACGGCTGATCAGCGTGGTCAGGGCAGGGGAAGCGGACGGGTGCTGTGGGCTGGATATGAGGCTCTACCGTTGCTGCTGGGAGTGGACGGAGGAGAATTTATGCCCGATCTGGCTGATGATGAAAGACGATTGTTGTCAGTAAAATTGATTACAGCCCGCTTCATCGTGTCTGCATGGCAGTGCGCGTGACTTTACATAAAATTATTCTCTGCCAATAATTATTGGTATTCAATAATTCTGGATAAAACCATGTTGGATCTATTTCCGCGCCGCGAACTGGCTGCCGACATGGCCAGGCAGCTGTTGAAACCGTCTGCTCTGGATATCGGGCTGCGATCCGGTTTGTTCTTTTCGGGGCTGCGCCGCACTGGCAAAACCACGTTCCTGAAAAACGACTTGATCCCTGCATTGGAGGAAATGGGTGCGCTGGTGATCTACGTCGATCTCTGGAGCGATACTCAGACCAGTCCTGTGGCACTTGTCCTTGCAGCGGTACGTAAAGCCCTTGCTGATCTGCAGCACCCAGGCTCGGCGTTCTTGCAGAAACTGAAAACCTTGCGGGGTGCGGCAGTCGAAATGGCCGGGCTCAAGTTTGGATTCAACCTCGATTCCTTGGGCACTGAGGGTGGCGTGACGCTGGCAGAGGCGCTGACTGAAGTCGTCGACCAAGCCCGGACGGACGTCGTGCTGGTTATCGATGAGGTACAGCAAGCGATTACCACCGAGGACGGGCAGCAGATGATGCTGGCGTTGAAGGCTGCACGTGATGCCATCAACCCGCGACCTGACACACCGGGGCATTTCCTGTTTATCGGTACCGGCTCTCACCGGGCGATGGTCAACGAATTGACCGCTCGACGTAACCAGGCTTTTGCTGGCGCTACCAACGTGCCCTATCCGGTACTGGGCAGGGATTATGTCGAATTCTGGCTCAAGCGGCTGGCGAATGACGGGCTGGACAACTTACCGTCGCTGGATGTTGCTGCGCTCGCATTCAAAACGCTGGGTAGCAGGCCAGAGGAGTTCATTCGTGCACTTCGTCAGTTGATCCATTCGCCTGCGTCGGGTGCTGGGCCGGATGATTTGCTGCCAGTCATCGCAGCCACTTTGCGTTCGGCTGCTGCCGACCTGGAACTGATGAAGGTAGAAGAGCTGGGCGTTTTGGCTGAAGCGATTTTCGCCCGGATTGCATCGGCTGAAGGTGACGTGCGTGGGGTGTTTTCCAATGAAGCGGCAGCCGAATACTCGAAAGTCGTGGGGCGCGAAGTTCGGGTTGAAGAGATACAGCCGGTTGCCAACGAGTTACTGGCAGCCAACCTGATCATGCGCCGCGGGCATGGGGTCTACGGGGTGACTGACCCCTTCGTGCAGGAAATCTGGCGTGAGCGGCAGGATCTGTTGAGGCGCCTTTGAGTCCCGCACTGCTACCGCGAGCTGGGTGCCTGAGGTTCGACATGAGCTGACCGCAACGGGCAGGCCAGCGTCAACCGCTGCATCAACGTCGCTCTTAACAGCTGCAACTCCTCAAGCCGTTGCTCAACCAGTGCCAGCTTGTCGCGGAGTAATTCCTCCACTGCGCGGTCCGGCTCGGCGGACTGCCACAGTTGCTCCACGTTGCTGCCAATTTCGTTCAGGCTGAAGCCCAGGCGCTGTGCTGTGCGGATGAACATCACCAACTGCGCGGTTTCATCCGGGTAGTCGCGGTAGCCGTTGGCCAACCTGCGGGCCCGAATCAGCCCTCGCTCTTCATAGAAACGCAGGGTGTCACGGCTGATGCCACACACCTGGGCGAGCTCACCTATACGCACGGTCTTATCCTTGTTCGGGCTTGACCTTGGAGCATACTCCACGGTTTAGCCTGCTGCCTTCGTTGATTGGGAGGGCAGTGAACATGTGGAGTAACACGCAGTATCGCAAGCTGGTGCGCGCCAGCGGCATCTACGACCTGGTCGTTACCATCGGCTTTGCGACGCCGTGGAGTTTTGCCCTGTTGCATGGGTGGTTGAGCGGGTTGAATGGCACGCTTGGGCTGGCAGGTGGGATACCAGTGTTTGAACCGATGCACATGATGATGGCCAACCTGATGGGGTCGATCGTGTGCGTGTGGGCGTGGTTGCGGATTCGGCATCCGGAGCAGCTGTTTGGTCGTTACGATGCGGCGGGGAGGGTACTGTTTTCAACGTGGCAGGTGTATGCGCTGCTCAATGGGGCTTCAGCGTTGATCTGGGGTGTGCTGGTGATGGAGGTGCTGTGGGCGATTGCCCAGTCGGCACCTGTATCACGGGCACACGCTAGCCCTGTGGATGCAACTGTATTGCGCGAAACCTGAGGGCTGACGCGATCACTGTGGGAGCGGGCAAGCCCGCGAAGCAGGCGATGCGATGGATGGCACCGGCCATGCCGGTGTTCGCGGGCACGCCCGCTCCCACAGTGATTGCGCTACCGGGTCATGCGTTTGCGTGTTTCCTTGTCGAGTGCGTGCCGCAAGGAGGCCAGGAATGGAATGGCATCGGTGTAGCGGCGGCCATATTCCAGGTTGAACGCATAGTCGAATCCCGGTGGGTTTTCGCCTTTCGCATAGGCGTAGGTTGCCCGGAGAGTGGCTGGCTTTCGAAGGGCGCCTACCAGTTGATCCCGGGCAACCACATGCTCAGCGCATCATGCCCAGTTCGGCGTCATCCATCAGTGCATTGGCCATTGCGCTCAGGTAGTGCGCAGCCCAGATCATCATCGGTTTCTCGTCCATCAGGCCGGTGATGGTCAGTTCGCGGACGTAGCCCATCAGCTCCGAAGATTGCTCGCGGGCGTCTCTGCACGGGATGCCGGGTTCGATGCGGAACAGTGGGTGGGTGCCGTTTTCGCCTTGGCAGAAGGTGGTTTTGCCGACGGTGAAGTGGGTGTCTTCTGTGGTCATTGTTGTATCCCCTGAAAATTCTCGACTGCCTGGGCTGGCCCTTTCGCGGGCAAGCCCGCTCCCACAGGATCACCACAGGCTTCAAGGCTTGCAGAGTACCTGTGGGAGCGGGCGTGCCCGCGAAGAGGCCAGCCCAGGCAACACATCAATCAAGCCTCAGTGCGAAGTCCGAGGCTCCGCAGGCATCTGTACCTGAGCCAACGCCGACTCAAGCAAAGCCCGCAGCGCCTCAAGTTCATGCATTGAGGTCATCATCAGGATCGAGGCCGGTGATTTGGGTTGCAGCAGCAAGGCCTGATGCACCACGGTGGCTGCGCATAGCGCGTAGTCGGTGGCCTGGATCAGGGTGTCTTCGAGGGAATGGGGGGTGTGGGGTGGATCGGGGACAATCTTCAACATCGCATAGTACCTTTGATGGGGCTGCCCCTTCCTGCTGTCAAACAGTTGGGTGGCAGCTGTACATGGGTTGACAGACCGGCGGACTATGCAAGTTCCGGCGCACGCAAGCGTGCCCCAAGTACAGCCGCCATAACAGGCAAGCCGTACGCATAATACCGTTACGGCCTGTCAAAGCCGTGTCGTTGATGAGCAACGACAGACCGAGACTAGAGCCCTGCCAGAGCAGCCGCAACGGAAAATACGCGGCAGGAGTATGTTTGGGAAATGGCCTACAGGGAAGGGGTTAAATCTGACATGCAGGGCGTTCTGCACCCGATTGCATCAGGGCCGCGAGGTGCCTGCCTTGGTTTTTGCGGTGTTGCGTAGATCGAGCGCCGCCCGCGCGGCGCATCGCGAGCAAGCTCGCTCCTACATTTGTTTCGGGCCAGTTAATCCTGAGGCAGACGCGCGCGGCCCCTTGGCGTCCACCTCGAAATCGTGTCGAACAAACAAGGCGGTCGCGCGCATTGGCACAGGCGATACTGGCCCGAGACAAATGTAGGAGCGAGCTTGCTCGCGATGCGCCGCGCGGGCGGCGCTCGATCTCAAGGGCGATGCAAGGCTTCAGACGAACCAGCCTCAACCTCCAAAAACGCCGCCTCCAGCAATTGCCGCGTATACGGATGCTGCGGCGCATGAAAGATCGCCTGCGCATCCCCTTGCTCCACCACATGCCCATGCTTGATCACCATCAACTGGTGACTCAACGCCTTCACCACCGCAAGGTCATGGCTGATGAACAGGTACGTCAGGTTGTACTTCTGCTGCAAATTACGCAGCAACTCCACCACCTGCCGTTGCACCGTACGGTCCAGCGCGGACGTAGGCTCATCCAGCAGAATCAGCGCAGGCTTCAATACCAGCGCCCGTGCAATCGCGATGCGCTGGCGCTGTCCACCCGAGAACTCATGCGGATAGCGATGCCGCGTACGCGGGTCCAGCCCCACTTCCTCCAGTGCCGCAACAATCGCCGCTTCCTGCTCTTGCGCGGTACCAATGCCGTGAATGCGTAACCCTTCACCCACAATGTCTGCCACGCACATGCGCGGGCTCAGGCTGCCGAACGGGTCCTGGAACACCACCTGCATTTCCCGCCGCAGCGGCCGTACTGCCTTCTGGTTCAGCCCTTGCAGGTTCTGCCCGTGGAAGTGGATGCCGCCCTGACTGGAAATCAAGCGCAGGATCGCCAAGCCGAGCGTCGACTTGCCCGACCCGGACTCGCCAACAATGCCCAGCGTTTGCCCCTGCGGCAGGCTGAAGTTGACCCCGTCCACCGCCTTTACATGGTCAACCGTGCGCCGCAGCAGCCCCTTCTTGATCGGGAACCACACCTTGAGGTCATCCACCTCAAGCAGCGGCGCGCCCACCGGGTTATGCGCCGGCAGCCCGCTGGGCTCGGCATTGATCAGCATCTGCGTGTAGTGGTGCTGTGGGGCGTTGAACAACGTGGCGCATTCGGCCTGCTCCACGATCTTCCCACGCTGCATCACGCATACGCGGTGGGCGATGCGGCGCACCAGGTTCAGGTCATGGCTGATCAGCAACAGCGCCATGCCCAGGCGCGCTTGCAGTTCCTTGAGCAGGTCGAGGATCTTCAACTGCACGGTCACGTCCAGCGCCGTGGTCGGTTCGTCGGCAATCAGCAATTCAGGCTCGTTGGCCAGCGCCATGGCAATCATCACCCGCTGGCGTTGCCCGCCCGACAGCTCGTGGGGCAGGGCCTTCAAACGCTTTTGCGGTTCGGGTATGCCGACCAGCTCCAGCAGCTCCAGGGTTCGCTCAGTTGCTTCCTTGCCGGTCAGGCCCTTGTGCAGCAACAGGATTTCGTTGATTTGCTTTTCGATGCAGTGCAGCGGGTTGAGCGAGGTCATCGGCTCCTGGAAGATCATCGCGATGCGGTTGCCGCGAATGCGCTGCAGGGTCTTCTCGTTCTGCTGCAGCAGGTCTTTGCCTTCGTAGCGGATGCTGCCGCTGGGGTGGCGGGCCAGTGGGTAGGGCAGCAGGCGCAGGATCGAGTGCGCGGTGACCGACTTGCCCGAGCCACTTTCACCCACCAGCGCCAGCGTTTCACCCTTGCGGATGTCAAAGCTGATACCGTCCACCACCCGGTTCACCTGGTCCCCGGTCACGAATTCCACAGCCAGGTCCCGCACTTCGATCAGGTTCTGTTCACTCATGTCACTTCCTCGGGTCGAAGGCATCGCGGGCGGATTCGCCGATGAACACCAGCAGGCTCAGCATCAGCGCCAGCACGGCAAAGGCGCTGATGCCCAGCCACGGGGCCTGCAGGTTGGACTTGCCCTGGGCTACCAGCTCGCCCAGCGACGGCGAGCCGGCGGGCAGGCCGAAGCCGAGGAAGTCCAGGGCGGTGAGGGTGCCGATGGCGCCGGTGAGAATGAACGGCATGAAGGTCATGGTCGAGATCATGGCGTTGGGCAGGATGTGCCGGTACATGATCGCGCCGTTGCGCATGCCCAAGGCGCGGGCGGCGCGCACGTATTCCAGGTTGCGCCCGCGCAGGAATTCGGCGCGTACCACGTCCACCAGGCTCATCCACGAGAACAGCAGCATGATGCCCAGCAACCACCAGAAGTTGGGCTGCACGAAGCTGGCGAGGATGATCAACAGGTACAGCACCGGCAGGCCGGACCAGATCTCCAGAAAGCGTTGCCCGGCCAGGTCGACCCAGCCGCCGTAGAAGCCCTGCAAGGCGCCAGCGATAACGCCGACGATGGAGCTGGCCACAGTCAGCGTGAGGGCAAACAGCACCGAAATGCGGAAGCCGTAGATCACCCGCGCCAGTACGTCGCGGCCCTGGTCGTCGGTGCCCAGCCAGTTGTCCGCCGAGGGCGGCGCTGGCGCGGGCACGCGCAGGTCGTAGTTGATGCTCTGGTAGCTGAAGGGGATGGGCGCCCACAGCACGAAGCTGTCTTTCTTTGCCAGCAGTTCGCGGATGTACGGGCTCTTGTAGTTGGCTTCCAGCGGGAATTCACCGCCGAAGGTGGTTTCGGGGTAGCGCTTGAACGCGGGGAAGTACCACTCGCCGTCGTAACGCACGGCAATCGGCTTGTCGTTGGCGATCAGCTCGGCACCCAGGCTCAGGCCGAACAGGATCAGGAACAGCCACAGCGACCACCAGCCACGGCGGTTGGCCTTGAAGCGCTCGAAGCGCCGGCGGTTGAGGGGGGACAAGGCCATGTCAGTGCTCCCGGCTGGCGAAGTCGATGCGTGGATCGACCAGGGTGTAGGTCAGGTCGCCGATCAGTTTCACCACCAGCCCCAGCAGGGTGAAGATGAACAGGGTGCCGAAGACCACCGGGTAGTCGCGGTTGATGGCTGCCTCGAAACTCATCAGGCCCAGGCCGTCGAGGCTGAAGATCACCTCGATCAGCAAGGAGCCGGTGAAGAAAATGCCGATGAAGGCGGATGGGAAGCCGGCGATTACCAGCAGCATGGCGTTGCGGAACACATGGCCATACAGCACCCTTGGCCGGCTCAGGCCTTTGGCCTTGGCGGTGACCACGTACTGTTTGTTGATTTCGTCGAGGAAGCTGTTCTTGGTCAGCAGGGTCATGGTGGCGAAGTTGCCGATGACCAGCGCGGTAATCGGCAACACCAGGTGCCAGAAGTAGTCCAGCACTTTACCGGTGGTGCTCAGCTCGTCGAAGTTGTTGGAGGTGAGGCCACGCAGCGGGAACCAGTCGAAGTAGCTGCCGCCGGCGAACAGCACGATCAGCAGGATGGCGAACAGGAACGCCGGGATGGCATAGCCGACGATGATTGCCGAACTGGTCCACACGTCGAAGTGGCTGCCGTGGCGCACCGCCTTGGCGATGCCCAGCGGGATCGAGATCAGGTACATGATCAGCGTGCTCCACAGCCCCAGCGAGATCGACACTGGCATTTTCTCGATAATCAGGTCGACGACCTTGGCATCGCGGAAGAAACTGTCGCCGAAGTCCAGCCGGGCGTAGTTCTTGATCATGATCCACAAGCGTTCGGGCGGCGACTTGTCGAAGCCGTACATGCGTTCGATTTCGGCGATCAGTGCCGGGTCCAGGCCTTGGGCACCACGGTAGTTGGAACCGGCAACGGACACTTCGGCGCCGCCACCGGCAATGCGGCTGGTGGCACCTTCGAAACCTTCGAGCTTGGCGATCATCTGCTCGACCGGGCCGCCGGGGGCAGCCTGGACGATGATGAAGTTGATGATCAGGATGCCGAACAGGGTCGGGATGATCAGCAGCAGGCGGCGCAGGATGTAGGCCAGCATCTTAGTTGGCCTCGTCCGCAGGGGTTTCGCTGACCGCCGGGGTTACCCCGGGCTTGATCCACCAGGTGTCGATGCCGATATCGTACTTGGGCGACAGGCTCGGGTGGCCGATGTGGTTCCAGTAGGCCACGCGCCAGGTCTTGATGTGCCAGTTGGGGATCACGTAGTAGCCCCACAGCAGCACGCGGTCGAGGGCGCGGCAATGGTCGACCAGGCTCTGGCGCGAGTCGGCGTTGATCAGCTGTTCCACCAGCTGGTCGATGGCCGGGTCGCGCAGGCCGATGAAGTTGCGGCTGCCGGGGTTGTCGGCGGCGGCGCTGGACCAGAACTCGCGCTGCTCGTTGCCCGGCGAGTTGGACTGCGGGTAACCGCCGACGATCATGTCGTAGTCACGTGAGCGCAGGCGGGTGATGTACTGGGAAACGTCCACCCGGCGGATGTTCAGGTCGATGCCGAGGTCGGCAAGGTTGCGCTTGAATGGCAGCAGGATGCGTTCGAACTCGGTTTGTGCCAGCAGGAACTCGATGCTTACCGGTTTACCCTGGGCGTCGACCATCTTGTCGTCGACAATCTTCCAGCCAGCCTCCTGCAACAGCTTGTAGGCCTGGCGCTGCTGCTCGCGGATCATGCCGCTGCCGTCGCTGACCGGGTTCTTGAAGGGCTCGGAGAACACCTGCTCAGGGACTTTGCCGCGCAGCGGTTCGAGGATTTTCAACTCGTTCGGGCTGGGCAGGCCGTGGGCGGCCATTTCCGAGTTGTCGAAGTAGCTGCCGGTGCGGGTGTAGGCGCCGTTGAACAGCTGCTTGTTGGTCCACTCATAGTCCAGCAGCAGGCTCAGGGCCTGGCGCACACGCACGTCCTGGAACACCGGGCGGCGGATATTGAAGATAAAACCCTGCATGCCGGTAGGGTTGCCATTGGGCAGCTCTTCCTTGATCAGGCGGCCGTCGCGCACGGCGGGTACGTTGTAGGCGGTGGCCCAGTTCTTGGCGCTGACTTCCAGCGCATAGTCGAAGGCGCCGGCCTTGAGTGCCTCCAGGGCGACGGTGGTGTCGCGGTAGGAGTCGAAGGTCATGGCATCGAAGTTATAGAACCCGCGGTTGATCGGCAGGTCCTTGGCCCAGTAGTCCTTGACCCGCTCGTAGCGCACCGAGCGCCCGGCCTTCACCTCGGCGACCTTGTAAGGCCCGCTACCCAGCGGGATCTCCAGGTTGCCGCGGTTGAAGTCGCGATTTTCGTACCAGTGTTTGGGCAGTACGGGTAGCTGGCCGAGAATCAACGGCAGCTCGCGGTTACCCTTGTGCTTGAACGTGAACAACACCTTGAGCGGGTCTTCGGCGACCACCTCGGCGACGTCGGCATAGTACTGGCGGTACAGCGGCGCACCGTCCTTGATCAGGGCATTGAAGGTGAACACCACATCTTCGGCGCGCATCGGGTGGCCGTCATGAAAGCGTGCCTCTGGGCGCAGGTAGAAGCGCACCCAGCTATTGTCGGGGGCCTTTTCGATCTTGCCGGCGACGAGGCCGTATTCGGTGAAAGGCTCGTCCTGGCTCTGGCGCATCAGGGTGTCGTAGATGATGCTGATGTTCTCGGCCGACACGCCTTTGTTGATGAACGGGTTGAGGCTGTCGAACCCGCCGAAGCTGGACTGGCGGAAGGTGCCGCCCTTGGGCGCATCCGGGTTGACGTAGTCGAAGTGCTTGAAGTTGGCTGGGTACTTGGGTGGCTCGTCGTACAGGGTGAGCGCGTGTTGCGGTGCGGCCAGGGCGGGAAGGCTCAGGCAGGCGAGCAACAGGCTGTCTGCCAGCCGGCGCAATGGGTGCGTTGGCGTCATTGGGCTTTCTCCGAAGTCTTGATCCACCAGCTGTTCAGCCCCAGGGTGTAGGGCGGCGTGGTGACGAAGGCGAACCGGTTGCGGTAGGCCAGGCGATGATTGTCGAGGTACCAGTTGGGGATCATGTAGTACTGCCATGAAAGCACGCGGTCCAGGGCGCGGGCGGCGGCGACCTGGTCGTCGCGGGTGCGCGCAGCCAGCAGCGTGTCGAGCAGGTGGTCGACCACCGGGTCCCTGACCCCAGCATAGTTCTTGCTGCCCTTGGTGGCGGCCTGGCTGGAATGGAAGTACAGCCACTGTTCGAGGCCGGGGCTCAAGGTCTGGTTCAGGGTCATCAGAATCATGTCGAAATCGAACTGGTCCAGGCGTTGTTTGTACTGGGCACGGTCCACGGTACGCAAGCGCGCATCGATGCCGATGCTGGACAGATTTTCGACATAAGGTTGCAGGATGCGTTCAAGGTTGGGGTTTACCAGCAGCAACTCCATGCGCAGCTGCTGGCCCTTGCTGTCGACCAGGCGCTGGCCATTCAGCTTCCAGCCAGCTTCGGCAAGCAGGCCCAGGGCCTGGCGCAGGGTCTGGCGGCTGATGCCACTGCCATCGGTCTGGCTGACCTTGTAGGGCTCGCTGAACAGTCTGGCCGGCAGCTGGTCGCGCAGCGGGGCCAGCAGCAGCCATTCCTTGCCGGTGGGCAGGCCGCTGGCGGCGAATTCGCTGTTGGGGTAGTAACTGGTCGAGCGGCGGTAGGCGCTGCTGAACAGCGCGCGGTTGGTCCACTCGAAGTCGAGCATCAGCCCCAGCGCCTGGCGTACCCGTGGGTCGCTGAAGGTGGCCCTGCGGCTGTTCATGAACAGGCCCTGGGTTTGCGTCGGGATCTGGTGCGGGATCTGTGCCTTGATCACCTCGCCACGGCGCACCGCC
Organism: Pseudomonas sp. NPDC008258; assembly: GCF_042956345.1. NCBI lineage: Bacteria > Pseudomonadati > Pseudomonadota > Gammaproteobacteria > Pseudomonadales > Pseudomonadaceae > Pseudomonas > Pseudomonas sp. NPDC008258. The sequence continues at coordinate 116,175 of NZ_JBIBGE010000007.1, forward strand.
GGGAAGTTGTAGCCGTTGGCCCAGTTCTTGGCCTGGTGCTCGATATAGATGTCGAATTCGCCGGCTTTGAAGGCTTCGAAAGCTACCGTGGCATCGCGGTAGAACTCGTATTCCACGCGCTTGAAGTTGTACTTGCCACGGTTGACTGCCAGGTCCTTGCCCCAGTAGTTCTTGACCCTTTCGAACACCAGCCGGCGACCGGGCTGAACGTCGGTGATGCGGTAGGGGCCGCTGCCCAGTGGTGGCTCGAAGGTGGTGGCCTTGAAGTCGCGCTTTTGCCAGTAGTGCTTGGGCAGCACCGGCATCTCGCCCAGGCGCAGGATCAGCAGGGGGTTGCCGGCGCGCTTGAACACGAAGCGGATGCGCAGCGGCCCGAGGATGTCCACCCGTTGCACTTCCTGCAGGTTGGTGCGGTAGATCGGGTGGCCGTCCTTGAGCAGCGTCCGGTAGGAGAAGGCCACGTCAGCCGAGGTGATCGGCTGGCCGTCATGCCAGCGGGCTTCCGGGCGCAGGTTGAACACCACCCAGCTGCGGTCTTCGCTGTATTCCACCGAACGGGCTATCAGGCCATAGCTGGAGGTCGGCTCGTCACCGGACGGGTCGTACTGGCCGGTGCCAACCATCAGCGGCTCGTTCAGCTCGCTGATGCCGTACTGCTGGAAATTAGGTGTGGTGATCGGGCTCGACCCCTTGAAGGTGTAGGGGTTGAGGGTGTCGAAAGTGCCAAAAGCCATGGCCCGCAAGGTACCGCCCTTGGGCGCTTGCGGGTTGACCCAGTCGAAATGGGTGAATGTGGCTGGGTACTTGAGCGTGCCGAACTGCGCGTATCCGTGGCTTTCGCTCACCATCGCGGCTGCGGGAAAGCTCAAGGCCAGGCTGAGTGACAGCAGGAGGGGACGTATCAAGTCGGCATCCGATCCAGAGGCGTTGGGCTTTGATCGGGGTACAGTAACAGCTTGGTGGGGTTGGAAAAAGAGTGCCGCCCTGAGGATTGCAAGGGGCTGCTTTGCAGCCCATCGCCGGCAAGCCAGCTCCCACCCCGACCGCACCGACTTCAAGGCATATGCAGTACCTGTGGGAGCTGGCTTGCCGGCGATGGGGCGCGCAGCGGCCCCGGGATCAAATCAATGCCCGAGGTATACGGTCAGGGTCTGCCCTGGCTTGAGGGCATGGCCGCTGCGTGGGTTCCAGCGCTTGAGGTGCTTCATTTCCACGTTGAAGCGCTTGGCCACCAGGTACAGCGAATCACCTTTGCGAACCTTGTATTGGGTAGAGCGCTGTGCAGAGGCCGCCACTCGATTGCCGGCAGCGCTTGGTGCATTGCCACCGCGCAGGGCCAGGACCTGGCCGGCGCGCAGGCTGTTGCCGGACAGGCGGTTCCAGCGTTTGATGTCCTTGACCGACACGCGGTTGGCCTTGGCAATGGCGCCCAGGTTGTCGCCGCGTTTTACCCGATAGCTGCGGGCGGCCACGGGGGCCTTGGTTTCGGCGACGGCACGGGCGAACACAGCCTTGTTCGGTTGCAGGGCGACAAGTTGCTCGGGCTTGAGGTTGGACAGGCTGTCGCTGAGCAGCTGCGCCTTGGCGGTGGGCACCAGCAGTTGCTTGGGGCCATCCACGGTCATGCGCTTCTTGAAGGCCGGGTTGAGCTGGATCAGTTCGTCTTCGTCGATGTTGGCAAAGGCTGCCACCCGCGACAGGTCGAGGCGATCATTGATGGCCACCGCTTCAAAGTAAGGCTCATTGGCAATCGGGTTGAGGTTAACGCCATAGGCTTCAGGCGTGGACACCACCTGCGACAGCGCCAGCAGCTTGGGCACGTAGTCACGGGTTTCCTGCGGAAGCGGCAGGTTCCAGTAATCGGTCGGCAGGCCAAGCTTCTCGTTGCGCTCGATGGCCCGGCTGACAGTCCCTTCGCCGGCGTTGTAGGCCGCCAGGGCCAGCAGCCAGTCGCCGTTGAACATGTCGTGCAGGCGGGTCAGGTAGTCCAGTGCTGCATTGGTCGACGCGGTGATATCGCGGCGGCCATCGTAGAAATTGGTCTGTCGCAGGTTGAAGTGGCGACCTGTCGCTGGCATGAATTGCCACATGCCCGCAGCGCTGGCGCGTGAATAGGCCATCGGGTTGTAGGCGCTTTCGATGGCTGGCAGCAGCGCCAGCTCCAGCGGCATGTCGCGCTCTTCCAGACGCTCGACAATATAGTGCAGGTAGAGGCTGCCGCGTTCGCCGGCGCTTTCAATAAAAGTCGGGTTACTGGCGAACCACAGGCGCTGCTGTTCGATACGCGGGTTGACGTCGATGCTGTCTTGCAGGGCGAAGCCCTGGCGCATGCGCTCCCAGACATCCTGCGGCGCCTGCTCGGCCGGTTTGACCAGCAGCGGCGAAGGTTTGTGCTTGATCCGCGCCTGGTAGTTGTGCGCGCGAACGCTATCGGATTCGTCGAGCTGACGGGTGCTCTGGCAGCCCACCAGGGTGGCGGCCAGGGCCAGCGCACTGATTTGGGCCAGGCGCGTCAGGGCGACGGAATGAGAGGTTCTGCGGCTACGGGAAGACATCGGCTGACACAGGTATCCGGGCGAAAAATTTCGGCGATTCTAGAAACCGCTCCGGGCCTGGTCAACCTTTGACCATTGATTGCGATATATCTTGCGGTTATCAGAAGGTGTCCTTCCAAGACCTCAAGGCAGCAAAAACAGTGACCTGCGAGTCGTTTGGATGTCCCTTCCATTCGTCTGCTTTTTGTTTAACTAATGTTTCAGCGGTACGCAGGAAGGGGTTGGTCAGGCGTTCCAGGCCAATGGTTGATGGCAAGGTGATGCGATTGTCGGCGCGCAAACGGGTAACGTCCTCGAACCGCTGCAGAACGTGCGGATTACCCGGTTCCACTGCCTTGGCAAAACGCAGGTTGCTGAGGGTGTATTCGTGGGCACAGTACACTTCGGTTTCGGCGGGTAGCGCCGCCAGGCGGGCGAGGGCCGGTTGCATCTGTTCGGGTGTACCCTCGAACATACGACCGCACCCGGCGGCGAACAGGGTATCGCCGCTGAACAGTACGGGTGTTGCTGGCTGGTCGCTGAAGTAAGCGATATGCCCCAGGGTGTGGCCAGGCACGGCCAGCACCTGGAAGGTTACGCCCAGCACGGTGACCTGGTCGCCTTCGTCCAGTGCGTGGTCGCGGCAGGGAATACGCTCGTTGGCCGGGCCCCACACCCGTGCGTTGGTCAGTTGCCTGAGGCGTTCCACGCCACCGACATGGTCGTTGTGATGGTGGGTAATCAAAATGTCGCTGAGTACCCACCCGGGGTTGGCCGCCAGCCAGCGTTCCACCGGGCCGGCGTCACCCGGGTCGACCACCGCGCAGTGGCGTTTGGCAGTATCCTGTAACAACCAGATGTAGTTGTCGGAGAAAGCGGGGAGAGCATCGATCTGTATCATGGTGCGGATCCGATTCGCCTAGCGTGGCACATGAGGGCATCTTAGCCGCGATGGCGCGGTGCGAGAACCTTCGAGGGAGAGCGCAATGACCGACCAAGCCTTTGCCCAGGCCGACCCGGACTGGGTCAAGCTGATCAGCCTGGCCCGTGAGTGGTTCAACGGCCCACTCGGCCAACTGATGCTCAAGGAAGAGGAAAAACTGCTGGAAGAAGAGCTGGGGCGCTTCTTCGGTGGCTACCTCGTGCATTACGGGCCCTGTGCCGAGCCGCCACCGAGCGCGCCACAGGTGCAGCGCAATGTGCGCCTGGGCGCGCCGTTGCCGGGGGTGGAGATTGTCTGCGAGGAGCAGGCATGGCCGCTGAGCGAACACGCCGCCGATGTAGTGGTGCTGCAGCATGGCCTGGACTTCTGCCTGTCGCCCCATGGCCTGCTGCGCGAGGCCGCCAGCGCCGTGCGCCCGGGCGGGCATTTGCTGATCGTGGGTATCAACCCGTGGAGCAGTTGGGGCATGCGCCATTTCTTCAGCCATGGCGCCTTGCGCAAGGCCCGTTGCATCTCGCCGTCGCGGGTGGGTGACTGGCTCAACCTGCTGGGCTTCGCGCTGGAGAAACGCCGCTTCGGGTGCTATCGTCCGCCGCTTGCCTCACCGGCTTGGCAGCAACGCCTGGAGGGCTGGGAGCGGCTGGCCGGTGGCTGGCAAAGCTCGGGTGGCGGCGTGTACCTGCTGGTGGCGCGCAAGATGGTGGTTGGCCTGCGGCCGCTGCGCCAGGAGCGCCGCGAACCGATGGGCAAGCTGCTGCCACTGCCACTGGCCAAGGTCAACCGCACTGCGGCCAACCCGGATACTGAAAAGCACTGAACATGAGTGGTACATGAGCGAAAGCATCGAGATGTTTACCGATGGTGCCTGCAAGGGCAACCCGGGCCCGGGTGGTTGGGGCGTCCTGATGATCTACAAGGGCGTCGAGAAGGAACTGTGGGGCGGCGAACGCGAAACCACCAACAACCGCATGGAACTGATGGCTGCGATCCAGGGGTTGATGGCGCTGAAGCGCGAATGCGAGGTGGTGTTGACCACCGACTCGCAGTACGTGATGAAGGGCATCAACGAATGGATGGTCAACTGGAAGAAGCGCGGCTGGAAGACCGCTGCCAAGGAGCCGGTGAAAAACGCCGACCTGTGGCAGCAGCTGGATGAGCAGGTCAACCGCCACAAGGTGACCTGGAAGTGGGTGCGCGGCCACATCGGCCACCCTGGCAACGAACGCGCCGACCAGCTGGCCAACCGCGGGGTCGATGAGGTGCGCGCCCAGCGTTGAGCTGGGGTACAATCGCGGCCTTTGTAACTGATGCAAGTTGGAGCGCCCCGCGTGGAGCAGCAGCAAGATAAGCGGTTCGTCATTCTCGATACCGAAACCACGGGCATGCCGGTGAGCGAAGGCCACCGGATCATCGAGATCGGCTGTGTCGAGGTAATCGGCCGGCGCCTGACCGGGCGGCACTTCCACGTCTACCTGCAGCCGGACCGCGAGAGTGACGAGGGCGCGATCAACGTCCACGGCATCACCGATGCCTTCCTGGTCGGCAAACCGCGCTTTGCTGACGTGGCCGAAGAGTTCTTCGACTTCATCCAGGGCGCCACGCTGGTCATCCATAACGCGGCGTTCGACGTTGGCTTCATCAACAACGAATTTGCCTTGCTCGGCCAGCAGGACCGTGCGGACGCTTCGCAGTATTGCACCATCCTGGACACCCTGCTGCTGGCGCGCTCGCGCCACCCAGGGCAGCGCAATAGCCTCGATGCGCTGTGCAAACGCTACGATATCGACAACTCTGGCCGTGAGCTGCACGGCGCATTGCTCGACTCGGAACTGCTGGCAGACGTCTACCTGGCGATGACCGGGGGCCAGACCAGCCTGTCGCTGGCTGGGCATGGGGCAGACGCCGAGGGTGACGGGCAGGGGGCTGGGGGGAGTGAGATCCGCCGGATTACCGGGCGTGCGCCGGGGCGGGTGATCCTGGCCAGTGCCGAAGAGCTGGAGGCGCATGCCGAGCGGCTGGCGGCGGTTGCCAAGTCGGCGGGTGGGCCATCCATGTGGCAGGCCCTGACCGAGACAGCTACTGGCTGATTTTCAGCCTGTACCGGCCCCTTCGCGGGCGCGCCCGCTCCCACAGGTACCGCGCAAGGCTTAAGGGCGGTGGGGTTCTCTGTGGGAGCGGGCGTGCCTGCGAAGGGGCCGGCCCTGAAAACACAGGTTCAACTACCCTGAAATGGACGCCATGTCCTTCGGAGGTAGCCACCTGATGTACAAGGACCTCAAGTTCCCCATCCTCATCGTGCACCGCGCCATCAAGGCTGACAGCGTCGCCGGCGAGCGCGTGCGCGGCATTGCCGAGGAACTGCGCCAGGACGGCTTTGCCATCCTCGCCGCCGCCGACCACGCCGAAGCGCGCCTGGTCGCCGCCACCCACCACGGCCTGGCCTGCATGCTGATTGCCGCCGAAGGCGTCGGCGAAAATACCCACCTGTTGCAGAACATGGCCGAGCTGATCCGCCTGGCCCGCCTGCGCGCCCCCAACTTGCCGATCTTCGCGCTAGGTGAGCAGGTCACCCTGGAAAACGCCCCTGCCGAAGCCATGAGCGAGCTCAACCAGCTGCGCGGCATCCTGTACCTGTTCGAAGACACCGTGCCCTTTCTCGCCCGCCAGGTGGCGCGAGCCGCGCACACTTACCTCGACGGCCTGCTGCCACCGTTCTTCAAGGCGCTGGTGCAGCACACGGCACAATCCAACTATTCCTGGCACACCCCGGGCCATGGTGGAGGGGTGGCGTACCATAAAAGCCCGGTAGGCCAGGCCTTTCACCAGTTTTTCGGCGAAAACACACTGCGCTCGGATCTGTCTGTTTCCGTGCCGGAGCTGGGTTCGCTGCTCGACCACACCGGCCCCTTGGCCGAAGCCGAGGCCAGGGCTGCGCGTAACTTCGGTGCCGACCACACATTCTTCGTCATCAACGGCACGTCCACCGCCAACAAGATCGTCTGGCATGCCATGGTCGGCCGTGACGATCTGGTGCTGGTGGACCGCAATTGCCACAAGTCGGTGGTGCACGCAATCATCATGACCGGCGCCATCCCGCTCTATCTGTGCCCGGAGCGCAACGAACTGGGCATCATCGGCCCGATCCCGCTCAGCGAGTTCAGCCCAGAGGCCATCCGGGCAAAGATCCAGGCCAACCCGCTCGCCCGTGACCGGGAACCGCGTATCAAACTGGCAGTGGTGACCAACTCCACCTACGACGGCCTGTGCTACCACGCCGGGCTAATCAAGCAAACCCTGGGGGCCAGTGTCGAAGTGCTGCACTTCGACGAGGCCTGGTTTGCCTATGCGGCGTTTCATGGCTTTTTCACCGGGCGCTATGCCATGGGCACTGACTGCGCGCCAGACAGCCCGCTGGTGTTCAGCACCCATTCCACCCACAAGCTGCTGGCAGCGTTCAGCCAGGCTTCGATGATCCATGTGCAGGACGGCGCCAGGCGCCAACTGGACCGCGACCGTTTCAACGAAGCGTTCATGATGCATATCTCGACCTCGCCGCAGTACAGCATCCTCGCCTCGCTGGACGTGGCCTCGACCATGATGGAGGGGCCGGCCGGGCGCTCGCTGCTGCAAGAGATGTTTGACGAAGCACTGAGTTTTCGCCGTGCCCTGGCTAATCTGCGCGAGCACATTGCTGCGCACGATTGGTGGTTCAGTATCTGGCAGCCGCCGAGTGCCGAAGGTATCCAGCGCCTGGCTGCGCAAGACTGGCTGCTGCAGCCCGGGGCGGATTGGCATGGTTTTGGCGAGGTAGTGGACGACTACGTGCTGCTCGACCCGCTGAAGGTAACCCTGGTGATGCCGGGCCTGAGCGCGGGTGGTGTGCTGGGCGAGCGCGGAATACCGGCGGCGGTGGTCAGCAAGTTTCTGTGGGAGCGGGGGCTGGTGGTGGAGAAAACCAGTCTTTACAGCTTTCTGGTGCTGTTCTCCATGGGCATCACCAAGGGCAAGTGGAGCACCTTGCTGACCGAGTTGCTGGAGTTCAAGCGCCACTATGATGGCAATACGGCCCTTGGCAGTTGCCTGCCGAGTGTGGTGGCCGCCGATGCCTCACGCTACCAAGGCATGGGCCTGCGTGACCTGTGCGACCAATTGCATGGCTGCTACCTCACCAATGCCACTGCCAAGCAACTCAAGCGCCTGTTCACGCGCTTGCCGGAGGTGGCCATGAGCCCGGCACAGGCCTACGACCAGATGGTGCGTGGCGAGGTAGAGGCGGTGCCGATCGAGGCACTGCAGGGGCGTGTGGCGGCGGTGATGCTGGTGCCGTACCCGCCCGGCATCCCGTTGATCATGCCGGGGGAGCGGTTCACCGAGGCGACCCGCTCGATACTCGACTACCTGGCCTTCGCCCGGGCGTTCAACCAGGGCTTCCCGGGCTTTGTCGCCGACGTGCATGGCCTGCAGAACGAGAGTGGTGGCTACACCGTTGACTGCATCACGGAATGCGAATGATCTCGACGCCGCTGCGTGCCAGTTCGAAACGGTTTTCACCCAGGTGGTTGACCTTGTCGCCGATGGCCAGGCGGTAAGTGGTGATGGGGGCGCCCAGCGTGCTGCCGTCGATTTGCAGGGTGGATTCCTGGAACTCATGCACGGGGTAGATACGGCCTTCGGCGTCACGGGCGTGGAATTGGCCGACCATTACTGCTGCCATTTGGGTGGAAACCTCTGAATTACGTAGAAAATGTCTGAAGGCATAGACCGTGGAACAGCCTCGGAAGTTTTCGCCTTGCACAAAAAAAAACCAAAGCGCCGAGGAACGGTCATCTATAACTACAACGTCCCTTTACCCAGCACAGGATGGAAATTGCCATGAGCCAGGTGTATTCGGTAGCGGTTGTCGTCGGCAGCTTGCGCAAGGAGTCCTACAACCGCAAGGTTGCCCACGCACTTTCGGAGCTGGCGCCGTCCAGCCTTGCCTTGAAAATTGTCGAGATCGGCGATTTGGCCTTGTACAACGAAGATGTCGAGGCCGAGGGGGCACCGCAAGCGTGGAAGCGCTTTCGTGAAGAGATCCGCCACAGTGATGCGGTGCTGTTCGTCACGCCGGAATATAACCGTTCGGTGCCAGGCTGCCTGAAAAATGCCATCGATGTGGGCTCCCGGCCTTACGGGCAAAGTGCCTGGAGTGGCAAGCCGACAGCGGTGGTGAGTGTATCGCCGGGGGCTATTGGGGGCTTTGGCGCCAACCATGCAGTGCGCCAGTCGCTGGTATTCCTGGACATGCCGTGCATGCAGATGCCCGAGGCTTACATCGGCGGGGCGGCCAGCCTGTTCGAGGACTCAGGCAAGCTCAACGACAAGACCCGGCCGTTCTTGCAGGCGTTTATCGACAAATTTGCTTCGTGGGTGAAGTTGAACCGGGCGGTTTGAGGCCTGTTCATTTGGTGTCCGCCTTCATTGGGGCTGCTGCGCAGCCCATCGCCGGCAAGCCAGCTCCCACAGGGATTGTACAGGGCTTGAAGTGGCTGTGGTCGGTGTGGGAGCTGGCTTGCCGGCGATGGGCCGCAAAGCGGCCCCGGCTGTTTAGCGGAAGCTGTAGGAAACGCCCGCGTACACGCCAAACCCTTCGCCCGGGGTAGAGCGGGCATTGTCGTTGCCTGCATCGTTGTAGGCCGGGGTCACCGTTGCCGCATACTGCTTGTTGGTCAGGTTGCGCAGGTCCAGCCAGGTCTGCCAGTCCTGTTTCGGTGAATCCCAGCCAAGCCGCGCACCCAGCAAGGCATATTCGTCGGCGTGGTAGCTGTTGGCATAGTCCACCTGTACCTTCGACGCCATTTGCGTGTTAACCCCGGCGTAGAAGCCGCTCGGCCAGTCGTAGCGCAGCTCGGCCTGGTAGTAGTGCATGGGGATGCCGGGCAGGCGGTTGTCGCCAAATTTATCGTCATTACGGTAATGGAAGTCGCTGAAGGTGTAGGCCTGGCGCAAGCTGAGCTTGCCGGTACCGGCGCGCTCCCACAGGGTGCTGTCGAGGCCCGCTTCGACGCCTTGGTGTACGGTGGCGCTGGCGTTGAATTCCGAGGTGAAGTTCGGCACCACTTCCACGGCCAGCAGTTCGTGACGCACCTGCGAGTAATACCAGGCCAGGTCCCAACGGCCTAGCGCCGAGTCGCCACGTGCACCCACTTCAAGGGTTGTGGCGGTCTGGTTCTGCATCTCGATCGGCTGGATCTGCTTGCCGCCGGTGCTGGGCGCGCTCCAGATCAGCGACCACGGGTGTGGCGGCTCTACCGAGCGGCTGAGGTTGCCGTACACCTGCAGGTCCGGGCGGATGTCGTAGCGCAGCCCCAGGCGTGGCGCGTAGTCCCAGTCGTGCATGCTCACCTTGCCGCCTTCGGCAGGGTAGGTCACGTCACTCTCGCGGCGGGTGTAGATCGCTGCCAGGCCCGTGGTCAGCCACAGGTTGGGGACCAGTTCCAGGTCGTTGCCTACATGCAGCACCGTGTCTGAGCCCTGGTAGGTGAAATCGCGAGTACGTGCACCGAACACGTCGCCATTGCGCGCGAACTGCGAAGCACCGCTGTTGGGCAGGTGCTTGGTGGTGCGCCAGCCGACAGTGGTTTTACTTTCGTGGCCGAACAGGGTATCGCGGCGGAAATAGTTGAGCGTACCGCTGACATCGGTGTAGGCCACCTTCAGGCGCATCGGGCCTTCGCGCAGGTCCATCGGGTAGTCGTGGTAGACCAGGCCGGCTTCCAGGCGTGCATCATCGTCGAGGAAGAAGGTGGTCTTGTTGCCTACCCAGGTGCTGCCCGGCTGCGGGCGGCTGTCGTCCCGGGCCAGGTAAGCCGGGTTGGCCGCGCGCGGGTGGTGCTTGATCTGGTCTTTGGTCAGGCGCCCGGCCAGTTCGTTTTCAGTTTCCCGGTAGCGCAGGTAGAAGCGGGTTTGCAGGTTGGGGTTGAAGCGGTAGCCAACGTTGGCAGCAATGCCTTTGGCACTGCCGCTGCTATGTGCCTGGTAGCCATCGTATTCCGAATCGGTCAGGGCCACGTAGTAGTCGAGGTTGCCCAGTACCTGCCCGGAACTGATATGGCGGTGCTGGTAACCCCGGCTGCCCACCTCGTAGCGCACCTGCAATGGCGCAGCGTCGTAGCCTGTGTGAGTGACGTAGTTGATGGCGCCGCCCAGGGCCAGAGCGCCCTGGTCGAAGCCATTGGCACCGCGCAGCACTTCGGCGTGGCTCAGCCACAGCGGCTCGAACAACTCATAAGGCGTGCCCCCAGGGCCGGTCAGCGGCAGGCCGTCGAACATCGTGTACACCCCGGAGCCATGGGCGCCTGGCGCGCGGTTGATGCCTGAACCGCGGATCGACAACTTGATGCCGTCGTTGCCTGCCGATTGGGCAAACACACCTGGCTGGTAGGCCAGCACGTCCTGGTTGCTGGCCACACGGCCTTGCCCCACGCGCTGCATGTCAACCAGGTTGCTGGCACCGGGTATTTCACGCAGGCGTTCGCCGGCTGCCGTCAAGTCGTTCTGCTCCTCATCGGTAATCAGCACCTGGCCCAGTTCGACCGAGGATGCCCCTACGGCAGGCTGGGCGGCAGCCAGGGCAGCCAGCAGACCGAGGCAGGATGAGAGGGGTAAATCGGAACGCATTGTACGACTCCAGGCGAAAGGCGAATGGACAACGGCGTTGAGACGAGCGAAATGCCGCCCGGAGCACTAAGAAAATCAGCAAATCTTGCGTAACCTTCGTCAGACGGTTTTGTACGAAAGTTCTTTACAAGCCACAGAGGTGGAGAGAGGCGGCATGCGCTTCGTAAGGTGACTGCAGATGGGCAGCGATGCCTCGCTCAATCACCTGTGGAGTAAAAGCATGACTGACAACGCACGACACCCGCAGCAACCTTTGGTGGACGCCCCGGTTCGCCTCACGCCTCGTGAACGGCAAGTGCTGTTGTGGTGCGCCTATGGCAAGAGCTCATGGGAGATAGGCCGGATCCTTGAGTGCAAGGAGTCGACGGTGAACTTCCATATATCCAACATCCTGCGCAAGTTCGATGTGTCTACCCGAGTGGCGGCGGTGATCAAGGCCATCCGCTACGGCATGCTGGCCGAGCAGTGAGGGGTGAGGCATGAGCAACAACTCTTTACTGCCACGTTATGCCGATAGCCATGACCCCTTCTGGCCACGGGTAGACCTGGGCAGATTGCGCGAACGGTTGAGTTTTCAGCGACCGGTCAGTGAAGCCGCGCTTGAGGTGGCTGCGCGTTGCGCTGCGATTGATGCTGCACGCGAGTTCGCGCATTGGCGCGCGGTGCTGCGAGAGCGGGGCTACAAGCGCCTTGAAGATGTGGCCGGGCATGACCAGGGGCGCGCACTGCGGGTGTGCTACATCCGCTTCGTCGAGGCTGCGGTCATGTACAGCCTGGGGGCGAGGGAGTACCTGGCGACTTCCCGTCGGAGTGCTGCCCATGCCTGAGCAATCCGTCATCGACCGTATGGCCCCGGCGCTGATCGAGCTGTTGGGCGTGGATGGCAGTGTGTTGTTCGCGGCCTTGCTGGGGGCTTTGTTGGTAGGGGCTGCGCGTGACCGGTTGATCACCAATGCGACCCGGCGCCTTACGCTTGGCAAGAAGTTGCTACTGGTGTTCGTGACTGTGGGGGTAGGGCACCTGTTCGAGCCGCTGGTTTCTTCGCTGGCACCCCTGCTGACCCGAGGCATGGCGGCATTCGTGGCCGCCGTGGTGGTGATCCCCATCAGCCTCAAGGTCATGGTATGGCTGGATACGCTCGACCCGCGCGAACTCATCCAGCGCTGGCGCCGCCGGGGTTAGCCGCTGGCGGTGTTGGGCAGGTGATTGTTCAGCTCGCTCAATTGCTGTTCCAGCTGCTGGATACGCTGTTTGTCCTTGATCAACAGCAGGATGGCCTGGCGATCGCTTGGTGATAACGAGCGTAGCCGTTCGAGCATGTCGCACTCCCAGCCTGTTTCACCTTGGCCAGGCGGGCATTGTTGGGCGTCACCTAGCAGTAGCCAGTCCAGTGAGCAGGCATGCTGCCTGGCTATGTTTACGCAAAGTGAGTAAGGAATGCTGTCGCGAACCTTCCAGCTGCTCAGCGTTTGCGGGCTGATGGAAAGGGCGCGGGACAGGTCGGCATCTGACTGGGCGCCGGTTAGAAGCTTCAGGCGCGTCAGCACCGCAGCAAGTACGTGAGTACTCATAACAAATATCCATGACTGGTTTAATGATAATCCATGGGCTTAAACTACTCGTTATGAATACAGCCCTGCGTTTTAAGGAGCACTTCTGCAATGAGAACCACCCAATTGAAGAATACACCCACAGTTGCAGCCAATACCTACACACAGGCAAGCCTGGGCAATGCTAGCAGGTACTTGCCGTGAGTACTTACAAGTTGGTTTGCCCCCATTGCCATAGCCGCATGCGTATACGTACCAGCGAAGGGCGCCATATTTTCCTGCGGATCGCTTATTTGCAATGCACCACCGAGGCATGTGGCTGGTCAGTGCGCGCCGAGTTTGAAATGACCCACGAACTCTCCCCCAGCGGTATGCCCAACCCGGAAGTTTACCTGCCTTCAGCCAATGGTGATTTGCGCAAGGCAGCTATGCCAGATGCAAGCCAAGGTAGCCCTGTTGAGTGAGGCGCTGTCAGCTGCAGGCCATAAAACGTGCAGATAAAAAAACACCCCGCTAGGCGGGGTGTTTTGTTTTACCGAAGCGTTGTCGCGTTCAGCCGATCAGCCGATCAGTTGCAGGCCAGCTTGCTGAACCAGTTCGAGCAGCGGCTGCGGGTACACGCCAAGCACGAAGGCCAGAATGGCGATGGCCAGCAGCATGACGCCGCCGGTGCGCTGTTCCCACTTCAGCGGGGCATCGTGGCGGCGCAGGTTTGGCTCGACCAGGTACAGGGTGACCATGACGCGCAGGTAGTAGTACACACCGATGGCGCTACCGATCACCAGGGCACCGACCAGCCACCACAGGTGCGACTCGACGCCGGTGGCGATGATGTAGAACTTGCCGATGAAGCCAGCGGTCAGCGGGATACCCGCCAGCGACAGCATCATCACGGTCAGTACTGCGGTCAGGTACGGGCGACGCCAGAACAGGCCGCGGTACTCGTACAGGGCATCGGCGTCACGGCCGCCGTAAGGCGAGGACATCAGGGTGATGACACCGAAGGCACCCAGGCTGGTGATCACGTAGGTGACCAGGTAAACGCCCATGGCTTCCAGGGCCAGGCCCTTGCTGGCGACCAGGGCAATGAGCAGGTAACCGAAGTGGGCGATGGACGAGTAACCCAGCAGGCGCTTGAGGTTGCTCTGGGTCAACGCCAGCAGGTTACCGACCAGGATCGAGGCCACGGCGATCACTGCCAGCACGGTGCTCAGCACGCCACTGCTGGCAGCAGGGGAGAGCATGAACAGGCGCACAACCACGGCGAAGACTGCAACCTTGCTGGCGGTGGCCAGGAATGCGGCAACCGGCGCCGGGGCGCCTTCGTACACGTCCGGGGTCCACAGGTGGAACGGTACCAGCGACAGCTTGAAGGCCAGGCCGACCAGCATCATGCCCAGGCCCAGCTGGGCCACCAGGCTTGGCATGCTGGTGGCAGCCAGGGCCTTGCCGATCTGGTCGAAGCTCAGGCTGCCAGCGTCGGCGTACAGCAGGGCCATGCCGAACAGCAGGAAGGCGGAGCCTGCGGCCGACAGCACCATGTACTTGATGCCGGCTTCCAGTGACCGCTTGTTGAAGAAGGCATACGCCACCAGGCCGTAGACCGGTACCGACAGCAGCTCCAGGCCGATGAACAGGCCGGCCAGGTGGTTGGCGCTGACTAGCACCAGGCCACCGAGGGCCGACATCAGCAGCAGCAGGTACAGTTCTTCACGGTTGCCCGGGAAGCCCTTGGAGCCTTCGCCAAGGTAGGCGTGGGCCAAGGTGACACACGCCAGCGTGGCCACCAGGATGATCGCCATGTACAGGCAGGCGAACTTGTCGATGGTGATCAGCGGGGTGACCGCCAGCGGCGCAACCTTCAGCGCCGGCAAGATCGACAGCAGGGCCAGGTTCAGGCCCACGGTGGACAGCAGGAAGGTCTGCGAGTGGTTGCGCTTCCAGGCGATCGCCAGCATCACCACCACCGTGGTGATGGTGGTGATCAGCATCGGCGCCAATGCGATGAAGTGTTGAGTGGTGAATTCCATAGCGCTCTTACCGGGCCGAAGCGAGTTGAGTGAAAGCGGAACCGAGCCACTGCTGCACACCACTCATGGTGGCGGCAGAGGTGTCGAGGAACGGCTGCGGATACACGCCCAGCAGGATCAGCAGTCCCGCCAGGCCCAGCACCATGACCAGTTCGCGACCGTCCATGCCGGCCAGTACGGTGTCGGACTTGGCCGGGCCGAAGTAGGCGCGGTGGATCATGATCAGCGAGTACACCGAACCGAAGACCAGGCCGGTGGTGGCAATCACGGTAATCCACGGTACATGCACGAAGCTGCCGAGCAGGATCAGGAACTCGCCGACGAAGTTGCCGGTGCCTGGCAGGCCCAGCGACGCTGCAGCGAAGAACAGGCTGATGGCTGGCAGGTAGGCGATGCGGTGCCACAGGCCACCCATCTGACGCATGTCGCGGGTGTGCAGGCGCTCGTACAGCTGGCCGGACAGGATGAACAGCGCGGCAGCCGACAGGCCGTGGGCCAGCATCTGGATCACCGCGCCTTGCAGGGCCTGCTGGCTACCGGAGTAGATACCGATCAGCACGAAGCCCATGTGCGAGACGCTGGAGAAGGCGATCAGGCGCTTGATGTCGGTTTGTGCGAAGGCCAGGAAGGCACCGTAGAAGATACCGATCAGGCCCAGGGTCATGGCGATTGGCGCGAACTCGGCCGAGGCGTTCGGGAACAGCGGCAGGGCGAAGCGCAGCAGGCCGTAGGCCGCAGTCTTCAGCAGGATGCCGGCCAGGTCGACGGAGCCTGCGGTCGGTGCCTGGGCGTGGGCATCAGGCAGCCAGGAGTGGAACGGTACCACTGGCAGCTTCACCGCGAAGGCGATGAAGAAGCCCAGCATCAGCACGTATTCGACACCGGCTGGCAGCTCGGCCTTGAGCAGGTCGCTGTAGTTGAAGGTGAGCACGCCGGTGGTGTTGTAGTTGACCAGCACCAGGCCCAGGATCGCCACCAGCATGATCAGGCCGCTGGCCTGGGTGAAGATGAAGAACTTGGTCGCCGCGTAGATCCGGGTCTTCTTGCCGTCTGCCGAACTGTGACCCCAGAGCGCGATGAGGAAGTACATCGGCACCAGCATCATTTCCCAGAAGAAGAAGAACAGGAACAGGTCCAGGGCCAGGAACACACCGACCACGCCGCCCAGGATCCACATCAGGTTGAGGTGGAAGAAGCCGACGTGGCGCTGGATCTCTTTCCAGGAACACAGTACCGACAGCACACCGAGCAGGCCGGTAAGCAGGATCATCAGCAGCGACAGGCCGTCGAGGGCCAGGTGGATGCTGATGCCGAAGCGCTGGATCCACTGGACTTTGAACTCATAGGCCCATGCAGGTTCGGCGCCCGGAGCGGGCGCGAGGGTGTAGTCGCCGTGAGCCCACAGCCACAGGCCGATGCCAAGCAGCAGGGACATGGTCAGCAGCGCGATCCAGCGCGGCAGGGTGGCGCCGAAGCGCTCACCCAGCCAGCACAGGAAGCCGCCGATGAAGGGGATCAGGATCAGCCAAGGCAAAATCATGACGGGTTGGTTTCCTTTGGCAAAGTCGCAAGATTCATAGTCATACCGCAGCCACTACCACGGCACCGAGCACCAGCACGGCACCCACGGCGATAGAGGCGGTGTACCAGCGCAGTTGGCCCGTCTCGGTCTTGCTCATGGCGACGTGGCCGCCACGTGCCATCCGCGGAATCAGGCCGATGCTGCGGTCAACCGGGTCCTTGCGCAGGATGTGGCTGATCAGCAGGTACGGTTTGACGAAGAGCTTGTCGTAGATCCAGTCGAAGCCCCAGGCGGCGAACCACCAGGCCGACAGGACACGGCCGATGCTGCTGTTGGCGACGGCGCTGACGAAGCTGCGCTTGCCCAGGAACAGCAGGGCCGACAACAGGATACCGGCGATGGCAATGGCACCCGAGGTGATTTCCAGCGCGTGCTTGGCTTCGCCACCAGCGTGGCCGGCGCTTTCAGGCAGTACGCCTGCCAGCGGCGGGTGAATCCAGGCGCCCACGAAGGTCGACAGCACGATCAGCACGCCCAGCGGCAGCCAGTGGCTGATGCCGTGGCCGGCGTGGGCTTCGGTCTTGGCTTCGCCGTGGAAGGCGATGAAGATCAGGCGGAAGGTGTACAGCGAGGTCATGAACGCACCCACCAGGCCAGCGTACAGCAGGCCGGTGTTGCCGCTGGCGAAGGCTTCCCAGAGGATCTCGTCCTTGGAGTAGAAGCCCACGGTCACGATCGGCAGTGCAGCCAGGGCAGCGCCACCGACCACGAAGCTGGCGTAGGCCAGTGGCAGCTTCTTCCACAGGCCGCCCATCTTGAAGATGTTCTGCTCGTGGTGGCAGGCAACGATCACCGCACCGGAAGCAAGGAACAGCAGGGCCTTGAAGAAGGCGTGGGTCATCAGGTGGAAGATCGCCGCGTCCCAGGCGCCAACGCCAAGGGCCAGGAACATGTAGCCGATCTGGCTCATGGTCGAGTAGGCGAGGATACGCTTGATGTCGGTTTGCACCAGCGCGGCGAAGCCGGCCAGTACCAGGGTCACGCCACCGACTACGCCTACCAGGTGCAGGATGTCCGGTGCCAGCAGGAACAAGCCGTTGGTACGGGCGATCAGGTACACGCCCGCGGTCACCATGGTTGCGGCGTGGATCAGTGCCGAAACCGGGGTCGGGCCCGCCATCGCGTCGGCCAGCCAGGTCTGCAGTGGCAGCTGGGCCGATTTACCGACCGCACCGCCCAGCAGCATCAGGGTTGCCAGCACCATCCAGGTGTCGCCCGCCTGGAACTTCTGCGGTGCCAGCACCAGCAGTTCCTGTACGTTCAGGGTACCCAGCTGGGCGAACAGGATGAACAGGCCGATGGCCATGAACACGTCGCCGATACGGGTGACGATGAACGCCTTGAGTGCCGCGTTACCGTTGTTGCGGTTGCTGTAGTAGAAACCGATCAACAGGTACGAGCACAGGCCCACGCCTTCCCAGCCGAAGTAGATGAACAGCAGGTTATCGCCCAGGATCAGGAACAGCATGCTGGCGATGAACAGGTTGGTGTACGAGAAGAAGCGCGAGTAGCCGGCTTCGCCACGCATGTACCAGGAAGCGAACAGGTGGATCAGGAAGCCCACGCCAGTGACCACGCCCAGCATGGTGACCGACAGGCCGTCCAGGTACAGGGTGAAGTTAGGCGCAAAGCCGTCTACCGACATCCACTGCCACAGCAGCTGGCTGTACGCGCCGCCTTCAGGCGGAGCAACGTTGAATTGCCAGATGACATAGGCGGCCGTGGCGGCCGAAAGGCCTACCGAACCGACGCCGATCAACGCGGACAGGTTCTCCGAGAACCGCCCGCGCGAGAACGACAGCAGCAGGAAGCCGACGAGGGGGAAGACGAAAGTCAGGAAGAGAAGGTTCATCCGCGCATCTCACTGGCAGCATCGATGTCGAGAGTGTGGAAGCGGCGATACAGCTGCAGCAGGATGGCCAGGCCAATACTGGCCTCGGCGGCTGCCAGGCTGATCACCAGAATGAACATCACCTGGCCGTCGGGCTGCACCCAACGGGCGCCGGCGACGACGAACGCCAGGGCAGAGGCGTTCATCATGACTTCCAGGCTCATGAGCACGAAGAGGATGTTGCGGCGGACCATCAGGCCAACCAGACCTAAGCAGAACAGGATGCCGGCGACTGCCAGACCATGCTCGAGAGGGATAGCACCCATGATTTACTCCTTCGCCTCGTTGCGGCCCAGGTGGAAGGCGGTGACCGCTGCAGCCAGCAGCAGCATCGACGCCAGTTCGACCACCAGCAGGTACGGGCCGAACAGGCTGATACCTACCTCTTTCGGGCCCACAGTGGTACCGCTGATGCCAGCGCCGCTCGGGGTGACGAACAGCACGTACAGCAGCTCTGCCAGCAGCAGGGTGCCGAGGATTACCGGCCCGGCCCAGATGCCGGGCTTGAGCCAGCCGCGTTCCTGGGCGACCGAGGCCGGCCCCAGGTTGAGCATCATCACCACGAACACGAACAGCACCATGATGGCGCCGGCGTAGGCGATCACTTCCAGGGCACCGGCGAACGGCGCACCCAGGGAGAAGAAGATCATGGCCACGGAAATCAGCGAAATGATCAGGTAAAGCAAGGCGTGCACGGGGTTGGTGCCGGTCACCACCCGAAGGGTGGAGACCACGGCGATCCCGGATGCGAAGTAGAAAGCGAATTCCATCTTTCTGTCCTTATGGGAGCAAGCTCTTCACGTTGATCGGTTCGGCTTCGTTCTGCGCAGAGCCTTTTGGCTTGCCAGCGATGGCCATACCCGCAACACGGTAGAAGTTGTAGTCAGGGTTCTTGCCGGGGCCGGAGATCAGCAGATCTTCTTTCTCGTACACCAGGTCCTGACGCTTGAACTCGGCCATTTCGAAATCCGGAGTCAGCTGGATCGCGGTGGTCGGGCACGCTTCTTCACACAGGCCGCAGAAAATGCAACGCGAGAAGTTGATGCGGAAGAATTCCGGGTACCAGCGGCCGTCCTCGGTTTCGGCCTTCTGCAGCGAGATGCAGCCAACCGGGCAGGCCACCGCGCAGAGGTTGCACGCTACACAGCGCTCCTCGCCATCGGGGTCGCGGGTGAGGACGATGCGGCCGCGGTAGCGCGGCGGCAGGTACACGGGTTCTTCGGGGTACTGCAGGGTGTCGCGCTTGCGGAACCCGTGGGAGAACACCATTGCCAGGCTGCGCAGCTGGGTGCCGGTGCCCTTAACGATGTCGCCGATATACTTGAACATGGGTCAAATCCTCACTGGGCCGCGACGGCTGGCGTGTTGTAGAGCACGATCGCAGCGGTCACCAGCAAATTGATCAGGGTCAGCGGCAGGCAGAACTTCCAGCTGAAGTCCATCACCTGGTCATAGCGTGGGCGCGGGATCGAGGCGCGCAGCAGGATGAACAGCATGATGAAGAACGCGGTCTTCAATGCGAACCACAGGAACGGCAGTTGCGGCAGGATGCCGAACGGGCCGTGCCAGCCGCCGAAGAACAGGGTTACCAGCAGCGCCGAGATGAGGATGATGCCGATGTACTCACCGACGAAGAACATGCCCCACTTCATGCCGGCATACTCGATGTGGTAGCCGTCGGCCAGTTCCTGTTCCGCTTCCGGCTGGTCGAACGGGTGACGGTGAGTCACGGCGACGCCAGCGATGAAGAAGGTGCAGAAGCCGAAGAACTGCGGAATGATGAACCACAGGTTCTGTGCCTGGTACTCGACGATGTCGCGCATGTTGAACGAGCCTACCTGCACCACCACGCCCATCAGCGCCAGGCCCAGGAACACTTCGTACGACACGGTTTGCGCCGAGGCCCGCAAGCTGCCCAGCAGGGCGTACTTGTTGTTCGACGACCAGCCGGCGAACAGCACCGCGTAGACCGACAGGCCGGCCATGGCGAAGAAGAACAGCAGGCCGATGTTCAGGTCGGCAACGCCCCAGCCCGGTGTGATCGGGATGATCGAGAAGCCGATCAGCAGGGCGCTCATGGCCACGACCGGCGCCAGGGTGAAGATCATCTTGTCGACGAAGGGCGGGTTCCAGTCTTCCTTGAAGAACATCTTCAGCATGTCGGCGGCGATCTGGAACATGCCGAACGGGCCGACACGGTTCGGACCGTAGCGGTCCTGCCACCAGCCCAGCAGGCGGCGCTCGACGAAGCTGAGCAGGGCGCCGCAAACCACCACGGCCAGCAGCACCACGATGGCCTTGACGACCTGGATGATCACATCGATCACTTCGGGGGTGAACCAGCTCATTGTGCTGCCTCCTGCAGACCTTCGACGGATGCACCGAAGATGGCAGGCGGGATACCGGCCAGGCCTTTCGGCAACGCGACCAGGCCAGCGCCCAGCTCTTCATTGATACGCAGCGGCAGGCGCAGGGCCACACCGGCAACGTTCAGGCTCAGCAGGGCACCGTCGTTGACACCCAGGCGGTCGGCTTCGGACTTGGCCAGGGCGACGTAGGCAGCCGGAATGCGCTGTTGCACCGGGGCGGCGCGCGAGGAGCTTTCTTCGCTGCCGAACAGGTGGAAGAACGGCACGGCAGTCCAGGTGCCACGGGCCGGGTTGAAGGCACCCGGAATGGCGTTGAACCAGTTCAGGCGGTCGCCTTGCGATTCGATCAGGCGCACGCCCGGGTCACCGGCACGCAGGTGGCCACCGACCTCGTCCTGGAACTTGTTCCAGGCTTGCGGCGAGTTCCAGCCCGGCGACCAGGCGAACGGCACCTGCTGGCGCGGTTCGGCGGAGCCCGAGTAGCCTTCCATGGAGAAGGCGAACGCGGTGTCCTTGTCTTGCGGGGTACGCGGTTCGTGCACGCTGATGTTGGCGCGCATGGCGGTGCGGCCGGAGTAACGCAGCGGCTCACGGGCCAGTTTCATGCCCTTGATGCGGAATGCGGCGCTTGGTGCGGCGTTGACGATGCCGGCCAGTTGCGGGGCGGCTTCGGCGCAGGCGCTGGTGACGTGGTCCAGTTGGGTCCAGTCGACCGGCTTGTTCAGCAGGGTGGCACGCAGGGCGTGCATCCAGCGCCAGCCTTCGTGGACCTGGATGCTGCTGTCCAGGTACTGCGGGTCGAACACCTGGAAGAAGCGCTGGGCACGGCCTTCCTGGCTGACCAGGGTACCGTCGCCTTCGGCGAACGAGGCAGCCGGCAGTACCAGGTGGGCACGGTCGACAGTTGCAGTCTTGGAATGGTCGGCAACGATCACCACCTTGGCCGCAGCCAGGGCTGCGTCGACCTTGGCGGCCGGTACGCGGGCGTACAGGTCGTTTTCCAGCACGACGATGGCGTCGGCCTTGCCGCTGATGACTGCGTCCAGCGCGGCATCGACGGATTCGCCACCGAGCATGGCCAGGCCGATGCTGTTGGCTTCAGGTACCACCAGGCTCAGCGAGCCGTTCTTCTCGCGCAGCTTCAGGGCCTTGGCGATGTTGGCAGCGGCTTCGATCAGCGCCGGGTCGGCCAGGGAGGTACCGGCTACAACCAGTGGGCGCTTGGCAGCGACCAGGGCGTCGGCGATGCGCTGGGCCAGGGCCTTGGCTTCGTCGTCCAGGCCGGCGACTGCCGGTGCGCTCGGGTCGATGGCGTGAGCCACGGCGAAACCGATGCGGGCCAGGTCGGCCGGGGCGGCGTGCACACATTCTTCGGCAACGTCGTCCAGCTTGGTTTCAGCCAGCGAGGCGATGAACAGCGGGTACAGCGCGTGCTGGCCGATGTTCTTCACTGCGGCGTCGAGCCAAGGCTGCACTTTCATCGCTTCGGCCATGGCCTCGGCCTTGCCCTTGGTAGCCTGGCGTACGGCCAGGGCGACGCGGGCAGCGGTCTGGGTCAGGTCTTCGCCGAGCACGAACACGGCGTCGTGGTCTTCGATGTCGCGCAGGGTCGGCACTGGCAGCGGGCTGTTGTTCAGCACGTTCAGCGCCAGGCGTACGCGGGCCAGTTCGCCCGCTTCCATACCGGAGTAGAAGTACTCGGCACCGACCAGCTCACGCAGGCCGTAGTTGCTTTCGAGGCTGGCGCGTGGCGAGCCGATACCGACGATGGTACGGCCGCGCAGCAGGTCGGCAGCCTTGTCCAGGGCAGCGTCCAGGCCCAGCTTGGTACCGTCGGCCAGGTGTGGCTGGCGTGGGCGGTCCTTGCGGTTTACGTAGCCGTAGCCGAAACGGCCGCGGTCGCACAGGAAATACTGGTTGACCGAACCGTTGAAGCGGTTTTCGATGCGGCGCAGCTCGCCGTAGCGCTCACCCGGGCTGATGTTGCAGCCGCTGGAGCAGCCATGGCAGATGCTCGGGGCAAACTGCATGTCCCACTTGCGGTTGTAGCGCTCGGAGTGGGTCTTGTCGGTGAACACGCCGGTCGGGCAGACCTCGGTCAGGTTGCCGGAGAATTCGCTTTCCAGCACGCCATCTTCGACGCGGCCGAAGTACACGTTGTCGTGGGCACCGTACACGCCCAGGTCGGTACCACCGGCGTAGTCCTTGTAGTAGCGCACGCAGCGGTAGCAGGCGATGCAGCGGTTCATCTCATGGGCGATGAACGGGCCGAGGTCCTGGTTCTGGTGGGTACGCTTGGTGAAACGGTAGCGGCGCTCGTTGTGGCCGGTCATTACCGTCATGTCTTGCAGGTGGCAGTGACCGCCTTCCTCGCACACCGGGCAGTCGTGCGGGTGGTTGGTCATCAGCCATTCGACGACGCTGGCGCGGAACGCCTTGGACTCTTCGTCTTCGATGGAGATCCAGGTGCCGTCGGAGGCAGGGGTCATGCAGGACATGACGATACGACCACGGGTGTCGTTCTCGTCGGTGTACTGCTTGACCGCGCACTGCCGGCAAGCGCCAACGCTACCAAGCGCCGGGTGCCAGCAGAAATAAGGGATGTCGAGGCCGAGTGACAGACACGCCTGTAACAGGTTGTCTGCACCGTTGACTTCGAGCGCTTTGCCGTCTACGTGGATAGTGGCCATTGTTCAAAGTTCTTCGTTGGCCCGCGTGAGCGGGCGTGGCTAATGGAAATCGGTGAGCTCGCGACACGCCTCGATCGCTCGGGCCTGCCGGCAAGCTGGCGAGTGGCACGGACCACCCGCCTAATCATCTTGTTATGCGCCGACCACGATCGGCTTCGCCAGGTTGTGGCGCAGTGCATCACCAGCGCTTGCTGGGGCGACACCGGCCTCGAACTCCGAGCGGAAGTATTTGATGGCACTGCCCAGTGGCTCGACGGCACCCGGTGCGTGAGCACAGAAGGTACGGCCTGGGCCGAGGAAGTTGACCAGCCCCAGCAGCGTCTCGATGTCTTCGGCGCGGCCCTGGCCTTTTTCCAGCGCACGCAGCATCTTCACGCTCCACGGCAGGCCGTCACGGCACGGGGTGCACCAGCCGCACGATTCGCGGGCGAAGAACTCTTCCATGTTGCGCAGCAGCGAAACCATGTTGATGCTGTCGTCGACCGCCATGGCCAGGCCAGTACCCATACGGGTGCCAACCTTGGCGATGCCACCGGCGTACATCTGTGCGTCGAGGTGCTCGGGCAGCAGGAAGCCGGTACCGGCGCCACCTGGCTGCCAGCACTTGAGCTTGAAGCCGTCGCGCATGCCACCGGCGTAGTCTTCGAACAGCTCGCGGGCGGTAACGCCGAACGGCAGTTCCCACAGGCCTGGGTTTTTCACCTTGCCGGAGAAGCCCATCAGCTTGGTGCCGTGGTCTTCGCTGCCTTCACGGGCCAGCGACTTGTACCAGTCGTTGCCGTTGGCGACGATGGCCGGCACGTTGCACAGGGTTTCGACGTTGTTCACGCAAGTCGGCTTGCCCCACACGCCCACGGCGGCAGGGAAGGGCGGCTTGGAACGCGGGTTGGCGCGGCGGCCTTCCAGCGAGTTGATCAGTGCGGTTTCTTCGCCGCAGATGTAGCGGCCGGCACCGGTGTGCACGAACAGCTCGAAATCGAAACCGCTGCCCAGGATGTTCTTGCCCAGGAGGCCTGCGGCCTTGGCTTCATCGATGGCGCGGTTGAGGTTTTTTGCGGCGGTGGTGTATTCGCCACGCAGGAAGATGTAGCCACGGTAGGCCTTCAGGGCGCGGGCGCTGATCAGCATGCCCTCGACCAGCAGATGGGGCTGTTGCTCCATCAGCATGCGGTCCTTCCAGGTGTTCGGCTCCATTTCGTCCGCGTTGCACAGCAGGTAGCGGATGTTCATGGATTCGTCTTTGGGCATCAGGCCCCACTTCACGCCAGTGGGGAAGCCTGCGCCACCACGGCCCTTGAGGCCGGAGTCCTTGACCGCCTGCACGATATCGTCCTGCGACATCTGCGCCAGTGCCTTGCGGGCAGCGGCGTAGCCGTTCTTCGATTCGTACTCGGCCAGCCATACCGGCTCGCCGTCGTCACGCAGGCGCCAGGTCAGCGGGTGGGTTTCGGCCGTGCGCGCGATGCGGTTGGCCGGGCCGAAGGAAGTAATGGTCATACGTAACCCTCCAGCAGTTTGGTAACGCCAGCCGGCTGCACGTCGCCAAAGGTGTCGTCGTCGATCATCAGCGCCGGGGCCTTGTCGCAGTTGCCCAGGCAGCAGACGGGCAGCAGGGTGAAACGGCCGTCGGCGGTGGTCTGGCCAAGGCCGATGCCCAGCTCGCTCTGGATCTGGCTGACGACCGATTCATGGCCGCCGATGTAGCAGACCATGCTGTCGCACACGCGGATGATGTGGCGGCCGACCGGCTGACGGAAGATCTGGCTGTAGAAGGTGGCAACACCCTCTACGTCGCTGGCCGGGATGCCCAGCACTTCGCCGATGGCGTGGATGGCGCCATCCGGCACCCAGCCACGTTCCTTCTGGACGATCTTCAGGGCTTCGATGGACGCCGCGCGCGGGTCCTCGTAGTGATGCATTTCATGCTCGATGGCCGAGCGCTCGGTTTCGCTCAGGGCGAAACGGTCTGTCTGGATAAGCGTGCTGTTCATGCTTAGCGGTCCACGTCAGCCATAACGAAGTCGATACTGCCCAGGTACGCAATGAGGTCGGCGACCATGCTGCCTTTGATCACCGAAGGGATCTGCTGCAGGTGCGGGTAGCTCGGGGTACGGATCCGGGTGCGGTAGCTCATGGTGCCGCCATCGCTCGTCAGGTAGTAACTGTTGATGCCCTTGGTCGCCTCGATCATCTGGAACGACTCGTTGGCCGGCATGACCGGGCCCCACGAGACTTGCAGGAAGTGCGTGATCAGGGTTTCGATGTGCTGCAGGGTGCGCTCTTTCGGTGGCGGCGTGGTCAGCGGGTGATCCGCCTTGTACGGGCCTTCCGGCATGTTGCGCAGGCACTGGTCGATGATGCGGATACTCTGGCGCATCTCCTCGACACGGACCATGCAGCGGTCATAGGCATCGCCGTTGTGGGCCAGCGGTACTTCGAACTCGAAGTTCTCGTAGCCGGAGTAAGGGCGGGCTTTACGCAGGTCGAAGTCGCAACCGGTGGAGCGCAGGCCGGCACCGGTGGTACCCCATTCCAGGGCTTCCTTGGTGTTGTACGCGGCAACGCCGATGGTGCGGCCCTTGAGGATGCTGTTCTGCAGGGCAGCCTTGGTGTATTCGTCAAGGCGCTTTGGCAGCCATTCGACGAAGTCCTTGACCAGTTTGTCCCAGCCGCGCGGCAGGTCGTGGGCAACGCCACCGATGCGGTACCAGGCCGGGTGCAGGCGGAAACCGGTGATCGCTTCGATCACGGTGTAGGCGCGCTGGCGGTCGGTGAAGGTGAAGAACACCGGGGTCATGGCGCCGACGTCCTGGATGTAGGTACCCAGGAACAGCAAGTGGCTGGTGATACGGAAGAACTCGGCCAGCATGATGCGAATCACGTCGACCTTCTGCGGCACCTGGATGCCGGCCAGCTTCTCGACCGCGAGCACGTACGGCAGGTTGTTCATCACCCCGCCGAGGTAGTCGATACGGTCGGTGTAGGGGATGAAGCTGTGCCAGGACTGGCGCTCGGCCATTTTTTCGGCACCACGGTGGTGGTAGCCGATGTCCGGTACGCAGTCGACGATCTCTTCACCGTCCAGCTGCAGGACGATACGGAACGCACCGTGCGCCGAAGGGTGGTTGGGGCCGAGGTTGAGGAACATGTAGTCCTCGTTCGCGCCCTGGCGCTTCATGCCCCAGGCTTCCGGGTTGAAGCGTGCCGATTCCTCTTCAAGCTGTTGCTTGGCCAGGGTCAGGCTGTACGGGTCGAACTC
The DNA here is from genome assembly GCF_042956345.1 of Pseudomonas sp. NPDC008258. Taxonomy (NCBI): domain Bacteria; kingdom Pseudomonadati; phylum Pseudomonadota; class Gammaproteobacteria; order Pseudomonadales; family Pseudomonadaceae; genus Pseudomonas; species Pseudomonas sp. NPDC008258. The sequence continues at coordinate 142,682 of NZ_JBIBGE010000007.1, forward strand.
GGTGGCGCGGGCAGGGTAGTCCTTGCGCAGCGGGTGGCCTTCCCAGGTGGGTGGCATCATGATGCGGCTGAGGTGCGGGTGGCCGGCGAAGTCGATGCCGAACATGTCCCAGACTTCGCGCTCGTACCAGTTGGCGTTAGGCCAGATACCGGTCACGGTCGGCAGGTTCAGGTCGCCTTCGCTGAGCGACACCTTGATCATCACATCGCTGTTACGCTCGACCGACAACAGGTGGTAGAACACGCTGAAGTCGGCAGCAGGCAGGCCGCGGCGCTGGGTGCGCAGGCGCTCGTCGACGCCGTGCAGGTCGTACAGCATGCTGTATGGCTTGGCCACGCCGCGCAGGAAGCTGAGCACCTCTTTGAGCTGGGCGCGCTTGACCCACAGCACGGGCATGCCGGTGCGGGTTTCCTGGGCGACGAATGCTTCGGCGCCAAAACGGTTGTTCAGTTCGACGACCACATCCTGGTCGTCAGCCTTGTAGGGCGGAATGAAAATAGCGTTGTCCGCTGTCATGGTCTCGGTCGCTTTGGGTCAACGTTAAGAATGAAGCCAGGCCGCCGGCTCCTTGGGGAGCGGGCGGCAGGTCGCTGGATCAGACTTCGTCGGGGCTGCGCAGGTTGGTCACTGCAATGCGCTGCTCACGACGCAGGTCTTTCTGGGCTGGCATCTCGGCACGGTAAATACCTTGATCACCAACAACCCAGGAAAGCGGGCGTCGTTCTTGGCCGATCGACTCCTGCAACAGCATCAAGCCTTGCAGGAAAGCCTCAGGGCGTGGCGGGCAGCCAGGCACATAGACGTCCACGGGGAGGAACTTGTCGACCCCCTGAACGACCGAGTAAATGTCGTACATGCCACCGGAGTTGGCGCACGACCCCATGGAGATGACCCACTTGGGCTCGAGCATCTGCTCGTACAGGCGCTGGATGATCGGCGCCATTTTCACGAAGCAGGTACCGGCGATGACCATGAAGTCGGCCTGGCGCGGCGATGCCCGGATGACTTCGGCGCCGAAGCGGGCGATGTCGTGGGGTGCCGTGAAGGCCGTGGTCATTTCCACGTAGCAGCAGGACAGGCCGAAGTTGTACGGCCAGAGGGAGTTCTTGCGACCCCAGTTGACCGCGCCACGCAGCACATCTTCGAGTTTCCCCATGTAGATGTTCTTGTGGACCTGGTCCTCTAGCAGCTGGTCGGTGACGGTTTCCCGTTCACCTACCGGGTACTGCTCGTTAGGCGCATCCGGATCGATTCTGGTGAGATTGTATTGCATTGCCAAAGCCTCATTGTTTCAGCTTCGCTTGCCGCTTGCGGCGACCTTCGGGAGCCCAATCAAGAGCACCGACGCGCCATAGGTAGACAAGACCTGCCAACAGAATTGCTATGAAAACGAGAGCTTCGACGAACCCGGTCCAGCCGCTTTCGCGGACGGACACAGACCATGCAAAGAGAAAGAGGGCTTCGATATCGAAGATCACGAACAGCATCGCGACCAGATAGAATTTGGCGGACAGGCGCAGGCGGGCGCTGCCGACGGGCAGCATGCCGGATTCGAAAGGTTCGTTCTTGGCGCGGCCCCAGGCCTTGCTACCAAGCAGGCTGGACAGGCCGAGCATGAAGGCACACAGGCCGACGACACCCAGGAGGAAGATGGCAAAGCCCCAGTTGTGGGCGATGAGTCCTGCCGAATCGGACATGCTGGAAATCCTTATACACAGAGACCAAGCTCTGCAGTCTGAAATTAAGTAGAGCGGCGACTTGGTGTCGCAGGTGCAGTGACCAAATGTCGCAGCTGAATCAATCGGGCTGATTTTATGGGTAAACCCGGTGCAAGTAAAATTTCTGTCGCAAATTTATTCGTAGCATTAAGTACAAAAGCCACTCCTAACTGGCTGAAAGCCTTGAAATTCGGGCATTGCGTGCGCTTTTGTTAATTATGTTTCTTGCGACTGGTAACGAATTACAAGTTTCGTAATGATAATTAATATCATTTGACCTGATGCCATGTAATTGGGCTGTTCTGCACCTTGTAAAGTTCATCTGGCGGTTCCCCCTACTTGCAAATGCGAAAGGCTCGTGTTCTAGCAGCTTCCAGCGTCGCTTGCACCGCTCTGGGTCAATACTTTATCGGTTGAGCGATGACCGACTGATGAAGCGATGGCCCACTGGCCGAGCCAGTAGGCGAGGATGATCAGGTAAGGCGCGGCGGCGAACGGGCTGACGAAGCGGTCGATGCCGATCAGGCTGTCGGAGAATACGAACAGGCTGGCGCCCAGTGCAGCCAGGCCGCCGCAGGCCAGGGCGCGCCAGAGCATGGCGCTGATGGCCAGGGCGTAGAGCGCGACCGGGATCAGCAGCGGGCCGAGGCCGTGGCTGGCGAGTACGCTGAACAGGGTGATGCCGGTGAGGGCACTGAACAGGAGTGCGGGTAGGGCGAGGTGCAAGGTTTGGTCGCAATAGGCGCGCAGGTAGGCCAGGTGGGCACAAAGGAATGCAACCAGGCCGAACACGAACAAGTCGGCAGGGATGGCCAGCAGGATGTCGCCGAGTACCGAGAAGGCCAGGCCGATCGAGATCCACATGCGGTACGCCGAGGCGGGGGCGCTACGCAGCCAGCCGATCATGGCCAGTACCGGGACGGGTTTGGCCAGCAGGGCGAGCAGGGTGTTGTCGCTGGCCAGTGCGTATATATAGAGGGCAGCGGCGGCCAGGGCGACAATCATCAGGTGGCTTGGACGAGGCATGGGCGGTCCTTGCTGCTGTGCTGCCTCAAGCATAGACCTGATTGTGGGGTTTGTTGGTGATGCGTTGGGATTGGGTGGGGCTGCCAAGAGTAAGGCGAGTGGAATGTGGTGTCTGTGAGATCGAGCGCCGCCCGCGCGGCGCTTCGCGGGCGGCGCTCGATCTGCGCAACACCGCAAAAACCAAGGCAGGCACCTCGCCGCCCTGACGCAATCGCTCGCAGAACACCTGACATGTCGGATTTATCCGCTTCCATGTAGGCCATTTCCCAAACATACTCCTGCTGCCTGTTTTCCATTGCGGCTGCTGTAGCGGGGCTCTAGTCTCGACCTGTCGTTGCACATCAACGACACGGCTTTGACAGGCCGGAATTGAAAGAAGGTGCACTCGCTTTGCCTCAATGGCGGCTGTGCGTGTGGGCACGTTCGCGTGCGCCGGTCTTTCTTTCTTTCCACCGGTCTGTCAACCCGCGCATAGCTGCCACCCAACCGTTTGACAGCGGGCGGGTGGCGGCCAAACAGGAAAGAAAGGAGCGAGTCATGCTGAAAGTTGTCCCCGATCCACCCCGCAACCCCCATTTTCTCGAAGACACCTTGATCCAGGCCGCCGACTGCGCGCTGTGCGCCGCCACAGTGGTGCATCAGGCCTTGCTGCTTCAGCCCAAATCACCGGCCTCGATCCTGATGATGACCTCAATGCATGAACTTGAGTCGCTGCGGGCTTTGCTTGAGTCGGCGTTGTCTCATGTGCAAATGCCTGCGGAGCCTCGGACTGCGCACTAAGGCTGCTTAATGTGCTGTCTGGGCGGGCCCCTTCGCGGGCGCGCCCGCTCCCACAGGATCACCATTGTCTTCCAGGCTTGCACAATACCTGTGGGAGCGGGCGAGCCCGCGAAAGGGCCCGGCCAGGCAGTAGAGAAATTTCATGGGAATCAACAATGACCACAGAAGACACCCAATTCACCGTCGGCAAGACCACCTTCTACCAAGGCGAAAACAGCACCCACCCACTGTTCCGCATTGAGCCAGGCATTCCCTGCCGCGACGCCCGCGAGCAGTCTTCGGAACTGATGGGCTATGTGCGCGAACTGACCATCACCGGCCTGATGGATGAGAAGCCGATGATGATCTGGGCTGCCCACTACCTTAGCGCGATGGCCAAGGCGTTGATGGATGATGCCGAGCTGGGTATGAAGCAATGAAGTATTGCTGACAAGCGCTACTTACTCCTGTGGGAGCGGCGCTAACCTGAAGCATGAGAAGGGTCTGTACAGGCATAAACAAAGGCCCGGGGCTTTCGCAAGCCCTGGGCCTTTGTTCAACCGCAACCCACTATCAGTGGAACTGCTCTTCCTCGGTCGAGCCGGTCAGCGCAGTCACCGACGAAGCCCCACCCTGAATCACGGTGGTCATGTCGTCGAAGTAGCCAGTGCCCACTTCCTGCTGGTGCGCCACGAAGGTGTAGCCTTTGCTGGCGTCAGCGAATTCCTGCTCTTGCAGCTTCACGTAGGCGGTCATGTCGTTGCGGGCGTAGTCGTGCGCCAGGTTGAACATGCCGTGCCACATGTTGTGAATGCCGGCCAGGGTGATGAACTGGTGCTTGTAGCCCATGGCCGACAGTTCGCGCTGGAACTTGGCGATGGTGGCGTCGTCCAGGTTCTTCTTCCAGTTGAAGGACGGCGAGCAGTTGTACGACAGGATCTGGTCCGGGTACTCCTTCTTGATCGCTTCGGCGAAGCGGCGGGCTTCGTCCAGGTCCGGCTTGGCGGTTTCACACCAGATCAGGTCGGCGTACGGGGCGTAGGCCAGGCCACGGGCGATGGCCTGGTCGAGGCCGGCACGTACCTTGTAGAAGCCTTCACGGGTGCGCTCGCCAATCACGAACGGCTGGTCGTACGGGTCGCAGTCGCTGGTCAGCAGGTCGGCGGCGTTGGCGTCGGTACGAGCCAGGATGATAGTCGGTACGCCCGATACGTCAGCAGCCAGGCGCGCGGCCACCAGCTTCTGTACGGCTTCCTGGGTCGGTACCAGTACCTTGCCACCCATGTGGCCGCATTTTTTCACCGAGGCCAGCTGGTCTTCGAAGTGCACGCCGGCGGCGCCTGCCTCGATCATGTTCTTCATCAGCTCGTAGGCGTTCAGCACGCCGCCGAAACCGGCCTCGGCGTCAGCCACGATAGGCGCGAAGTAGTCGATGTAGCCATCGTCGCCCGGGTTCTTGCCGGCTTTCCACTGGATCTGGTCGGCGCGGCGGAATGCGTTGTTGATGCGCTTGACCACGGTCGGTACCGAGTCGACCGGGTACAGCGACTGGTCTGGGTACATGGACTCGGCCGAGTTGTTGTCGGCGGCAACCTGCCAGCCGGACAGGTAGATGGCCTGGATGCCGGCTTTTACCTGCTGCACTGCCTGGCCGCCGGTCAGGGCACCCATGCAGTTGACGAAATCTTTTTCTGGGCGGAAGGACGGGTGGGCACCTTCGGTGACCAGCTTCCACAGTTTTTCTGCACCCTGGCGGGCAAAGGTGTGCTCGGGTTGCACGGAGCCACGCAGGCGAACGACATCAGCGGCGGTGTAGGTACGGGTCACGCCTTTCCAGCGCGGGTTCTCGGCCCAGTCTTTCTCGAGGGCTGCAATTTGCTGTTCGCGTGTCAGTGCCATGGAAATAAACCTCGTCGCATCGATCTTGGGTTAATTGTGCTGATGCTCGGAGCAGATCAGGTGCCTGGCGGCTGTCCTGTTCGCAGGAGTGCGGCGGCGAACGCGAAGGCTCGAAGGGGAAGGGTGGGCAGGCCAGGCGACGGTGTGCTCCGGCAGGTCGGCTCGTGGTTGCCTTGCTGCGGTGCTACGCGATTGCCAGTACTGCGGTGATGCGCTTCCGTCCCTCGGGACAACTTCTTCGTTGCAGTCACAATCCCGTCGAACCGCCTTGTGGGCCGTATAGACACGAGGCGCCTCCAGGGGTGGGAGGAGCACGCCTCGAAGGCCCTTGCCAGGGCCCCTGATTAGCGGGAGCGAGGCCATCATGCCCTTGGGAAAAAGACCCTGTCAAATGTTTTGTAGTGGATTTTTTCACTTACTACATCTTTGGTCTAATGCGACTTGGCAGTCAGTTTCAAGGCCTTTGGTCGAGGCCTTGAATTGCCTGGGATCAGTCGAGAAGGTCGACTTTCACACGTAAAGTCATGTTTTCACCACGCTGGGTGCTGTAACTGCGGCTTGACGTGCTGCGGTCGGCTTGGCTCTGCTGGTTGTAGCCTGCCAGGGTGATCCATTCGCCGAGCTTGCCGGTGACTGTCGTGTCGGTGCTTTGCACTTTCACTACATCGGCACGTTCGCTGCTGATGCGGTCATTATTGGTGCTTATTTGCAGGCGGACCGTATCACCGCTCAGGCTTGGGGTAACGTAGAACCCCTGGGTCACGTTGCGGTATTCCGTGTTGCTCTGCAGGCGCCCGTAGCCGTCGGTGCTGGTGCTGGTAATCGGGATGCTCTGGCCCACCTGAATGAGCGCTGGCTGGCCTTCGCTGGCCTGAACCTGCTGCATGCCACCGTCCCGGTTGCTGGTGCCGTAGTGAATCACGCGTGCATTGCCGCGGTTGTCCTGGAAGTTGCTGTCGTTGTTGTCGACGCTGATCAGCAGGCGCTTGGGGGCGGTGTCCAGCTGTTGCAGCAAGGCGCGCAAATCGTCGATGCGCTCTGGGCTGGCGTTGACGATCAGCTTGTTCTCGAAGGCGCTGACCGTGCCGTCCTTGCCGATGAAAGCCTGCGCCGCAGGCAGCAGTTCGGCGCTGGCACGATGCTGCAGCGGCACGACCTCGGTGGCGGCCTGGGCGCCAAGGCAGGCGACCAGCAGCAGGGAGGCGAAAAGGGGGCGTAGCGGCATGTCCATGATCTCCGCAGGGTGAATCAACATGATGGCAAATTTGTCAGGTTCCTGCTGGATCTGCATCACGCCGTGGCCGCTACCGATGCGAATGATGAAACCTTGTTCAGCTTCGCCCCGGCCGTACCCGCAACAACTACCCTTGGGTTTCCGATACCTGCAAAAGACACCACTGATGCCAGTACGACGAAGTATCACATTGCGATCCGAGGTGCTCCTGCTCACTGGCTAGCCGGCGGGCCTGTGCTTCGTATTGCCTCCTGCGGCAGGAGCACAGACCATGACCGTAAAAGACCGCGACACCCTCCAACCCGCTGTGGCCCCGGTTGCTCGCACCGGGCTGGACGATACCTTCGCCCGCCTGGAGTCGGGCCGGCACGGTTTGAGCGAAGCCGAAGCCGCCCGGCGGCTGTTGCACCATGGCAGTAACGAGGTGCTGCACGGCAAGCCGCAGCCGGCTGTGCTGCAACTGCTCGGTGCGTTGAACAACCCGTTCATCCATGTGCTGCTGGCCCTGGGCGCGATCAGTTTCGTTACCGATTACTGGCTGCCGACCCGGGCTGGTAATGCTGACGACGCCGACCTGACCAAGGTCATCATCATTCTCACCATGGTCAGCCTCAGCACCCTGCTGCGTTTCTGGCAGGAGTACCGCTCGGGCAAGGCTGCCAGCGCGCTGAAAGCCATGGTGCGGACTACCGCCACGGTGCTGCGTAGCGAAGATGAAGGCCAGGCCGCACGCCTGCGCGAAGTGCCGATGGCGGAACTGGTAGTGGGCGATGTGGTGCAGTTGCATGCTGGCGACATGATCCCTGCCGATGTACGCCTGATCGAGTCGCGAGACCTGTTCATCAGCCAGGCCGTGCTGACCGGCGAAGCGTTGCCGGTAGAGAAGTACGACACCCTCGGGCATGTCGCGCAGAAGAGCGCCAGCGACCACGACGGTGACGAGGGCCAACTGCTGGACCGCGCCAACCTGTGCTTCATGGGTACCAATGTGGTCAGCGGCCGTGCCCGCGCGCTGGTGGTTGCCACCGGGCGGGGCACGTACTTTGGCAGCCTGGCCAAGGCGATTTCCGGTTCGCGCAGCGAAACCGCCTTCGATCGCGGTGTGAACAGTGTCAGCCGCTTGCTGATCCGCTTCATGCTGGTGATGGTGCCGGTGGTGTTCCTGCTCAACGGCTTTGCCAAGCACGACTGGGGCGACGCTTTCCTGTTCGCCCTGGCTGTAGCCGTGGGGCTCACCCCGGAAATGCTGCCCATGATTGTCAGTGCCAACCTGGCCAAGGGCGCCGTGGCCATGGCCAGGCGGCGGGTGGTGGTCAAGCGCCTGAACGCGATCCAGAATTTCGGCTCGATGGATGTGCTGTGCACTGACAAGACCGGCACCCTTACCGAGGACCGGATCATCCTTGAGCAGTGCCTGGCAGCCGATGGCAGTGCCGACCCCCGGCTGCTGGAACTGGCCTGGCTCAACAGCTACCACCAGAGTGGGGTGAAAAACCTGATGGACCAGGCCGTGCTGCGGTGTACTGCAGACCAGCCCGGGTTCCAGGCGCCGTTTGCCTACAGCAAGGTCGATGAGCTGCCGTTCGATTTCGTCCGTCGGCGGCTGTCGGTGGTGGTCAAGGACCCGCTGGGCGACCGGCTGCTGGTCAGCAAGGGCGCCGTCGAGGAAATGCTCGAGATCGCCACCCAGGTCGAGCTGGTTGGCCAGCGTGTGCCGTTTGACGAGCAGCGCCGTGAACAGCTGTGTGCGTTTGCCGATGCGCGCAATGCCGAAGGGCTGCGCGTGTTGTTGTTGGCCACCCGCGAGCTGGGCTGCGATCAGGGCAAGCTGGAGTACGCTGCCGAGGATGAGCGCGACCTGGTCATTCGCGGCATCCTGACCTTCCTCGACCCGCCGAAGGAAAGCGCCGGGCCGGCAATTCAGGCGCTTGCCGGCATGGGCGTGCAGGTCAAGGTGCTGACCGGCGACAGTGCCGAAGTGTGCTGCAAGGTGTGCCATGAGGTTGGCCTGAACCCTGGCGAGCCGCTGCTGGGCCAGGTCATCGAGGGCATGGATGACGCCCGGCTGGGTGAGGAGGTGGAAACCCGCACGGTGTTCGCCCGGCTTGCTCCGCTGCAGAAGTCACGGGTGCTCAGGGCCTTGCAGGGCAATGGCCATACCGTGGGCTTTCTCGGTGACGGCATCAACGACGCCCCGGCGCTGCGCGATGCCGACGTTGGCATTTCGGTTGACAGCGCTACCGACATCGCCAAGGAGTCGGCCGATATCATCCTGCTGGAAAAGAGCCTGATGGTGCTGGGCGATGGCGTGCTGCAAGGGCGGGAAACCTTCGGCAACATCATGAAGTACCTGTGCATGACGGCCAGTTCCAACTTTGGCAACGTGTTCTCGGTGCTGGTAGCCAGCGCGTTCATCCCGTTCCTGCCGATGCTGGCCATCCAGATGCTGCTGCAGAACCTGATGTACGACGCCTCGCAACTGGCGCTGCCGTGGGATCGGCTGGACAGCGACCTGCTGCTTGCACCACGCACTTGGGATGCGCGCAACATTGGCCGCTTCATGCTGTGGGTCGGGCCGACCTCGTCGGTGTTCGATATCACCACGTTTGCGCTGATGTGGTACGTGTTCGCTGCCAGCAGCGTGCACATGCAGGCGCTGTTCCAGTCGGGCTGGTTCGTCGAAGGGCTGCTGTCGCAGACCCTGGTGGTGCACATGCTGCGCACTCGCAAGGTGCCGTTCCTGCAAAGCCGTGCGGCCCTGTCGGTGACCCTGGCCACGGCGTTGGTAATGGGGCTGGGTATCTACCTGCCGTTCTCCCCGCTGGGGGCGATGGTCGGTCTGGTGCCACTGCCGCTGGCCTACTTCCCTTGGCTGCTGGCAACGCTGGTGGGGTACTGCGTGTTGGCGCAAGGGATCAAGGCGCTGTACATCCGTCGCTTTGGCCAGTGGTTCTGAGCGGGAGAGGCTGTTTTATACGTGTTTTATCTTGTAGGCTATAAATTATAGTCATCCAGATAATCAAGGATAATCACATGTCTCCCATTCGCCCGCTCCTGCGTCGTGATCAGTTGGCCAAGGCCCTGGGCCAGGACCTGGCGGGCGAGTCGCTGGTCGATTACAGCTCGGGCATGTTCCTCGCTGCGCCCCGGCGTACGGGCAAGAGTACCTTCCTCAATAATGACTTCATTCCGGAATGCGTACGGCGCGGCTGGTTACCGGTTTACGTCGACCTGTGGTCGGACCGTGACGCCGCCCCGGCAGAGCTCATCAGTGGTGCCATCGGTGCTGCGCTGGGCAGCTTCGAAGGGGCGCTGGCCAAGGCGGCGAAAAAGGCCGGCATCGACAAGGTAAACCTGTTGCGTACCCTCAGCTGGGATTTCACTCGCCCGCAACTGCCTGAGGGTACGACCTTGGCTCAGGCGCTTGCCGTGCTGCATCAAGTGTCGGGGCAGATGGTGGTACTGATCATCGACGAAGCCCAGCATGCTCTCAACAGTGAGGATGGCCTGAACGCGATGTTCGCGCTAAAGGCCGCGCGGGACCATCTCAACCGTGGTGACCGCCCGGATGGCTTGCGCCTGGTGTTCACCGGTTCCAGCCGCGACAAGCTGGCCAACCTGGTGTTGAAGAGCAAGCAGCCGTTCTTTGGTGCCAGTATCACGCCATTCCCCTTGCTGGGGCGTGAATACGTCGAGTTCATCACGGCCTTGTGGAACCAGCGCCTGGCTGACAGCAACCAGTTCAAGGTCGAGGACCTGGCGTACGCTTTCGAGCTGGTGGGCCGTCGCCCTGAAATGCTCAACAAGCTGTTGGCCGAGGTCAGCGTCGGCCTGGGTGAGGCGGGTAACCTGGGTGAACTGCTGCGCAACGGGGCACTCAACCATCAGGCCGGCGTGTGGAGTGACTACGAAAGCGCCTGGAACGAGCTCTCGCCCTTGCAGCAGGCAGTGCTTGGGGTAATGGCCGAGCGCACGCTGGGCCAGCAGCCGTTTTCGCCGTTTACCGAGCAAACCCTGGCCGATGTCAGCCGCAAGCTGGAACTGGCCCAAGCCGAGGCCAATGCCACTACGCCCAATGTGCAAAAGGCCCTTGATGCGTTGCGCGACAAGGAGCTGGTATGGAAGGCCAACCGTGGCGAGTATGCACTCGAAGACACCTCGATGGCTGAATGGCTGACATCGGCCGGGCGATAGGCGCCGTTGCGGTGGCCGCTGCCAGACAAATTACGTAACATCGCGCCCCTTGTTTTTTGTACCGTCCACCCGCACCGCCTTTCAGGATGCCCATGAAACCCGCCCGTCTACGCGCCGACCTGCTTGCCGGCCTGACCACCTCGTTTGCCCTGGTGCCCGAGTGCATCGCCTTTGCCTTGGTGGCCCACCTCAACCCGCTGATGGGCCTGTATGGGGCGTTCATCATCTGTACCCTCACGGCACTGTTTGGCGGCCGGCCAGGGATGATTTCCGGCGCAGCCGGGTCGATGGCGGTGGTGATCGTGGCGCTGGTGGTGCAGCACGGCGTGCAGTACCTGCTGGCCACGGTGCTGTTGGGCGGGGTGGTGATGATCCTGTTCGGCCTGCTGCGCCTGGGCAAGCTGGTGCGGCTGGTGCCGTACCCGGTAATGCTCGGTTTCGTGAACGGTCTGGCCATCGTCATTGCCATGGCCCAGCTGGAGCACTTCAAAGACGGCGAACACTGGCTCAGTGGCACGCCGCTGTACCTGATGATCGGCCTGGTGGTGCTGACCATGGCGGTGGTTTATGTGCTGCCGAAACTGACCCGTGCGGTACCGCCGGCGCTGGTGGCAATCCTGGGTGTTGGCCTGCTGGTTTACCTGCTCGGGCTGCCTACCCGCACCCTGGGTGACATGGCGCACATCGCCGGCGGCCTGCCGGCGCTGGCGCTGCCGGATGTACCCTGGAACCTGGAAACCCTGAAGATCATCGCCCCCTACGCGGTGCTGATGGCCATGGTCGGCCTGCTGGAAACCCTGCTTACCCTCAACCTGACCGATGAAATTACCGAGAGCCGTGGTTTCCCGGACCGCGAGTGCGTGGCACTGGGCGCGGCGAACATGGTCTCGGGCCTGTGCGGGGGCATGGGTGGTTGCGCGATGATCGGGCAGACGGTGATCAACCTCAGCTCCAATGGCCGTGGCCGGTTGTCTGGCGTGGTGGCGGGCGTGATGATTCTGCTGTTCGTGTTGTTCCTGTCGCCGTTGATCGAGCGTATTCCGCTGGCAGCGCTGGTAGGGGTGATGTTCGTGGTGGCCCAGCAGACCTTTGCCTGGGCGTCGTTGCGGGTGCTGCACAAGGTGCCGGTGAATGATGTGCTGGCGATCATTGCGGTGACCGTGGTTACGGTGTTTACCGACCTGGCCATGGCGGTAATGTTCGGCATCATCATCGCGGCGGTGAACTTTGCCTGGCAGCATGCGCGCGAACTGTATGCCGATAGCCATGTGGATGAGGAGGGGGGCAAGCATTATCAGGTACATGGCACACTGTTCTTTGCCTCGACTACCCCGTTCCTCAACCAGTTTGACCCGGCCAATGATCCCGCCAAAGTCACGTTGGACTGCCAGCACCTGAGTTTTGTCGACTACTCGGCGATTGCTGCGTTGAAGACCCTGCGTGAGCGCTATGCCAAGGCGGGCAAGCAGTTGCGTGTGGTGCATTTGTCGGAGCGGTGTAAGAAGCTGTTGAAGCGGGCTGGCGAGCAGCACTGAGGTTTGGGCTGTAGGCGTGGTCTTTGTGGGAGCGGCCTTGCGTCGCGAAAGGGCTGCAAGGCAGCCCCATGATTTCGGCGGTAATGCATGAATTGCTGGGGCCGCTTTGCGGCCCTTTCGCGACGCAAGGCCGCTCCCACAGGGGCCGCAGAACTCAGGCTTCCCCGCGGTTCTTCTTGACGATGCCATCGGCAATGCTCGCCGGGGCCTCGGCATAGCGGGTGAACTCCATCGAGAAGCTGGCCCGGCCCTGGGTCATCGAGCGCATCGAGGTGGCATAGCCGAACATCTCGCCCAGCGGCACCTCGGCGCGGATTACCTTGCCGGCCGGCGTTTCGTCGCCATCCTGAATCATGCCGCGGCGCCGGCTCAAGTCGCCAAGGATGTCGCCCTGATACTCCTCGGGCGTTACCACTTCCACCTTCATCACCGGCTCCAGCAGCACCGCGCCACCTTTCTGTGACAGCTGCTTGGTGGCCATGGATGCAGCGATCTTGTAGGCCATCTCGTTTGAGTCGACGTCGTGGTACGAGCCGTCGAACACTGCTGCCTTCAGGTTGATCAGCGGGTAGCCAGCCAGTACGCCGTTCTTCATCTGCTCTTCGATGCCCTTCTGGATCGCCGGGATGTATTCGCGTGGTACCACGCCGCCGACAATCTCGTTGATGAACTCCAGCCCTTCCTTGCCTTCATCACCGGGAGCGAAGCGGATCCAGCAATGGCCATACTGGCCACGGCCGCCGGACTGGCGTACGAAGCGCCCTTCGATCTCGCAGGTATTGCGGATTTTTTCGCGGTAAGCCACCTGCGGCTTGCCAATGTTGGCTTCGACGTTGAACTCGCGGCGCATGCGGTCGACGATGATGTCCAGGTGCAACTCGCCCATGCCGGAGATGATGGTCTGCCCGGTTTCTTCGTCGGTGCGCACGCGGAATGACGGGTCTTCCTGGGCCAGTTTGCCCAGGGCGATGCCCATTTTCTCCTGGTCGGCCTTGGTTTTCGGCTCCACCGCCACGGAAATCACCGGGTCGGGGAAGTCCATGCGTTCGAGGATGATCGGCTTGTCCATGTCGCACAGGGTGTCGCCGGTGGTCACGTCCTTCATGCCGATAAGCGCGGCGATGTCGCCGGCGCACACGTCCTTGATTTCGGCGCGCTGGTTGGCGTGCATCTGCACCATGCGGCCAATACGTTCCTTCTTGCCCTTGACCGAGTTGAGCACCGCGTTGCCGGAACTGAGTACACCGGAATAGACGCGGGCGAAGGTGAGCGTGCCGACGAACGGGTCGGTGGCGATCTTGAAGGCCAGGGCCGAGAACGGCTCCTTGTCGTCGGCGTGGCGCTCCAGGTGCTTGTCTTCGTCGTCGGGGTCTGTGCCCTTGATTGCCGGGATTTCCGACGGGGCAGGGAGGTAATCGATGACCGCATCGAGCATCAGCGGTACGCCCTTGTTCTTGAACGAGGAGCCGAGAATGGTCGGAACGATTTCGTTGGCGATTGTGCGCTGGCGCAGCGCGGCCTTGATCTCGTCGGTGGTCAGTTCCTCGCCTTCGAGAAACTTCATGGTCAGCTCGTCATTGGCTTCTGCCGCCGCCTCGATCATGTGCGCGCGCCATTCGTCGGCCAGCGCCTGAAGTTCGGCGGGGATTTCTTCCTCGCGGTAGCTGGTACCGTTGTCGGCATCGTTCCAGTAGATGGCCTTCATCTTCACCAGGTCGATCTGGCCGATGAAGTTCTCTTCGCTGCCAATGGCCAGCTGGATCGGCACCGGGTGGTGGCCCAGGCGCTGGTCGATCTGTTTGACCACGCGCAGGAAGTCCGCCCCCTGGCGGTCCATCTTGTTGATGTAGGCCAGGCGCGGTACGTGGTATTTGTTGGCCTGGCGCCATACCGTCTCGGACTGCGGCTCTACGCCGTCAGCGCCACTGAATACCACCACGGCGCCATCGAGCACGCGCAATGAACGCTCCACCTCGATGGTGAAATCTACGTGGCCGGGGGTGTCGATGATGTTGAAGCGGTACTTGTGCGCGAACTGTTTGGTCGAGCCTTGCCAGAATGCCGTGGTCGCCGCCGAAGTGATGGTGATGCCGCGCTCCTGCTCCTGGGCCATCCAGTCCATGGTCGCGGCACCATCGTGCACCTCGCCCATCTTGTGGTTGACCCCGGTGTAGAACAGGATCCGCTCGGTGGTGGTGGTCTTGCCGGCGTCAACGTGGGCGACGATGCCGATATTGCGGTACAGCTCGATGGGCGTTGTGCGGGCCATGGCGGACTACCTGCGGCTGGGCGGATTCCACCACGTTAGCAGACCGGTGGAATCCTGCCGTGCCGCCGGGCCGTCAATCGGCCTGGGCTTGCAGCATCCACTGGCCATCCACTTCACGGGCCAGGCCGCTGGCGGGCAGCAGGGCCAGCAGGCGCGCGTGCAGGGTGGCTTCGGTGAAGGTCTTGAGGGTGGTCAGGTCCAGCGCGCCGACCAGGTTGAGGTCCGCTTTGGTATACGACAGCCAGGCTTTTTTCAGCACCTGGGCGACGTCGCTGCCGGCGGTGCTGGCGAAGCGGCGGTGCCATTGGCGGCCTTCGAAGGTGAAGCTGTGGGCGTGGCTGTAGGTGGTCTGGTCGGCACCTTCCACACAGCGGTGGCAGCGGCACGGGCCTTCGCCGAAGGCGTTGCGCAGGTAGCTGTTGAAGTCCACGACGGGCTTGAGGGACAGGCGTTTGTCGACATCGAACAGGTCGGCGATCAGGGGTTCTTCGGCGCTCACGTGGGGTCCTCGTGTGGTGTGGCGTGCATCGGCGGGCACCCTAACAGATCGGGGCCAGCAGATCACCTTTTGCAGGGCTGGCCTCTTCGCGGGCGCGCCCGCTCCCACAGGCAATGTGCTATCCCTGTGGGAGCGGGCGTGCCCGCGAAGAGGCCGGTAGAGACAACCGAGACCGCCTGCCGTACTCTACGCCCCCATCCGCCAAACACCCACTGAGGTAACCCCGCTTGAGCACCAAGTACCCGTACATCGCCACCGTCACCATCAGCGCCGAAGACCGCGGGGGCGATACCGAGGCCTCGGAAAACCCCAACATGCGCGTTGGCCTGGAGGCGGTGACCGAAACCCTGAAGAAGGTGCATTTCGTCGGTACGCTCGCGGCACCTGAAAAGAATGCCACGCACATCTGCGTGACCCTGGAGAACGGCCTGACCTACTACGGCCCGATCGTCAACGGCCACGCCGAACTCGAAGGCGGCTGGATTGCCTTCGAGTCCGACATGCTTACCCCGGCAGAACTGGGCCTGTAACGCTCAGTTCAACTCCGCCAGGCACTGCTCGAGGATATCCAGCCCTTCTTCGAGCACCTGGGCCTCAATGGTCAGTGGTGCCAGCAGGCGGATGATGTGCCGCGCCTTGCCGCTCGGCATCAGCAGCAGGCCTTTGGCCCGCGCCGCTTCCATGACCTTGGCCAGTTGCGCCGGGGCCGGGCTGCCATCGGCATTGACGAACTCGATGCCGCGCATGGCGCCCACGCCGGTCAGGCGGCCGATGTAAGGGCACAGGCCCGAAGCTTTCCAGCGCTGGTGGCGGCTGACAATGGCCTGCTCCTGGCGCTCACCCCAGGTAGCGACGTTTTCGTCGGTCATCTGCGCCAGGCTGGCCAGCGCCGCCGCACAGGCAATCGGGTTGCCCGAATAGGTACCCCCCAGGCCGCCCTTGGGCAGCGACGCCATCAATTCCTTGCGCCCCACCACTGCACCCAGCGGCATGCCGCCGGCAATGCTCTTGGCCAACAGCAGCAGGTCGGGCTCGATGCCCAGACGAGGGAAGGCGAAGCGCTGGCCGGTGCGGCCGAAGCCCGACTGGATTTCGTCGATGATGATCAGGATGCCGTGTTCGTCGCAGAAACGGCGCAGGGCCTGGGCAAAGACCGGGTCGAGGGCGAGGAAGCCGCCTTCGCCTTGTACCGGCTCGAAAATGAACGCGGCCACGTCTTCCACTGCCAACTCGACGCTGAACAGGCGGTCCATGGCCTTGAGTGCCTGTTCGCAGGTCACCCCGGTGTCGGCGCTGGGGTAGGGCAGGTGGTACACCGGCCCGGGCAGTTCGCCGACCCGTTGCTTGTACGGGGCGACCTTGCCGTTGAGGTTCAGGGTAGCCAGGGTGCGGCCGTGGAAGCCGCCGTCGAAGGCGATGACGGCGCGCTTGCCGGTAGCGCCACGGGCCACTTTCAGGGCGTTTTCCGCCGCTTCCGCGCCGCTGTTGGTGAGCATGCCGGCCAGCGGGTAGCTGACCGGTACGAACTGGCTCAGTTGCTCCATCAGCGCCAGGTACGGGCCGTGGGGGGCTGCGTTGAAGGCGTAGTGGGTGAGGCGGGTGGCCTGGGCCTGGATGGCCTCGACCACGGCCGGGTTGCAGTGGCCCAGGTTGAGTACGCCGATACCGCCGACGAAGTCGATGTAGCGTTTGCCGTCAGTGTCCCAGACTTCGGCATTGCGGCCATGGGAAAGTGTGATCGGGTGAACGATGGCAATGGACTGGCTGATACTTTCCTGGTTCATGGGCACGCGGGACCTTGTTCGAGTTTCTTATTATCCAAGCGTGTTGACGGGTTATTCCGCAAACGAATTATTCGATTGCGGTCATTCCATGGATTCGTGATCTGGCCGATATTTTGTGTTTCCTGTGCCGGCCTCTTCGCGGGCTTGCCCGCTCCCACAGGTACTGCACAGTGTTCGAACTTGCGGTGATCCTGTGGGAGCGGGCAAGCCCGCGAAGAGGCCGGTACAGGCTAACTCAATTCCCCTCAGCCACCCGCTCCCGAATCCACTGCACAAAGGCCCGGATCTTGGGCACTTCGGCGGCATGCTCGGCATGGGCAATGAAGTGCCGGCCATTGCTCGCCACCGGGTGGTCCCAGGCCACCACCAGCTTGCCCTCGCTCAGTTCTTCGGCCACCAGATAGCGCGGAATCAGGGCAATGCCGCAGCCGGCGATGGCCGCGCGGATGCACAGGTAGAACGTGTCGAAGCGCGGCCCGTGGTAGCTGTTCTGGCTGTGCAAGCCCAGCCCGAGGAACCATTCATGCCAGGCCTCCGGCCGCGACACGCACTGCAGCAGGCGGTGCTCGGTCAGCGCCTGGGCGCTGTCGAAACGGTGGTTGGCCAGCAACTGCGGGCTGCACACCGGCACCACTTCTTCGCTGAACAGCTCGATACAGGTTGCCCCGGGCCAGGTGCCCTGGCCGAAGAAGAATGCGATGTCGGCCTTGGCCTGCACCAGGTCGAATGGCTCCAGTTCGTTGCGTACGTCCAGGTGGATACGGGGGTAACGGTCGCCGAAACCCTTGAGTTTGGGCACCAGCCAGCGTGCGCCGAAGGTGGGCTGGGTGGCAATGCGCAGCACTTCGGTTTCGTCGCCGTAGCTGAGGATGTAGCGGCTGGAAATGTCGATCTGGGTGAGGATCTTGTTCACTTCGGTGAGGTACAGCGCGCCGGCCGGGGTCAGGTGCAGGCGCCGGCGAATGCGCTGGAACAGCGAGTGCGAGAGCATGTCTTCAAGCTGCGCCACCTGCTTGCTGACGGCGCTCTGGGTCAGGTGCAGTTCCTGGGCCGCGCGGGTGAAACTGAGGTGGCGGGCAGCCGCTTCGAAGCACTGAAGGGCGGTGGTCGAAGGCATCAGGCGTTTGGACATGACGGGCAAATACCGAGCAAAAAAGGAAGGAGTTCATTCTGAAACGGAATCATGTGGTTCGAAAAGGTCGTTTGTTGACCCCGGCCTATAGATTAATACTGACCTGGATCAATGATTACAACCGGTCATGCGAAGAGGAGGTCAGTACCCGCTTCCGGCATCTGCAAAACAACAACAACACGTATCAGAAATTAATAAGAAATCTGCTCCGACCTTCAGCCGCCATGCCGCGGCCGACCCATTCGAGGGTTCTTCATGGCTTCGCAAGACAACAAGAAACAACGTTCCCTGCAGCACGGCCTGACCTCGCGTCAGGTGTCCATGATTTCCATTGCCGGCATCATCGGTGCTGGCTTGTTCATCGGCTCTTCCAACGCCATTGCCACCGCCGGCCCGGCCATCCTCATCTCCTATGCCATGACCGGCCTGCTGGTGCTGCTGGTGATGCGCATGCTCGGTGAAATGGCCATCGCCAACCCCAACAGCGGCTCGTTCTCCACCTACGCCTCCGAGGCCATCGGCCCCTGGGCGGGCTTTACCATCGGCTGGCTGTACTGGTGGTTCTGGGTGCTGATCATTCCAGTAGAGGCCATTGCTGGCGCCGATATCCTGCATGCCTACTTCCCTGGCGTGCCGTCCTGGCTGTTCGCCTTCCTGATCATGTTGGTGCTGTCGGGTACCAACCTGGTCAGCGTGAAAAACTTTGGTGCCTTCGAGTACTGGTTCGCCCTGGTCAAGGTGGTGGCGATCATCGGTTTCATCGGTGTCTGCACCCTGGCGGTGTTCGGCTTCTGGCCGCTGGCCGAGGTGTCCGGCGTCAGCCGGCTGTGGGACAACGGCGGCTTCATGCCCAACGGCTTTGGTACCGTGCTGGGTGGCGTGCTGATTACCATCTTCTCGTTCTTCGGTGCCGAAATCGTCACCATTGCTGCTGACGAAACCGCCAACCCGAAAGACAAGATCCGCCGTGCCACAAACCTTGTGGTTTACCGCATCGCCATCTTCTACCTGGCGTCGATCTTCCTGGTGGTGTCGCTGGTGGCCTGGAACGACCCGCAGCTGAAAGCGGTTGGTTCGTTCCAGCGCGTACTGGAAGTGCTTAACGTGCCGGGCGCCAAGCTGCTGGTCGACCTGGTGGTGCTGGTGGCCGTGACCAGCTGCATGAACTCGGGCCTGTACACCGCCTCGCGCATGCTCTATTCGCTGGGCGCGCGTGGCCAGGCGTTGAGCGTGACCAAGCGCATTTCCGGTTCTGGCGTGCCGACCGTGGCGGTCATCTTCTCCACCCTGGCAGGCTTTGCCGGTTGCTTTGTCAACTATGTGTTCCCCGGTAAGGTCTTCGGCTTCCTGTTGTCCACTACGGGCGCCATTGCCTTGCTGGTGTACCTGGTCATTGCCGTGTCGCAACTGCGCATGCGTGCCCGCGCCGAACGCGAAGGGCGCCCGCTGGAACTGAAGATGTGGCTGTTCCCGTACCTGACCTGGCTGGTGATCGGCACTATCGCCATGGTGCTGGGCTACATGCTGTTCAGTGATGCCTATCGCTATGAAACGCTGATGACCGCCGGTGTAACCGCGTTCATCCTGCTGGTTTCGCTGGCCCAGCGGCGCGCCAAGGTGGTTGCCCAGACCGCCTGATGTTTCTGCTTTAATGGGGGCGTTGCGCGCCCCCATATCTATAAGCACAGGAAGCGTATGAACGACCAACCCCTTTCCCTCCAGGCCCTCGCGGCGCCAGAAGGCACCTGCTACGGCTGCGGTTGCTCCCACCCCAGCGGCCTGCACCTGCAAAGCCATTGGGACAACGACGGCATCCACCTGGTGTGCCGCCATGCCCCGGACAGCACCTTTATCGGCTGGCCAGGCCTGGTGTACGGCGGCCTGCTGGCGATGCTGGTCGATTGCCACTCCAACTGGACAGCCATGGCCTACCACTACCGCCACGAAGGCCGCGAGCCGGGCAGCCAGCCGCGTATCGACTGTGTGACGGGCACGTTGAACCTGACCTACCTGAAACCCACGCCGATGGGCATCGAGCTGGTGCTCAAGGCCCGAGTGGAGGGCGAAGTAGGGCGCAAGAGCCGGGTGATCTGCGAAGTGTGGGCCGGTGATGTGCTGACTGTGACGGCCGACTCGGTGTTCGTCCGCGTCGATACCGAAAAGCTCAAGCTCAAGGCCCATGGCCAGGCCTGAGCGGGCAGCGCTGATGGGCGGTCGGTGATGGTCAGCGGCCGGGGATGTCTCTAAAGTGACAGGTTCATTCCCCAGGCAAGGTTGATCATGACCGATCTCAGTGCTTTCCCCATCACCCGCAAGTGGCCCGCCAAACACCCCGAACTGCTGCAACTGTATTCGCTGCCAACGCCCAACGGCGTCAAGGTGTCGATCATGCTCGAAGAAATCGGCCTGGCCTACGAGCCGCACAAGGTCAGCTTCGACAACGATGACCAGCTAAGCCCCGAGTTCATCTCGCTCAGCGCCAACAACAAGATCCCGGCCATCCTCGACCCCAATGGGCCGGGCGGGCAGCCGCTGCCGTTGTTCGAGTCGGGGGCGATCTTGCAGTACCTGGCGGAGAAGAGCGGGCAACTGTTGAGCCAGGACCCTGCCCAGCGCTACCAGACATTGCAGTGGCTGATGTTCCAGATGGGCGGTATCGGGCCGATGTTTGGCCAGGTCGGGTTCTTCCATTTCTTTGCGGGCAAGGAATACGAGGACAAACGTCCGCGTGACCGCTATGTGAATGAGTCCAAACGCCTGCTGGGCGTGCTGGACCGGCATTTGCAAGGTCGGGAGTGGATGGTGGACGAGTACAGCATTGCCGATATCGCGATCTTCCCGTGGGTGCGCAACCTGGTGGAGCGCTACAACGCGCGTGAGCTGGTGGGGTTCGACCAGTTCAAGGAAGTGCAGCGGGTGCTGGCCAGGTTCCTTGAGCGGCCGGCGGTGCAGCGTGGGCTTAAAATTCCGGGCTGATGTTGGCTTTGTGGGCCCTATCGCCGGCAAGCCAGCTCCCACAGGTAAACCTCAGGCCTCAGCCCCTGTGCAGTTCCTGTGGGAGCTGGCTTGCCGGCGATAGGGCCAGTACAAGCAACACAGAACTTGAAATCAGAAAATGTGGTTCAGCAGCCAGTACAGGCTCCCGGCCAACAGCATTGCCGCTGGCAGGGTGAGTACCCAGGCCATCAGCAAATTGAATAATGTGCGCTTCTGAATCCCCGAGCCATTGGCCACCATGGTGCCGGCCACCCCCGAACTCAGCACGTGGGTGGTCGAGACCGGCAAGCCGAACATGTCCGCTGCGCCAATGGTGCACATGGCAACGACCTCCGCCGAAGCACCTTGTGCATAGCTCAAGTGCGTCTTGCCAATCTTCTCGCCCACGGTCACCACGATGCGCCGCCAGCCAACCATGGTCCCCAATCCCAGTGCGATGGCCACGGCCACCTTCACCCATAGCGGGATATAGCGGGTGGCGTCATCCAGCTGGGTCTTGAACAGCTGCACATGGCTACGTGTGTCGGCATCGAATGCTACCAGCCGGTTTTTTTCGATCAGGCGGATGGCTTCGCTGGTCAGGTACATGTCATTGCGCACGTTGGCCATGGCCTCGGCCGGCACGCGCTTGAGCGAGCCGTAGCCTTCGACCTGTTCGCCGATCATCCCGGTCAGCGCAGCCAGCGCCGGCACCAGTTGCGGGCTGGCCTTGGGCTTGGCAATGAACAGCGTCAGTACCTGGCGCGGGTCGGCCGGGGACACCTGCGGGTCACTGCGCACCAGCGCCTGGCGGGTCACCTCGGCCACGGCAGAAAACTGCCGGGCCTGCTCGTTCGGCATGGTTTTGTTCAGCGCATACGCCATCGGCAGGGTGCCCACCAGAATCAGCATGATCAGGCCCATGCCTTTCTGGCCATCGTTGGAGCCATGGGCAAACGACACCCCGGTGCATGTCAGTATCAGCACGCCGCGGATCCACCACGGCGGTGGCGTGCGGCCTTCCGGCGCCTGGTACAACGCTTTGCGCTTGACCAGTGCACGCAGCGCCAGCAGTAACAGGGCGGCGCAGGCGAAGCCGATCAGCGGCGAAAACAGCAGGGCATAGCCGACTTTGCTGGCCTGTGCCCAGTCCACGCCGCTGGTGCCGTCACGCCCGTGCATCAGCGCATTGGCCACGCCCACGCCGATGATCGAGCCGATCAGCGTGTGCGAAGATGACGCTGGCAAGCCCAGCCACCAGGTGCCGAGGTTCCAGATGATCGCCGCCAGCAGCAGGGCGAAGACCATCGCGAAGCCGGCCGAGGAACCGACCTGTAGTATCAGTTCTACCGGCAGCAGGGCGATGATGCCGAACGCGACCGCGCCGCTGGAAAGCAGTACGCCAAGGAAGTTGCACAGCCCGGACCACACCACCGCGACCGGGGCCGGCAGCGCGTTGGTATAGATCACGGTAGCCACCGCATTGGCGGTGTCATGGAAGCCATTGACGAACTCGAAGCCCAGGGCAATCAACAATGCCAGGCCCAATAGCAGAAACGGCGTGACCGTAGTGATCACCGTGCCGCTGGCGCTCACATCCTGTTTCAGGCTCCAGGCGGTGTAGGCGATACCGGCCAGCAGCAGGCCGAAGAACAACACGAGTGTGGCGCGCCCAGGCTTGTGCGCAAGTTGCGGGCGGGCGTCGCGTTGGGCCAGGTGCGGCTGGCTGGCCAGTGACGGGGTTGCCATGGTGGCTCCGGTTGGCATTGGGCAAGTTGCCGAAGGCCTTGAGCATAGAAACAATTCGTAACCCGACCGTGACCTCGATCAATGAATTATCTAGGCTCAAGACGGACGGTAAACCCAGGAGAAACCCATGATCCGCTGCAAGCGTGTCTACGATGCGGTCACCGGCGACGATGGCCAGCGCGTGCTGGTCGACCGCCTGTGGCCGCGTAACAAGCGCAAGGAAGACTTGCATGGGCAGTGGTTGCGCGAAGTGGCGCCTTCGAATGATTTGCGTAAGGCGTTTCATGAGGGTGAGGTCGACTTTGCCGGTTTTACCCGGCGTTACCAGCAAGAACTGGCTGCCCACCCCGAGTACTGGTACCCGCTGCTGGACCTGGCCGCAAAGGGCTCGCTGACCCTGCTTTATGCCGGCAAGGATACCGAGCACAACAATGCCCGGGTGTTGGCCGATTGGCTGGAAAATGAGCTGGACAGGCGTGGGCCCGGTAGTTCGCCCGTGTGTTATGCCTGATGATTGATACTGGTTCTACCGGCCCTATCGCCGGCAAGCCAGCTCCCACAGGTACTGCACTACTGTTGAGTCTTGCGCGGTCCCTGTGGGAGCTGGCTTGCCGGCGATAGGGCCGGACCTGCCAAACCCAAGAGCCGTCCTGATGCCACTACAATTAACCCCCGCCAACGACAGCCACTGCACCTTCGCTCGCGACCTCACCCGCCGCGCCATGCTGCCGTATTACCGCGAATATGACCTGCTGTGGATCGAGGAGGCGTTTGACGAAGCCTGGGGCTGGCGCGAGCAGTGGCTAGTGACTGAAAGCGACACCCTGCTGGGTTTCTGCAGCCTCAGCCAGGACCGCCAGGCATTGTTCATCCGCGAACTGCACCTTTTGCCCGAGCATCGCGGGCGCGGTGTCGGCAGTTGGGTATTGGAGGCGTTGGCCGAATGGGCGGGGCAGCGGCGCCTGCCGTTGCTGCGGCTGATGGTTTTTCGCAGCAACCCGGCCCGCCTGTTGTACCAGCGCCATGGTTTTGTCGAAATGGGCGAGGACGACTGCTTCGTGCGCATGCAGCGCATGATTGGCTAATAGCGTAATGATGGCTTGTCGCGACCGGAACGCATGGGCATAGTGAAGCCAGGTCGCCTGCGGATGGGCGGCAGCGAATGAGCGTGATCAGGGATAAGGAGACGCCCACGATGAACGGATTTGGTCCGCGGCTACGGGAAGAGCGTGAGCGCCTGGGCATGACCCAGCGCGTGTTTGGCGATATCGGCGGGGTAGAACCCAACGCCCAGGGCAAGTACGAAAGTGGCGAGCGTACCCCACGGGTCGATTACCTGGCCGCACTGGCAGCCAGGGGGGTAGATGCACTGTACGTGCTTAGCGGCATTCGCATGCCGGTCCCGCTGGAGGGGCTCAGCCAGGACGAGTCGGATTTGCTGGGCGCCTTCCGGCAGTTGCCGGTGGACGACCAGTTGGCCCTCTGGCACCTGTTGGGCCGCTTGAGTAGCGATAGAAAGCCGAGGCAAACAGTGAGGCCTGTCACCGTTGAACGTCAGACCTTTCTTACGGAAGCAATGCGTTAGGCCCACCGTGAAAAATTTTGTTAAGGTGGCGGGATCCAATCGCCCTGTTAACGAGGTGTGTGCTTGATTAGGGTCTTAGTGGTCGACGATCACGATCTGGTACGAACCGGTATTACCCGCATGCTGGCCGACATCGATGGCCTGCAGGTGGTGGGTGAGGGTGATTCGGGCGAATCCGCGCTCAAGCTGGCCCGCGAGCTGAAACCGGACGTGGTGCTGATGGATGTGAAGATGCCCGGCATCGGTGGCCTGGAGGCCACCCGCAAGTTGCTGCGCAGCCACCCGGACATCAAGGTTGTCGCCGTGACCGTGTGCGAAGAGGACCCGTTCCCAACGCGCTTGCTGCAGGCCGGCGCGGCCGGCTACCTGACCAAGGGCGCAGGCCTGGACGAAATGGTCCAGGCCATCCGCCTGGCGTTTGCCGGCCAGCGCTACATCAGCCCGCAAATCGCCCAGCAGCTGGCACTGAAACCGTTCCAGCCGCAGGGCTCGCCGTTCGACGCGTTGTCGGAACGGGAAATCCAGATTGCCCTGATGATTGTCGGCTGCCAGAAAGTGCAGATCATCTCCGACAAGTTGTGCCTCTCGCCCAAGACCGTCAATACTTACCGTTATCGGATCTTTGAAAAACTCTCGGTCACCAGCGACGTCGAACTGACCTTGCTGGCCGTTCGCCACGGCATGGTTGACGCAAGCCTGTAAAACCTCATGTCCCAAGTGTTTGATGCCAGCGCATTCCTGTCGACCTGCAGCGGTCGCCCGGGCGTTTACCGGATGTTCGACGGCGAAGCCCGGCTGCTTTATGTGGGCAAGGCCAAGAACCTGAAGAAGCGCCTGGCCAGCTATTTCCGCAAGACCGGCCTGGCGCCCAAGACCGCCGCGCTGGTAGCCCGTATCGCCCAGGTCGAAACCACCATCACCGCCAACGAAACCGAGGCGTTGTTGCTGGAACAGAACCTGATCAAGGAATGGCGTCCGCCGTACAACATCCTGTTGCGCGACGACAAATCCTACCCCTACGTGTTCCTGTCCGACGGCGAGTTCCCGCGGCTGGGCATTCACCGTGGGGCGAAAAAGGCCAAGGGCCGTTACTTTGGCCCCTACCCCAGCGCGGGCGCCATCCGTGAAAGCCTCAGCCTGCTGCAAAAAGCGTTTTCGGTGCGCCAGTGCGAAGACAGCTACTACGCCAACCGCACCCGGCCGTGCCTGCAATACCAGATCAAGCGCTGCAAGGCGCCCTGTACCGACCTGGTAACCGCTGAGGAGTACGCTGAAGATGTGCGCCACTCGGTCATGTTCCTTGAAGGCCGCAGCCAGCAACTGGGCAACGAGCTGAATGCCGAGATGGAAACGGCCGCCATGGCCCTCAATTTCGAGAAGGCCGCCGAGTTGCGCGACCAGATCGCCCTGTTGCGCCGTGTGCAGGACCAGCAATACATCGAGGGTGGCAGCGGCGACGTCGACGTCATCGCCGCCTTCGTCAACCCCGGTGGTGCTTGTGTGCACCTGATCAGCGTGCGCGGCGGTCGGGTGCTGGGCAGCAAGAACTTCTTCCCGCAGGTTGGTATTGAAGAGGAGGTGGCCGAGGTGATGGCGGCGTTCCTGTCCCAGTACTACCTGGGCAACGCCGAACGCGAATTGCCTGGCGAACTGATCGTCAACGTGGTGCACGAAGACTTCGACGCCATCACCGAGGCCCTGCACACACTGCGTGGCCGCGAGCTGACCATCAGCCACCGGGTGCGTGGCACCCGCGCCCGCTGGCAGCAACTGGCGGTAACCAATGCCGAACAGGCGCTTAATGCCCGCTTGGCCAACCGCCAGCACATGGCCGCGCGCTTCGAGGCCCTGGCTGAAGTGCTGGGCCTGGACGAAGTGCCGCAGCGCCTGGAATGCTACGACATCAGCCATTCCAGCGGTGAAGCCACGGTGGCCAGTTGCGTGGTATTCGGCCCCGAAGGCCCATTGAAGTCCGACTATCGCCGCTTCAACATCGAGGGCGTCACCGGCGGTGACGATTACGCCGCCATGCACCAGGCCCTGACCCGCCGTTATGGGCGTATCAAGGACGGTGAGGGCAAGCTGCCTGACGTGCTGTTGGTAGACGGCGGCAAGGGCCAGTTGAACATGGCCCGCGACGTGATGCAGGAGCTGGGTTTCACCGATCTGACCCTGCTCGGCGTGGCCAAAGGCGTTACCCGCAAGGCCGGCTTTGAAACCCTGTACCTGAACGACGTGCACCACGAGTTCACCCTCAAAGGCGACTCACCGGCCCTGCACCTGATCCAGCAGATCCGCGACGAAGCCCACCGTTTTGCCATCACCGGCCACCGTGCCCGTCGTGGCAAGGCCCGCCGGGTGTCCAGCCTGGAGGACGTGGCCGGGGTAGGGCCGAAGCGTCGACGCGACCTGCTGAAACACTTCGGCGGGCTGCAGGAGCTCAACCGCGCCAGTATCGATGAAATTGCCAAAGCCCCCGGCATCAGTAAAAAGCTTGCCGAGTCGATTTATGCCAGCCTGCATAGCGAGTAGAATGCCGGGCTCAACTTGCAGCCAGTCGTACCGATGAATATTCCAAACCTGCTCACCGTTCTACGCGTCCTGCTCATCCCGATCTTCATCCTGCTGTTCTATATGCCCTATCACTGGAGCTATATGGCCGCCAGCAGTGTGTTTGCCGTAGCCGCCGCCACCGACTGGCTGGACGGCTACCTGGCGCGTCGCCTGCAGCAGAGCACGCCGTTCGGCGCCTTCCTGGACCCGGTGGCCGACAAACTGATGGTGGCAGTGGCCCTGGTGCTGCTGGTGCAGACCCACGCCAACTTCTGGCTGACGCTGCCGGCGGCAGTCATCATTGGCCGTGAAATCGTGGTGTCGGCACTGCGCGAGTGGATGGCTGAGCTGGGCGCGCGGGCGCATGTGGCGGTGTCCAACCTGGGCAAGTGGAAGACCGCGGCACAGATGCTGGCGCTGGTGATCCTGCTGGCCAACCCGCCGGCGATGACCTTCTGGGTGATCCTGGGTTATGCGTTGTTGCTGGTGGCAGCGGGGCTGACGTTGTGGTCGATGGCGCACTACCTGCTGGCTGCCTGGCCGCACCTGCGCGAAAGCTCGGAACAAAAATAAAAGTTTTTTGAATCAAGGGGTTGACGCTGTTTTAGAAATCGCTAGAATGGCACCCATCACGACGCGGGAATAGCTCAGTTGGTAGAGCACGACCTTGCCAAGGTCGGGGTCGCGAGTTCGAGTCTCGTTTCCCGCTCCAAATTCGATCCTCGGTGCGTCGCCGGGATCAAAAAAGAAGAGGCCTTAAGGCCTTTTTTTTATGCCTGCGTTTTATTGCCCCCTCCTGTCATACCCCTTCACCACGCTTGCGGATCAAGCCGCTGCACAGCACACCAGCCTCGAACAACAGCCACATAGGCACCGCCAGCAGGGTCTGGGAGAAGATATCCGGCGGCGTCAGAACCATGCCGACCACGAAGCAACCAATCACCACATAAGGCCGGATCTGCTTCAGGTACTTCACGTCGACCACGCCAATCCACACCAGCAGCACCACCGCCACCGGGATTTCGAAGGCCACGCCAAAGGCGAAGAACAGCGTCATCACGAAATCGAGGTAGCTGGCGATGTCAGTCATCATCGACACGCCTTCCGGAGTTGCGCTGGCGAAGAAGCCGAAGATCAGCGGGAACACCAGGCAATAGGCAAAGGCCATGCCGGCATAGAACAGGAAGATGCTCGATACCAGCAGCGCCAGGGCAATGCGCTTTTCGTGGCGGTACAGCCCGGGCGCGATAAAGCCCCAGACCTGTTGCAGGATGAACGGGATCGCCAGGAACAGCGACACGATCATGGTCAGCTTGAACGGCGTGAGGAACGGCGAGGCCACGTCGGTGGCGATCATCGTGGCGTTGGCCGGCAAGTGGTCACGCAGAGGCGCCGAGACCAGGGTGTAGATCTGCTGGGCGAAGGAGAACAACCCGGCAAAGATCAGGAATACGACGGCAACGCAGCGCAGCAGGCGGGTGCGCAACTCGGTCAGGTGCGAAACCAGCGGCATCGGCTGGTCGTGTTGCAGGTATTCGCTCATGGGGCTCGCGGCGGTTTGGGCGGTTCGGAGGATTCGAGAGGCGGCGCCGGCGTGGCGGCAGCAGGCGGTCGGCGGATGTGGTCTGCGTCGATTTCACGTTCCACTTCCAGCTTGATGCTATTGAGGCTGCGCTTGAGCCGCCCGACCCACAGGCCCGCCGTGCGCGCGGCACCGGGCAGCCGCTCGGGGCCAAGTACCAGCAGGGCGATCAGGCCGACCAGTAACAGTTCACTGAAGCTGATTCCGAACATCGTTCAGTCTTTGCCCTGCGCAGCGTTGGCCTGTTGGGCCAGCGGCGTGGCCTGATCCAGCGGTTTGCTGTCTTCGTCGTTCATGGCTTTGCGAAAGCCCTTGATCGATTCGCCCAGGTCGCTGCCGAGGTTCTTCAGCTTCTTGGTGCCGAAGACCAGGACCACGACGGCCAGCAGGACGATCCAGTGTTTCCAGTCAAAAATGCCCATGGTGTGCTCCTTGGGTGAAATGCAGGGCCCGGGCTGGCGCGCTGGCGCCAGCCCGGGTGCCATCAGGCTTCGAGGCCGGCTTTGGCCTGGCCGGTGCGCAGGGTGAAGTTGACACCGATCGACAGGGCAGGCTGTGGCGGGTTCCAGTTTGGCTTGGGTGCCGCCAGCAGGAACTCGGTCAGTGGCTCGGACTTGCCCGCCAGCAGGTTCGCCAGCAGGGTGCCGGTGGCGGTGCCACGCACGGTACCCAGGCCGTTGCAGGCCAGTGCGCCGTACACGTTCGGGCGCAGCTCGCCGAAGAAGCCGGCGCCGTTGCGGGTCATGCCCAGGCCGCCGCCCCAGGTGTGCTCGAACGGCACGTCGGTGAGCGTCGGGAAGCGGCGTTCGAACGACTGGCGGTGGGCGACACGGACCTTGTCGGTGTAACCGTCCTTGCTGCGCCCGTCGGGGTTGAAGCTGAAGCTGTTGCGCACCAGGATGCGGTTGTCGTGGGTGCGACGCAGGGTCGAGCCGAACGGGTCGGCCGGGATCACGCCCCAGAACTCATGGCCACCGATGCTGGCCTGTTCGGCCGGGGTCAGTGGGCGGGTCAGGCTGCCGTAGGTGAAGATCGGCAGCATGCGGTTTTCCAGGAAGCCGAAATGCTGCCCGAAGTGGTTGTTGCCGAGGATCAGCTTGTCGGCGGTGATACGACCGGTCGGGTGATGCAACACGGTCTTCTGGCCGTAGTCGACTGCGGTGATCACCGTGTCTTCGTACAGCACCACGTTTTCCGGCAGGCTGTCGGCCAGGCCTTTCACCAGTGCCGACGGCTGAACCAGCATGGTGCCCGGGGTGAACAGCGCCTTGCGGTAGTACGAGGTGCCGATGTGGTCCTTCAGCTCGTTGCCTTCGATCAGCTCGACCTTTTCGCCCAAGGCTTCGAGGCCACCACGGTAGGCGTTGAGCACCGCAATGCCCTTGTCCTCGATGGCGGCCTGGTATTTGCCGGAGTGGCGCAGGTGAGCGTCCACGATGTTGTGCTCGGCCACCAGGTCGCGAAGGATGCCTTGGCCGCGCTGGTTAAGCTGCAGGATGCTCTTGGCAATGGTCTTGTCGCCGATGTAGTCCGGCGCGCCGATGTCGTGGGGCACGTCGATCAGAAAGCCCGCGTTGCGACCAGAGGTGCCGAAGCCGACTTGCTGCGCTTCGACCAGGATCACCCGGTCCTGCGGGAAGTTCAGGGCCAGCTGGCGGGCTGCGGCCAGGCCGGTGAAGCCGGCGCCGATCACTACCCATGGGGCCTGGTCATCACCGATCAGTGGCGCTTTGGGCTGGCGCACGCGGCTGGTGTGGAACCAGCCTGGGGATGAATCGTCACGTGGCAACGCATCGACGCGCACCAGCGAATCCGGGTCTTTCGGCAGGCCGTCGCTCAGCAGGGAAGCCGAGCCACCAGCGGCGATGACACCGGCGCCAACGCCAGCGCCGATCAGGACATTTCTTCGTGAAACTGCCATTTCAAAGCATCTCGTTCGAGGGTTGTTGATGAAACGGCCAAGCGTGAAAACGTACATCTAGGATCAGCAAAACCGGCAGGACCGCTTAAGGCAAATCAACGTACAGCATCATCCCAGCCATTAAATACAGTCTGTATACAGATGGTATAATGCGGGTGTGAAGTGCGTCAATCCGCCACGCGCTCACACACGACCGGGCAGGCTGCTGCCCACCGCATTGGCGGTTGCCATCAGTTTCTCATCAAGATTGTCGGGTGGGTCTTGCTCATAGTGGCCGGGAATGTATTCCGGGTGATTGTGATTGTGATGGTGGTAGCTGATGTGGGCGCGGGCGCAAGACCGGACTCGGCTGTAACCTTGAGGCATTGGTGTGCCCTCGCGAAGTCGGGTGAGCAGGTCCTTCGTATTCGCAATGGCCGTGACATGTTGTGTCTGGCGCATCGCGAGAATCCTGCCTTGTTGTCCCTGGCGCCTGGCTGGCAGGGCTTGCTGGTTTTGCGCCCGGGGTTGCGAGTGCTCAGTGGCAGTGCCTGGGTGCTCCCTTTGTCGCAAACGAGTCTTTTCAAATTGCAGTTCTTTATCGATCAGGGGGGCATGCCTGGGGTGCAACCTGCTCGAAGCGAACCCTGGGCGGTGCTGAGCGAAGGGCTTGGTCAGGGGCGAGCGGCTGCGGGACTGGAGCCTTGGTATCTCACCCTTGCGCTGCAAGGTGAGGCGGCCTATCGAGCATTCGCCAGTCATTTGCGCAACAGTGAGAGCTACAAGCTGCTCGGTTTTTTGTTGGAGCAAGGCTCGGGCAGTGAAAAGCTCCAGGACCTTGCAGGACGCTATGGCGTATCTGTGTCGCACTTCAGAAGGCTTTGCCGTCAAGCGCTGGGTGGTGCAGCCAAGTCCGAGTTGCGTGGGTGGCGTACAGCCCAGGCGCTTCTGAGCATGGCTGAAGGTACTGCGTCACTGACTGACGTTGCCCTGGAGTTTGGCTATGCCTCCTCCTCGCATTTTTCCAAAGAGATTCGAGAGCTGGTCGGCGTTGCGCCGAGCAGTTTGATTGATATAACCCGCCTTTCGAGCGAATGAACCCATGATGGTTAAAAGTATGTGTTCGCGAGCGCTCATGCTGGCGCTTTGTTGCGTGTTGCCTATGGCTTCATCGGTTGCCTCTGATCGTGCTGGAGAGGGCTATGTGGCTCGCCAGGAAGGCCTGCGTACGTTCTTCGATGCACTATCAGCAGCCTTGGACAAGCCGGTCATTCTGAGCAAGGCAGCTGCCCGCCGCACCATCAGTGGCGAATTCTCGCTGGCCGCACCGCAGCAGACGCTGGAGCGCATCGTTCGGCAAATGGCGCTGATCTGGTACAGCGACGGTCACACGCTGTATGTCTATGAGGCGGCCGAGGCAAAGAGCGCCGTCATCTCGCTGAACACCATCACTGTCCAGAAGCTGGAGGCCTTCCTGCGTAGCTCAGGTTTGCGTGATGCCCGGTACCCTCTGCGCCATGATGGCTTGCGGACCTTCTACATTTCGGGCCCGCCGATCTATGTCGACCTGGTGGCGCAGGCTGCGCAATTCATGGACAACCAAAGTGCCGGCTTGCAACTCGGGCAGCAGCGCATTGGTGTTATCAATTTGCGCAACACATTCGTTACAGATCGCAAGTACGAGTTGCGCGACCAAAGCATCACGGTACCCGGCATTGCGACGGCTATCGAGACACTGCTCAAGGGTGAAAACCGGGGTGTCGACGCAGCGGTCAACAAGGACGGTGAAGGGCCTGCGGGTGGCATGCCGGGCTTTCCATTGGAGGGGCTGGGTAGCCCCCAACCCGGACTTGCCGACACTACGGCGCCGCGCATCATGGCTCGCGATCTGGCTGCCGGCAATATCCGCGTAGTGGCCTACCCCGATACCAATAGCCTGTTGGTCAAGGGCCTTCCGGAGCAGGTGCATTTTATCGAGAACCTGGTTGCTGCACTCGATGAGCCAAAGCGCCATGTCGAGCTCTCCCTGTGGATCATCGATCTGCATAAAGATGATCTCAATGAGTTGGGCGTCGACTGGAAGGGGTCGTTCAAGGTCGGCTCGAAGGTGGCGGCATCGCTCAATGGCGGCTCGCTGAGCACGCTGGATAGCGATTCGTTCATGGCTGCCATTTCAGCGCTGGAAACCGAAAACCGCGCACGGGTGGTTTCGCGGCCGGTGGTCCTGACTCAAGAAAACGTGCCGGCGATTTTCGACAATAACCGTACGTTCTATGCGCGACTGATAGGCGAACGCAGTGTTGAGCTCGAGCACGTCACTTACGGCACCTTGGTCAGTGTCTTGCCGCGGATTTCAGCATCCGGAGAAGTCGAGATGGCACTCAATATCGAGGACGGCAGTGTGGTCGAGTCGGCGAGGGAAGGGGCGCCAGGGCCCGACACGCTGCCGACGGTTGGCCGAACGCGTATCAGCACTGTTGCTCGGGTGCCGCGGGGTAAAAGCCTGCTGGTAGGTGGGTTCACCCGTGACGAGAGTGGAGAGGTGATCAAGCGTGTCCCGGTGCTTGGGCATATTCCGTACCTGGGGAGGATGTTCAGCTATCGACAGACTCGTACCTCCAACACCGTCCGGGTGTTCCTGATTCAACCTAAAGAGCTCGATAGCGCGCTTGAACCAGGCGCCATGCAGATTGGTGCGCAGGTGATCGGCAACGTGGCCCGTGACCCGGCCGACCGCGCGGTGCTTCGCGCGCTGGAGCGCTGACATGGCCGTTATCGGCCAAGTGCCGGCGCGCATGCAGATGGCGCGCCCGCATCAGGGTAGCGAGCCCCAGGCAAAGGTTGCTGAAGCGCCAGAGGACGACGCTACTCCGGCAGCCAGCGTCCAGCGATTCGTCGAGAACAGCGATGAGATGGCGGCTTCCCTGCGTTCGCAGTTTCGCCGTAGAGGCGACTTCGGCAGCAAGTTCGAAGGCTTGGCAGAAAGCTTCGAGCGGGTCCTGGATGAAGATGTGATTCCCAAGGCCCGGCAAATCCAGGCGCTGGCCAGGCTTGCCGAGCGCAGCATCGAATGGTTGCTGGCGCAGGCCCGGGCGCTGTTCCCCGACGACAGCGACCTGGTGCTGGTACTGCGCGAACTGTTGCGCGAAAAGGTAATGGCCGAGGCGACCCGCCTGCGTCTGGAGGCGCTACTGCAACAGGTGCTCGTTCAATCGCCACCCAGGCGTTTGAAGGCCGGTATCAATTCGGCACTCAAAGCCAAGATGTTCGGCAAGGCGCTGGCGTTGCGAGCGGCCTTGCTGCGTGACACCTATCGCTCGTTCCTGGAGTCCGAAGGCGGTGCGGTCGAGTCCTACGAAGACTGGGTAGCCATTTACGGCTATCAGCACCGTGGCTCGGTCCTGGAGTTCATCGAAGCTGCGTTACTGACCGACATCGATGCCCAAGACCCCAGTTGTTCACGCGACGAGTTTGGGCAGTTGCTAAAAAAACTGGGTGATATCAAGCGCCTGCGTTCGGTCGATGTGGTGTTCATTCGGGGCTTGCTCGCTGACGAGCTGGTTTGCCGGCACAACGCCAGCGAGCCGGACTGGTTGGTGTTCCTGCTGGGGCTGTTGCAGTTCCCCGACGAGCTCGACCAGTTGCTGTCAGGCCTGTTGGGGGAGCGATTGTTGCTGGTTGCGCACCACGAGCGCGCCCAACTGCTGCAATTATTGCGACTGCTCTGCCTGGCATTGCCGCTGGAGCTGTTTGGCGATGACGCGGCATTGGAGCGGATCGCCGAGCAATTCACGCACCTGGCCGACCTGGTGTTTGCCCATGAAACCATTGGGCGGCATGCAGCGTTGGTGGCTCGTTGTACCCCCTAGTGTTCAAGGCCTGTACTTACCATGCTCGACAAATTCTTGCGCAGTGTCATTTCTCGACCGGAGCTGCTGATCCTGACGCTGATGGTGATGATCATCGCCATGCTGATCATTCCATTGCCGACGCCGCTGGTGGATTTTCTGATCGGTCTGAACATCGTCATTGCGATCCTGGTCTTCATGGGCTCGTTCTACATTGAACGGATCCTGAGTTTTTCCACCTTTCCGGCGCTGTTGTTGATTACCACATTGTTCCGTCTGGCGTTATCGATCAGTACCAGTCGGCTTATCCTGGTGCAGGCAGATGCCGGTGAGATCATCGCGTCTTTCGGTGAGTTTGTGATTGGCGACAGCCTGGTGGTGGGCTTCGTGATCTTCGCGATCGTCACCATCGTGCAGTTCATCGTCATAACCAAGGGGTCCGAGCGCGTAGCGGAAGTGGCTGCGCGCTTCTCCCTCGATGGCATGCCGGGCAAGCAGATGAGTATCGACGGCGATCTCAAGGCCGGTGTCATCGATGCCAAGGAGGCCCGAGAGCGGCGCAGTACGCTCGAGCGCGAAAGCCAGTTGTATGGATCCTTCGATGGCGCCATGAAGTTCATCAAGGGCGATGCGATCGCCGGGATCATCATCATTTTCGTCAACTTCCTCGGGGGGATCGCAATCGGTGTCGGGCAACTGGGAATGGACATGTCCGAGGCGCTGTCGACCTACACGTTGCTGACAATCGGTGACGGCCTGGTAGCGCAGATTCCCGCGCTGTTGATCGCCATCGGTGCGGGCTTCATCGTGACCCGTGTCAACGGAGACGAGGCCAACCTGGGGCGCAACATGATGACCCAACTGCTGGGGCATCCTTTTGTGCTGGGTATTACTGCCTTTCTGGCCATCGGTGTGGCGACGCTCCCAGGGTTCCCGGCTGTGGTGTTTCTGATCATCGCCAGTGCGCTGGTGGGGTTGCTGTTCTTTCGCCACCGGCTGGAGAAAAAAACCTTGGGTGCTGCCTCCGTTGCGCCTGTGGCGGGTGAAGAGGGAAGTACCGAAAGCGAATTGGGCCTGATCGAGAACGTCGACGACATGGCCACCGAAACCGTCGCCTTGATGCTGCTGGTGCCAACCACGCGCGTAGAAGAACTGCGCGCGGCCAGATTATGTGAGCGCTTTCGTAGCCAGTTCTTTATCGATTACGGCATCCGGATCCCGGAACCCCGATTGCGCGGTGCAGACGCACTGCCATTGGGGCAAGTCGCGGTATTGATCAACGAGGTCCGTGCCGACCAGTTCGATATTCACTTCGATCTGCTACGTGTTGTCGACTACAAGCCGGAGCTTGAGCATCTTGGTCTGTACCTGACCACCGGTGTCGATAGCAACAAGCAAACCAGCGTATGGGTGCGCAGCACCGAGCGCGAAAAACTGCAGCAGCTGGGGCATCAGTTGCGCCCGGCGTTTGACGAATTCTACCGCTGCCTGGTGACCCTGCTGGCGCGCAACATTTCGGAGTTTTTCGGGGTGCAGGAGACCAAGGCCCTGCTTGACGAGATGGAAGCGCGCTACCCGGACCTGGTCAAGGAAGTCTATCGCCATGCCACGGTGCAGAAAGTCTCTGAGCTGTTGCAGCGCCTGGTTGCCGAGCGCATTTCGGTGCGCAACATGAAACTCATCCTTGAAACGTTTGCCCATTGGGCCATGCGCGAGAAAGACGTGATTGCCTTGGTCGAGCACGTGCGCGGCGGCCTGGCGCGCTACATCAGCAATAAATTCGCCAACGGCAACGATCTGCGCGTGTTGCTGCTCTCGCCGGAGTTCGAGGACGTGGTGCGCAAGGGCATACGTCAGACCTCTGGCGGTAGTTTCCTCAACCTGGAGCCATCGGCCTGCGAAGAGCTTATGGACCGCCTGGCCGTCGGGCTCGACAGCCTGCACATCCCTCAGAAAGACATGGTCATCCTGGCCTCGGTGGATGTGCGGCGCTACATCAAGAAACTGATTGAAGGGCGTTTTCGGGAGCTGGACGTGGTTTCGTATGGCGAGCTTTCCGACGCCATTTCAGTGAGTGTGATCAAGACTCTTTAGGAGGGTGATCAATGAACCGGGCATTGTTGGAGCGCCGTGCTGCCCACCCGCTGCGGTTGAATGGCCCACTGCTTGAAGCGGCACTGCACGGTGTGGTCATCGGCGAAGTGTGCGAGGTGCGAGGCGACTGGCGGGACACTGCAGTGAGCGCTCGAGCACAAGTGATCGGCTTCAGCCCTGATGCGGTATTGCTCAGCTTGCTGGGTGAAGCGCGAGGGTTGTCCCGTGAATCACTGGTCGTGCCGACCGGTGCCTTGCTCAGCCTGCATTGCAGCGCTGCCATGCTCGGCAGCGTGATCGACCCACAGGGGCGCATAGTCGAACGGTTGGCGCCCGGCGATGCATTCGAAGGTCGCGACTGCCCGGTGGATGCTGCGCCTCCCGCCTACAACCAGCGTCGTCCGGTGAGCCAGCCGATGGCCACCGGCGTAAGGGCGATCGATGGCCTGCTCACGTGCGGCATAGGCCAGCGCATCGGCATTTTTGCGGCGGCGGGATCAGGCAAGACTTCATTGATGAACATGCTGATCGGCCACAGCGAAGCGGATGTGTTCGTGATCGGGTTGATCGGTGAGCGGGGGCGGGAGGTTACCGAGTTTGTCGAAACGTTGCGCCATTCGGAAAAATGCACCCGGTGCGTGGTGGTGTACGCGACGTCGGACTTCTCCTCGATCGACCGCTGCAATGCAGCGTTACAGGCAACGGCAATCGCTGAGTATTTCCGTGATCAAGGCCGGCAAGTGGTGCTGATGCTTGACTCCATGACCCGCTATGCCCGCGCCCGCCGCGACCTTGCGCTGGCGGCGGGGGAAGCACCGGCGCGGCGCGGTTATCCCGCTTCGGTATTCGACTCCCTGCCGCGTTTGCTGGAGCGCCCTGGCGTGACCGCCAACGGGAGCATTACCGCGTTCTACACCGTGTTGCTGGAAAGCGACGATGAACCTGACCCCATTGCCG
Source organism: Pseudomonas sp. NPDC008258 (assembly GCF_042956345.1). Taxonomy (NCBI): domain Bacteria; kingdom Pseudomonadati; phylum Pseudomonadota; class Gammaproteobacteria; order Pseudomonadales; family Pseudomonadaceae; genus Pseudomonas; species Pseudomonas sp. NPDC008258. The sequence goes on from NZ_JBIBGE010000007.1 coordinate 179,975, forward strand.
AGGAAATTCGCTCCATCCTCGACGGGCATGTCTACCTGAGCCGCACGTTGGCCGCCAGCGGTCATTTCCCGGCAATCGATGTGCTGCGCAGCGCCAGCCGGGTGGCGCATCAGGTCACCGGGCAGGATGTTCAGCAACTGGCAGCCAGGGCCCGCAAGGTCTTGGCCCGCATCGAAGAGCTTCAGGTATTGATTGATCTGGGGGAATACCGGGCAGGGGAAAATGCCGCTAACGATCAGGCCATGGCCTGTCGCGAAGCGTTAATGGCGTGGCTTTGCCAGGACTTGAGTGAGGGCTGTGCACCTCAGGTCGCGCTTGAGAGCCTGCATGGTCTGCTTGGCTGATGCCCGGCGCCTGCTGGCGTTCAGCGATCACCGCCAGCGTGAGTGTCAGCGAGGGCTTGATAAGGCCTTGCGCGCATTGGTTCCGCTTGAGCAGGAGCTGCAAGCGATAGAGCAGCAGGCTCATGGGCTCAATGAGCTTTTGATCAGTCAGCGTCCCGAGAATCAACGATTGAGCCATGCGCAGTTACTGGCGCTGTTGCGGCGTCAGGCGGTGATTCGGCGGCAGATCGGCAACCTGGCGTTGGAGCGCACCCGCGTGATGGACCAGCACCTGGAGGCGGCTAAAAGAGTCGAGCGTTTGCAACGGCACCGCAAGGCTTTGCAGCGCAAGCATTTGAAGTACCGGACTCTGGAGCAACGCTTGCTGGGCGAGCGCCGTTCACGTCAGTGGCGCCAGGAAGAAAATGACATTGAAGAACTATTGGTGAATTGGAAATGAGCACAGTGAGACCTCCTGCAGCGGCGGTTCGTCTGGACAGAGATCTTTTACTCAGCGATGAACCCGGCGACCAAGACCTTACGCAGGTTACCGAAGACCGTCATGCACTGGACGAGTTGCCGCAGGGGGCGCTTGTGTTGTTGACGCAATTGCAGCCACTGCGCGAGCCCCCGCTGAAGCTGTCGCTGGCAGCGCTGCACGCGGAGGCTGAGTCCAGGTTGGCCAAAGTACCTGTGGATCAGATGATGTATTCATCCAGCAAGCAGCCGCCCGGGCCGTCATCGCCGGCACAGGTTGACGCTCGGCTACCGCCAGCTACCCGTTTTCCGGTCGCCACACCCGGCCAGGCTGTCGTCGATGGGGCGCCCCGGCAGCAAGCGCCTTTGTCGTCCACCCGATCACCGGCCGCGATGCCGGCACAAGTGGCTGATCAGGCCGCTGCTGTCAGTGCCTATCGGGCCGCCGATCAAGCTGTCGCCGACACGCTGGCCAAGCAGGAAGCCCCTCAAGCATTACTCGCGCAACCGTTGCCTGTGCCGGAAAAGTCATTGCACCTGAACCACGCAACGCGACTGCGGGTGCCCGCCAAACCGACCCCTGAAGCGAAGTCGGTGCCTGAAGCCAGCACGGCCAGCCAGGCCAGGAACTACCTTCAGGTGCCGTTCAGCAAAGGTGATGCTGTAGGCCTGATCACGGTCAGCAAGGCGGGGCCCGAGCGCCCCGAACAGTTACTGCTCAACCCAAGCAGTGCCTTGGTTTTCAGTCATTTGAGCGACAACCTGGCGCAAGCGCCGGACCCGCGCTGGCGTTTGACTGATCAGCAGGGGCATGACACCCGTCACGGTCATGAGCAGGGGCGTCCGGATGAGGAGGCCGAAGAGCAGAGCGGTCAGGCGTTTCGAGACAGAGGTAAGCGGGGAGGCCAGCAGACGTGACCTCCACTCTGTTGTTGCGACGCGTTGTGCCCCTGGATCATGAGCGGCGCCTTGCGGTGGCCCGCTGGCAGCGTGAGGGGCACCTGGTGCGGTTGAGCCAGCCGTCGCCACAGACACGTTACATCGCCTTCCGGGCACAAGGTTGCCACGGTATCTGGCAAGGCATGATCGGGGCCCACGCGTGGCTGCAAGCGGTGGGTCCGCAATGGTTCCAATGGCTGCATCAGGAGGGCGCGGACCAGGCGGTTCTGGATCTGTTCTCGGCGGTGAGCCGGCCCGTCGAAATCGCGCCCGACCTGCTGGACTACCAGCGCCTGGTTGACTTCAGGCTCATTCAGGGGGCGGCCCTGCAAGGGGCTTGCCTGCCCTGCATTTCAACCCCCCAGAGCGACCTGTGGGTCATCGAAGGGCCGAGCCAACGCAATGCGCCGCCGCGCCCATTACAGGCCTGGTTGCAGGCAGTGCCGCAAGTTCTGCGAGTCGTGCTCGGCAACAGCGAGCTGGCCCGATTGCCATCCCGGCAACTGGCGAGGGGCGATGTGCTGGTCATCGCCGCGCAAACCCGACAACTCTTCATGGCCGACCTGTGTGTCGGCCAGTTCACCTTTGGCAAGGAAGGTCTGCACATGCAACTCACTCCCCCGGATAGCCTATCGCCGAGCGCTCCCTGCGTACTGTCGGAGCTGCCGGTCAAACTTGAATTCGTGCTGGGCGAACTCACCCTGAGCATGGCGGCGCTCAACGAGATTATCGAGCGGCAGGTGCTGCCCCTTGAGCCTACTGCCGCAGGTAACGTGGAAGTGCGTGTCGGTGGCAAGTGTATTGCCCTGGGGGAGCTGGTCCAGCTTGGCGATCGCCTGGGTGTCGAACTGCGTGAGGTTGGTCGGGGCCTGGGTCATGAATGACATTTCAATGATCGGGCTGCTGGCAGTGGCTTCGTTGCTGCCATTCCTGATTGCCGCGGGCACCTGTTACATCAAGTTCTCGATCGTGTTCGTCATCGTGCGTAACGCCCTGGGCTTGCAGCAGGTGCCCTCGAACATGACCCTCAACGCCGTTGCGCTGTTACTCGCGATGTTCGTCATGAGCCCCGTGGTGCATCAAGGCTATGACTACTACAAGGAGAACCGAGTGGCGTTCACCAGCGTCGATGCGGTGGTGGATTTCCTCGATAACGGGCTGGGCAGCTACCGCGAATACCTGATCAGGTACACCGACCCGGACCTGGCACAGTTCTTCGAGCGGGCACAGATCGCACGCGAAGACCCCAGGGCCGCCGATGTCGAGCCCGATGAGACGCTGGAACCCTCGTTGTTCGCGTTGCTGCCAGCCTATGCACTGAGTGAAATCAAGGCCGCCTTCAAGATTGGTTTCTACCTGTATCTGCCCTTCGTCATCGTCGATCTGGTGGTCTCCAGTATCTTGCTTGCCCTGGGCATGATGATGATGAGCCCGGTGATCATCTCCGTACCGATCAAGCTGGTGCTGTTCGTTGCGCTGGATGGCTGGTCCCTGCTTTCTACCGGGCTGGTTGGGCAATACCTTTCCCTGGCTCAATGAGACGCCGCGATGAATGACCTGGTGTTTGCCGGCAACAAAACCTTGTACCTGATACTGATCCTGGTGGCCTGGCCGATCATCGTCGCCACGCTGGTGGGGTTGCTTATCGGTCTGTTTCAGACCGTGACCCAGCTTCAGGAGCAAACCTTGCCTTTCGGCTTCAAACTGCTGGCGGTGTCCATCTGCCTGTTCCTGCTTTCTGGCTGGTACGGCGAGACGTTGCTGGGTTTCAGCCGGGAAGTGATGCGTCTGGCCCTGAAGTGAATCGCGATGAATGTAAGCCTTTTTTTCGACCTGCATGGCTGGCTGGCCGGTGCGGTGATTTGCTTCGCTCGCCTGGCACCGGTGTTTTTCATGTTGCCGTTTCTTAACAGTCGCGCGCTCACCGGGGCACCGCGAAACGCCGTGATCGTGCTGGTTGGCATGGCGCTCTGGCCTTATACCGCTGGCACGTTACCCCGTCTGGACTCGCTTGGCTTCTACGGGTTGTTGATGCGAGAGGCCGGTGTGGGCGTGATTCTCGGTTGCCTGTTGTCCTGGCCGTTCTGGGTGTTGCACGCCATGGGCAACCTGATCGATAACCAGCGCGGCGCGATGCTCAGCAGCACGGTCGACCCGGCCAACGGCGACGACACCTCGGAGTTGGCCAATTTTCTCCAGCTGTTCGCGGCGGTGATCTACCTGGAGGGCGGGGGCATGAAGTTGCTGGTGGAAACCCTGAGCCGCAGCTACCAACTCTGCTCGCCGGTACTCGGCTGCGAAATGGCGATCCAGCCGTTGCTCGGGTTGCTCGATCCGTTGATCAGCAAAACACTGATGATCAGCGCACCGGTGGTGGCGACCTTGTTGCTGACCGAGGCGCTGCTCGGCCTGCTGGCGCGTTTTGCGCCGCAAATGAACGCGTTTTCGGTGTCGCTCACTGTCAAGGGCGCCATCGCGTTACTGGTGTTGATCCTGTATTTCAGTGCACACCTGCCGGACGAAATCCTGCGCATGGCCACCCAGCCGGGTCAGTTTGTGGACTGGGTCTTCGTGCCCGAGGCCCGCTGAGATGTCCAGCGCCTCGAAAACCGAAAAACCCACGGCCAAGAAGCGTCGCGACGCGGCGAAAAAGGGCCAGACCTTCAAGGCCAAGGATCTCTCCAGTTCCTGCCTGATGCTCTGCGCGATCATCTATCTGGCGAGCAACGCCAGCCTGCTGGAGGTGATGGAGGTGTATCGACGCATCATCGCTTCAGGCTTCGCCGCCGATCAGCAGCGTTATGCTGCCGAACTCGGGGTGCTGATGCTCAAGGTCGTGGCCCCGCTGATCGTTGTGTGCTTTCTCGCCAGCGCCTTGCCCACGTTGTTGCAGACCGGCCTGGCCATCGCCAGCGAGGCGCTGAAGCTGAACTTCGGCGCACTGAACCCGGTTAACGGGTTCAAAAAGCTGTTCAGCCTCAGAACACTGAAGGATACCGTCAAGGCCCTGTTGTATCTGGGTAGTTTCGTGGTCGCATTCTGGATGGTCTGGCTGACCCAGCGGCATTTACTGTTTGCACAACTCCATGCGCAACCTGTCGACCTGTTTCCCATCTGGGCTCATTTGCTGCTGGTGCTGGTGCTGGCTTTTCTGGGCTGCATATTGCTGGTCGTCATGCTCGACGCGTTGTGTGAGTACTGGCTGTACATCAAGGACCTGAAGATGGACAAGCAGTCGGTCAAGCGCGAGCACAAAGAGCAGGAAGGCAACCCGGAAATCAAGGGGCGGCGGCGCGAGTTGCATCAGGAGCTGTTATCCGAACAGGTCAAATCCGACATTCGTGGTTCGCGAGTGATTGTCGCCAATCCCACACACATCGCCGTAGGGATCTACTTCCGCCCGGACGTCACGGTGATGCCGTTCATCTCACTGATGGAAACCAACCAGCGGGCACTGGCCGTGCGCAAGTACGCGGCTGAAGTAGGCGTGCCGGTGATCAGTGACATCGCCCTGGCCAGGCGCATTTTCAAGACCCATCAGCGCTACACCTTCATCCAGATGCAGGAAATCGAAAGCGTTCTGCGCCTGCTGGTCTGGCTCGAGCAGGTCGAGCAGGCCTGACTGGCTCGCTGCGGAACCGCTTGCAGGTATGAGCGACTCACCCACACCACGATGAGCGTTTTGTGACGGCGCCCCTTGCCTTCAACTGGCTCAATAGCCTGGTCAGCACCGCTGAAGAAACATTCAGGAGCAAGTCATGAGTCGTCGTAAACACACAGAGCACGAAGAGGACCGGATTGCCGAGCAGGTGATGAAAGCCGTCCTTGATGGAGCATCGCTCAAGGATCTGCGCGGCGTGAGTACCGAGCAAATGGATAGCCTCTACGCCTTTGCCTATGAGTTCTATGAGCAGGGGCGCCTGGACGATGCGGAAAAATTTTTCCATTTCCTCTGCATCTACGACTTCTACAACGCGCAGTACTGGATGGGTTTGGCGGCGGTGCATCAGCTCAAGCGGAACTATCAGAAAGCGGTTGATCTGTACGCCGTGGCGTTTGCCCAGGGCAAGCATGATTACCGCCCGATGCTCTATACCGGCCAATGCCAGCTTGCGCTGGGGAAAGCCGGCAAGGCCAAGCTGTGTTTTGAGTATGTCATCGAGCGCGTTCAGGAGCCGGCAATGCGCGAGCAGGCCCAGGCTTACCTGACTGCGTTGAACAATGTCGACGCTGACCATTCGGAGGAACAGTTGTAATGGATATCAGGGCCTTGTACTCACGCATATCCCCAGAAGCGCTGGCCCGTCAGGCAGGCAAGGAAAACTATGCGGACGCTGCGGGTAAAGCGGCCAACACCAAGGCCTATCAGCGCGCCGCCGATACGGCACTGGCAAACCTGCAAGGTGTGAGCTACGCCGCTCAGTCGCAAGGTGGTAATGCTGCTGCCCTGGGCAGGCCGATTCTGGCGGTGCCATCACCAGGTGCCGAGCGTGCGAAACAGGGTTCTGCAGATGCGTTTACCTTGCTGATGGCCTCGCTCATCAACTTGCTGGGTGATGTCAGCATGGAGACGCTCAAGTCGCGTATGGAAATCCTCAAGTCTGCAGCCAAAGCCAGTGCTGATGGCAACAAGGCGTTGTCAGACAGTTATCTGAGTGCGCTGGCGGAGCTGGAAGCGGCTGTCGCCGCTGCAAGCAGCTCCGAAGAGGAGCTCGCGAAGGCCAAGGCTAACGTCGACAGCGCACAAAGGGCGCTGGCCGAAGCTGAAGCGGCTCTGGGGAAAACCAAACCGGGTACTCCCGAACATGCCAAAGCCCTGGCGGCCCGCGATCAGGCGCAAGGCAATTTGGCCGGCGCCCAAACACAACTGAGCCAAGCCAGTCTGGCGCATCACGCCGCAGTCAAGGTGGCGGGTGAGGCTGGCAAAAAGGCCGAGGCTCAGGCCAGGTTGGTGGAAAGCGCGGGGCTGGGCGACAAGCCGGTGCTCGATGGCATCAAGAATCAGCTGAACGCGGCTGCGACCATGGTGCTGCTGATGGCACGTTTTGCAGCGTTGATGGGCGAAAGCGCAGAAACCAAGATTGAAGCGGAGCAGGAGCTGTTCCGCAGCATGCAGGCGGCGCGTCAGGAGTACATGGAGAAAAAGTCCGAAGAGTACCTGGAGCAAGTACGTAAAGCCGAAGCTGCCAGCAAGACGGCGGGATGTATCGGCAAGATTCTGGGCGCGGTGCTGACCGTGGTCAGTGTTGTCGGGGCTGCCTTCACGGGTGGCGCCAGCCTGGCTCTGGCTGCTGTCGGTGTGGGCTTGATGGCCGCAGACATGCTGGTCAAGCAGTTGACGGGGGTGTCGTTCATGGAGCAGGCCATGAAGCCGCTGATGGACAACCTCCTCAGCCCGATGATTCAGGCCATCGGTAAGGGGATTACGGACCTTCTGAAAAAGGCCGGCATTGACGCGGCGTCGGCCGAGATGGCCGGCATGATCATGGGCGCGATCGTTGGCGCCGTGGCCATGGTCGCGGTACTGGTGGTTGTCGCGGTCGTTGGCAAGTCCGCTGCGGGGCGGGTCGCCAGTGCGATGGGCAATATGTTCGGCAAATTGGCCAACGAGATGGCGCCACAAATGCTCAAGCAAGCCGCGCGGGCGGTCAGCAATGGTTTCTCCAGCGTCATGACCAAGGCCCGTGCCAGCATCGGTCTCAAGTCGGATCCCAACTCCCTGGGTATGTATGCATCACGCCTGGCGGCTTCGGTGGCGGTCGTGGAGGCGGGCGGTGTCGCTGCCCAGTCCGCGATGGAAATCAAGTCCGGCATTCACCAGCGCAACGCGGCGCAACACCTGGCCGATCTCGAGTTCGCCAAGGTTATTTCCGAAGAGCTGAAAAACCATCTGAGCGATATGGTCCAGCTCTTCGATCAGTCCATGAAGGCCAAGGATGACGCCATCAAGAAAGCCTTCAGCATCCAGGACAGTATCAACAGCAGCAGCCTGAGCATGGCACGCAACATCTAGTTCAATTCAACAGGGTTGGAACTCATGGATTTTTCGATCAATAGCCGCGCCACCTCGGGGATCAACCGTCAGGTTGCAGAAGTGGCAGGCAAGGTCATCGTCGAACACAAGCTACCGATGTCGGTCAGTGGTATCAGTGGGCGGCTCGATGCACAGGTGTTGATGCCGCAGCACACGCAGGTTGTCGCAGCGATGACGCCTCAGCAGTTGAACCGTCACCTGGACACCTCAGGGTTCAGCGAGAGCGAAAGCCAGGCGATGATGGCGTTGTTTCTGGCCACTGTGGTCCAGCAGGAGAAAGCAGGGCCCGAGGGCGCAGAAGAAGACCCGGTGCGGGACCTGATGGCGTTCGACCCCGGCGCGTGGGAAAAGCACATTGGTGTGTTGGTGGCGGCAATCGTCGCGGTCAACATTGCACGCAAATCGAGTGCTGAACTGAGCGGCAAGTTCACCCAGATGGCCTATGAAGCCGCCGTCGCGCAAGGCGTTGCGATCATGGCGGGTGGCCAGGCCGCGATGTGGGCGGCGGTCAGTGGTGCGGTGGTTGCCGCCACCATGTCCGTTACCGGTGCCACGTTGTCCTTGCGTGGGCAGAGCCAGAAACACACTGATATCAAGACCAACAAGATGGATGCGGCGAAGTTTGATGCGCAAGCCCAGCAGATGCGCGTTGACTTGAAAACCCGGCCGGCCGCCATGACTGCGTCGGGCCCAAAACAGGTGAAGGGTATCAATGCCAAGGGCGAGCTCGCAACGGTGGAGCTGCAAGGCGGCAGCGGCAAGCTTGACCCGAGCGAGCGGGCATCGCTTGAGTCGAACATCCGTGAGGCGGTTGCCCAGGCCAAGGATGCGCGCATGAAAAGCGCGCTGCAGGCGAAAACCTACGAGCGCAACCTGACTGTGGGCGGTGCCATCAGTTCCATGGCGATGATGACCAGCTCCGGGTTGTCCGCCATCCTGCGTTTGCAAGAGTATTCCCAGCGCCAGAGCGAGGTGCTGCACCAGTCCGGGCAGAGCCTGAACAAGGCGGTCAGCGATGCTGCCAACCAGAGTGTCAATGAAGATACGGCGCTGGTCGGCAAAATGCTCGATGCCATCCAGCAGTTGGTCGACAGCCGCGGTTCCACCATCAACAGCATCGCCTCTGCGCGCGCCTGATCAGGAGTTGAGCCATGCCGATTGTTATCAGTTCCTCTCCCACCATTTCGCGGCCTGTTGCTCAGCTGGCGAATGAAGAAGTTCGCACCCATGAGGTCGAACATCGTCCGCTCCCGTCGACAACTGAACGCCTGACGCAGTCGGTGGTGGCCCGGTTAGTCGCCCTCAATACCCGCCTCGCCGAAACAGGTACCGCAGTGAAGGCGTTATTTCTGCCCTCCTTTGCCGGTCTCGTAGACCCCGCGGCCGACGGGAAGGTTTTGCGGGAGTACTTCAAAGAGCGTCTTGCAGGGGGCGCCAGGACGGAGCAATCCTTACGAAAGGTGCTCGAAAAAATGGAGGCCAGTAAGGTTCAGTGGCATTTGCTGGAAATCGATGTCTGTAAGCTGGCAAGCCTTGCACTGCCTGCTATCACCAACATCCCGCAGTGGAATGATGAAACGCTCAGAAAGCTAGGCGATTTACCCCATGCGCCAGAAGGTATTCGCAATGCCTTGAACCCGCTCAGTGGCAGCCCCGATTTTTTTGAACAGCTGCTGGCGATGATCGGTTTTATCAAGGGCGAATACCTGGCGATCTACGAGGCGCTGCTGACCAAGTACTCGGAATTTTACAAAGAGTTCAATGAAACCATCATGGCGAAGATGGGGGACTGGATAAAAGGCAAATCGGACGGCAAGGAGGTCGAAATAAGCGCGGAACTGTCCGAGGCTTTAAAAGCATTGCGCGACAAGTATCGGAAAGCCCCGGATGGCGTCCTCTATCCTGCTTCCGATACGGGAACTGCGACAAAGGAAGAAGCACAGAAGTGGGCCAAGGCCATGGGGTTGCCTGCTTCGTGTGTACAGCCTGACGGCAAGGGTGGCTATCGCGTGATGATGGACTTGTCGCCGCTGGACGCCATGATTGCAGCGACGCCCGACCGTACGGTGACCTGGGATACCGCCAAGTTTCAAGCCTGGCAAACCGGATTCAACAGCTTGGAAGGTGATTTGAAAAACCAGTTGCAGTTGTTCACTACCAAGTATGGTAATGCCAACTCGTACCACGAAAATTTCAACAAGATTCTCTCCGCGCAATTGAGCCAGTATGCAGAGCTGCTCAAAGCCATAGCGAACGGAATTGGCTGACAAGATGAAGCTTGAAATAGAAGCCATCATCATCGCGATTCTTGCCGATAAACTCGTGGTCGACGTCGAGGCCGTTACCCCAAATGCCCGCTTGGTGGAGGACCTCGGTGCGGATTCGTTGAATTTTCTGGATATCACGCTGGATATCAACCAAATCCTGGATATTGAACTGCCTTCAGAGGGGTTGGCACGTATACGCATGGTCGGCGATCTACATCGCTTGGTCCATCAGGCAATCGCTCAGGCATTGGTCTGATCCCTCCCTGAAAACTACGCGCCCATCAGGGCGCGTAGTTCTTTCGCGGCGAAATTTCCAGGATATACGCCGCGCGGCTTACGTCGGCTATTCAGTGGTAAATATTCACCCTGGGTGGTGTGGATTAATCTCTGAGTTGTTATGGCGAAATCCCAAATATCGTAAAGAGCTGTTTCCCTATAGTTGATCACTCCAGCCGAGGCGCGGGTTCACATTAGCCAATGCCACGGTCTGGCCAATGCACAAAGGAGGGGTAAATTGCGGTATGGGATGGGGCACTGATCAATCGTCAAGCCGGTCATTTGTTTTCGACCAATGGATTTTGCAGGGAGATGGCTTACTTCTGCATGACGGTAACGGACTACATCTTCCACCCAAAGAGCTACATGTATTGCGGCTACTCTTGGAGGCGGCGGGTTCGCTGGTTCCCAAGGGCTGGCTGCTCGATCAGGTATGGCCCAACTGCGATGTGGCCGAGGAGTCGCTTACCCGCTGCATTTATGCGTTGCGCAAATTGCTGGGGCGTGAAAATGACTACATCAAGACGGTCTATGGCAAAGGCTATCGTTTTGCAGGTGGGGTCGTCGAGCGAGTCGCTACGCCATCCTCGCCCTCATCGGTGCCCTCGTTATTGGTCTTGCCGTTGTGGGCGCAGGATCAGGCGTGCGGCCTGGAAGTCCAGTGTGAAGTGGTTCGCCGGCTGGCCGCCGCATTCGGTGAAAGCCTGTGTGTGATACCAGCGGGGCTGACAGCCAATGCCCAGTCTTCTGAAGACTGGCTGTCGATAGTTGAGCGAATGTCGCCTGATTTTTATCTCTGTATTCGTTGTATTTCCCGGGCAGGCTGTGGAGTGTTGTCGATCGAGTTGGCTCGAGGTCGCAACCATGCGCTGCTGCATGGTGAAACGCTGGTGGCATGCGGCGGATGGGAACAAGCATTGCCGCGCCTGGTTTCTCTGGTGGCGCAGCGTCTGCAATCGAGTCCCAGGAAGTGGTGTAACTCATCACGGCTCTGGTCACCGGGTTTGCCGTTTGGTTAATACCGGCAGCCAGCTTGGTTTGTGGGCGCTCCTGGTCGGACATTGAGCGTTGGTACCGGTTTTTCCTCATAGTTTGATCAGGATTGATTGCCGGTCACTCCCTATCATTGATTGCACGTCGAAGCGTTAGGCGCTTTTCCTATTGGTAGACCGGGGGTGAGCAGCATGCAGGACTCCCCTGCAACGCAATATGTCCTGAGGGTGTTCAGTGGTCCGCTACAGGGTTGCGAATTTGATCTGGCGCAGCAGCGTACTCTTTTCGTCGTGGGCTCCGAGGCAACGTTTTGCTCAATCGAGCACCCGCTGAGTGTTCCGGAAGATGCGATCTACATTCCGCTGGAGTGCGGTGGGGGCAACTTTGAGGTACTGCTTGGCGACGATGACGGCTCGGGGTGTGTGGTGCGTATCCTGGGGGACGAAGGTGCGGTTGAGCGCCCCCTCCCATTCCAGTCACTGGAAAATATATCGGGGTTGTCAATCGCTGTGCGCCCGTTTGATGAGGTGTGGCAGAGCGAGTTGTTGGTACGGGGGCCGGCTGTGCTTGCAGAGTCTGAGCCGGCTCGGGTGCCAAGTACCGTCTCGCGGCGGGTGGCTATCGGAGCCATGTTTGCGATGCTGGTTGGTGTGGCGATGTTCGGTTGGTATGCCTCGCGACCCACGCCTGTGTCAAGTGTCGAGGCGCTGATCGCCGGGGGCAATAGCAGCATGGTCGTGGTGCATGGCCGCGACCGTGCGATTTATGTTTTCGCTGACTCCGAGCGCGATGCCGGGTGGGGGAGGCAGGTATTGGTGCGTAACGGGTACTCGGCGACTCAGGTGATGACCACATACGACGAGCGCCGGCGCCTGGAGAGTCTGGTATCGAGCCTGGCGCCGCACCTTGCCTATCACCGTATGGATCTCAGCGATCCGCTTGTCCCCCGATTGTTGATCAGTCGCCAACGCAGCGTGCTGACGCCCGAGTTGCAGCGCCGCCTCGAAGCCTCGCTGGGCGCAGTCGCGCCCTACGCTCGCGAAATAAAGATTGTGCGTAGTGACGACAACGAGCTGTTGCATCTGGCCGAGCAAGGCTTGCAACGCTTGGCACTGCTCTTTACTCGGCACAAGCATGCTGACGGCGTGACCTTTACGGTCGAAGGCACGCTTGAGGACGCTGAGTTACAAGCCCTGGGTGACTTTGTTGCGGCATTCGGTCGGCAGTGGGGTGAGCGATATGTTCATTTCGCAATCGAGCTCAAGGATGACTGGCGCAAGGGTAAGTCGTTCCAGTACGGCCCTCAGGGCTACATCAAGATGACGCCGTCATCCTGGTACTTTCCTAAACCCCTTTGATAATGACGGGTGCTATATGATTGGAGTTTCAAATCCCATTGAGTTTCATGATGATTTCCTGGGCCGGCAGGCTCAGAGCTTCGAAGACGGCGCCACCGGTCTCAAAACCAAACTCGATGAGGCACTGGCCGCATTGCATGAAGATGCCTCCGACCCCACGCTTTTGGCGGCCTATCAGGCTGCGTTCTCTTCGTACAACGTTTTCCGTAACGTTGCGACCAATACGATCAAGGGCTTCAAGGAAATTGATACGGCGATAGTGTCCGCCGCACGTTAAGTCCCGTGGTCCTTCTCGGCGGGCAGGTAAGCCCGTCGGGTACTTTTTGCGAGTGTTCCCATGTCTGTTTCTTCTTTGGCTTCAGTGAACCTGAGTTCGCTTCGCATGGCCGAATTGGCGCGCCCCGAGCCTGGCGCGGTGGTTTCCCTGGAGGGCCGTTTGATCGAGCATTTCGCCAGCACCGCTGTGGATACCGAGCGTGATCACGCAAGGATCAATGCCATGCTGACGCGCCCGGATATCACCAACCCCGAAGTTTTGAGCGAATTGCAGTTGCTCACGGCGCAGTACAACATCGATGTCTCCTTACTCAACGTCCTGGTCCGTAAAACGGTGACCACGGCCGAAACCTTGTTACGTTCGTCATGAAGTTATATGGCTGTCTTGTGCTGTTCTGTCTGCTGCTGGTCGGCTGTCGTCAGCCGAGTTTGCTTGAGGGCCTTGACCAGCAGCAGGTCAATGAAGTGATTTCGGTGCTGCAGCGCAACAACATTACTGCGACCAAGGTGGATAAAGGCAAGACCGGCTACTCGGTGCTTATCGCACCAGCGGACTTCGCGGCGGCGGTCGATCTGTTGGCCTTGTATTCACTGCCCTCCAGGCCGCGTGTCGAAATTGCTCAGATGTTTCCTGCCGACTCCCTGGTCGCTTCGCCGCGAGCCGAAAAGGCGCGTCTGTACAGTGCGTTGGAGCAGCGCCTGGAGCAGTCGTTGAACACCCTGGAGGGTGTGGTTTCGGCGCGGGTGCATGTGAGTTACGACCTGGAAACCGGAGAAAGCGGTCGCAAGGCCGCGCCCATCCATCTCTCGGCGTTGGCGGTGTATGAGCGTGATAGCGAGCCACAGTTGCTGGTCAACGATATCAAGCGTTTTCTCAAGAACAGTTTCTCGGCCGTGGACTACGACCATATCTCGGTGGTTTTGTCCAAGCGGGCTTCCATTCAGCATGCTGCCCCTTACGTGCAACCTCGCGCTTCCGAGTTCACCTGGCTCTATGGGATTTTCGTCCTGGGCATTCTGGCTGCGGTAGCGTATGCGGTCATGCTCTACCGTAAGCCGAAAGAGGTCGAACATGCCCCGCGCAACTGAAGCGCTGCGCGCCATCCTGCATCAGCCGCTGGACTATCTGCACCCGCACCGAGGTGTTGTGCCAGCGCTGTTAGAAGAGCCGGCGGCCCGGGCGCTGCTGAACCAATCGTTGCTAAGGGGGTTGGCACTCGGTTGCCCAGACCCGCAGCAGATCGAGCGCAATCCATGGACCGATTGCTGGGTCGCGTATTGGCAGCAGTTGCCCGCCGTCGCCCGCCTCATGGGGGCGCACCTGATGTGGCCGCAGTTGGCTCGCGGGGCGCGTATGCGTGAACTCGATGTGCCGGCAAGAGCTTTTGCCCGTATCGACCTGGGCACTCGGCCGACGGTTGCGGTCAGCGAATCAGATGGGCTTGAGCAATCGCTCGGCGCTGTGGGGCTCGCTGCTTTGGCAGCCTGGCATCAACACATCCCGGAGGCGCTTATGCAGCGTCTGTTCTTGCAGTTCTCGCCGCGCGTGGTCGAGTTGCAGCAAACCTTGCCGCGACTGGCACCGAACCCATCACTTTTTACCCTGGCGGTACAACATGCTCGAATCCATCAGAACGCTTGTTGATGTTCCGGCCACGGATGCCCTCTTGCTGAAGCATGAAGAGCGGGCAGCTGAGCGTGATCGCCGGTTGTTGATGCAGCAAGCCCGCGAGCGGGCCAAGTCGTGTGTGGCGCAAGCGCAACAAGAGGCTGACATTGTTCGGGCGAACGCCTTTCAGGACGGTTACTCCCAGGGGGTGCTGCAAGCCGCTGCTGACCTGAGCGGGCTTTTGCTGCGGTCGCGGCTGATGGCGAGCGCACTGCAGGCTGAACTGGTACAGGCTGCCCGATCGTTGCTGGGGGATGTGCTGATGGATGAACGACTGCTCGATGCGCTGCTGCAGCGTTGGCAGGATGAATGGGCAGGCCAGGGCCGGGAGCAGCTGCAGATTATCCTGCCGCTGCGGTGCAAGGCCCAGCAGGTGGCGCTGAAGAGCAAGTTGCAGGGCTTGGGTGTCGAGCGTGTGGATATCCGTTTCCATGACCAGGAACGCTACCTGTTTCGCCTGGCGGATCAGGTGGTGGAGCTGGACATCGGCGCCACCCAGGAGCGCCTGACTCCGCGCCTGATCGGCCAACTCAAGCAGTTACCGGAAAGCGTGCGCCAGCTTGATGAAGCGTCGAAGAACATTTTGGTCAGTTGGGCCGCTGACCTGAACAAGGAGGGCGCAAGCCCAAAGCCTATTTTTGAATCGGATATCAGGGATGAACATTGACCGCTATTCGCTGGCGGGTCCCGGTCAGGCCTTGACCGGAGGCACCCAGACGGTTGTGCCCCTGAACCAGCGCATTGAACTTCAGGGTGCGGAAAACCTTAGTGATCCGGACCCAGATTTTGCCGAGTTCTACGACGCGTTCATGACGTGGATAGAATCCACGGCTCCCTCGCCGAGCGGTATCCAGGGTTACTTGAAACAATACGCTAATGCCGGTGGCGAGCTACCCTATAAAACGACGCAGAAACAAATGGGTGTGTTGACGCAGGTGTTGGTGCGCATGAAAGAGCAGGGCTTGGAGGGAGGGGAGACGTACAAGGCGGTCAGAACTGCGCTGGTATCGGTTGCATCGGCCAATATGTTCTTCAAGGATTTCATGCAGGAGGTGTTCAAGCCCTCTGAGGATGAAGACAGTCGTGAAAATGGCAGTTGGTAATTGTATGTTCGTGTTTTAAGTGGGCGAGAAACTGTCTGGATTCAGTAGGAAGGCACATTCTACAAGATGTTCAAGCGGTTGCATGACAGGTTAAGGAGCTGATTGGTCTAGATACTTGATGTATCAACTTAAACGGCAGTGAGGCAACCCGAGCCTCCGGCGCAAGAATCGGCGTACTACGTATTTGGATGCAGTCAAGGAGGGGTGACAACAAAAACCCATAGGGCAAGTGGCAGCATAGCACTAGAGAAGCGCTGATGCCGCCGTGATACTACATTTCTACTGGTAGGCAAGCGCTGGGCAATGCCATTACCTGATTGGCCTGCTGCACAGGCGAGAATCATCTCCGCACACCAGCGAGCATCTCGCGCGTCTCTGCGGAGTTTGATGCGGTGAAGCAGTTGCGATTATTCAGTTTCGAAAAGGGTAACGACGGATGTTGGTTGACCAATTTCGGTGCCTCTGGACAGTAAGTTTCTACAGATTCTGGATTAGATTTTTTGCAGTATTTTGGAAGATTTACGCTAACGTAAGCAGGTGTGTCAAAGTTAGGAGGTTAGCAATTTTTTACCGTTTTTAATGAAAGGTCGTTTTTTGAAAGCCTTCCTAATTTCTATCAAGTTAAATTCATTGTCGATTTTTTAGGGGGGGGTCATGGGCGGGGATTTATCGTCGAGCCAATTTTTTAGGTAACTTAACTTATGATATGCGATCCATTGTCGTTCTCTCAAAATGTTCACCATGAACTTAGTTCGTTGGTTCGTGATGCATTGAGCGAGTTGGGAGTTTCTGACCAGTTGCTGCACGGTTTTGACTCTCATTCAACCATCGCCATTGATATGCTTGAAGAGCTATCTATTAATGTTTCGTTGATCGACGACCGGCTATTTATTTGGTCATTCATCCCGATAAGTGAAGAGTTGCTGATAGGCAATGCCAGGCGCATCATGCCCGTCATCACAACGCTAATTGAATACCTTGAGACAGGGCACTTAACATTAGGTAAGTGTAGTGATGGCTACGAATTAAAAGCGTTGGTGAATCCGTGTGCATTAGTTGAAAAGAAGTTAGGTGAGGTCATTTTAGGGTTTCATGGTGCACTAGAAGTTATATGTGGCTGCCAATGAAGATGGAGGGTGAATGTTAGGCGTTAACATCAAGTACATTGCTCAGGTCGGTGGGTGCAGAGCAGAACAGCAGTATGAGCTATCGTCACTGCCGGTTAAAGCGATAAAAAACGTCCCAAACATGATGCGTTTCAAAGAGGCAGCACAATTCATATTGGAAATAATGCCAAATAAAAACCGTGGGGAAGCAGGCGTTCATCCAAAATATTGGCTGGAAATCAAAGATCCTAAGCATCGCGATAGAATTACGTTGAACGGCCTTGACGCACAATCTGGTGCGTTAAGTGCATGGCAGAAAGACGCTAACTGCAAGATTGGGCTGTTTCAGTGGATTGATCAACATCCCAATGTTGAAATCAATGCGCTTAAGAACAAACCTACATACCCTCTGTCCCAGGATGTCGGTTATGTAAATTATCTGTCCGCAGATCAAGTCGCTGACTATCGGGTGGAACTTTCTAAAGGTGAGTGGAAAGCAGGCGGCAAACTATTGGATACTACGCACCTACCGGGCAAGGCCGGGATGGAAGGATACGCTGCGATTGTGATCCATCGCGACAGAAATATCTTTGTACATCTGTATGAAAAAGGCAAGTGGCAACACACTTCGACGACAGGAGGTAAGCCTGTGCTATTGGCGGGCATGATATTCATTGAGCAGGGGAGAGCAAAATCATTTCATCTGGATTCCGGTCACTATATGCCCCAGCGGCCCCAACTCGAAAATTTTTTTGCTCGATTGGTTGAAGAAGGCGTCAATATTGGCGAACTTGTTATCCACGCCAAGTCTATCCCGCAGGCTGATATCAGCGCGCTAGTGACGCAGTATTCTGGCTGATGCTGTTGTCGGTCAAGCAAACGCCTAGTTATACAAACCTGAATGACTCTATATGATCAAGGATGTAGCCAGTGACCCAAGTCAATGCATTGCATCAGTCTATCTGTATTCTACCGATTCACCACAGTCATCGACGCGAACAGAGCCTGTATGTGCAGGCAGTGCACAATACAGGAAAAATGCCGCTGCACAGAACGCTGGATGCCTATGGCATAGACGATAATCGGAAAGTATTGAGCCAACTAAAGCAGGAAAAATACGATGTCTTGGTTAAAAAAGATCATTTGGCTCGCCCGGATCTAACCCCCGGTGCCTATGTATCTATAAGGGATGAGGATGGCTACGGCAACTTTAACTGGTTAAATCCAAAGGGGTTGATGAAGTATCAAACCCCAGAGGTCGCTGTGATCAGCTTCACGAATCAAGATCAGTTGACACATCTCAGTAAGACCTACTCGGAGACTCCCTTGCCGGACTTTCTCATCAAGACACTCAATGCAGAGGCCTGCCTGGATACAGATCTTTATCGCCAGAGTCCGTGCTTGGCGCACTTTGTCTCACCGATCGACAGTGTCCAACATGGCTATCTCATTGGACCCAATACGCCGTACTGTGATTTAAAAGTGTTAGATACCTATATCAATGCTCCTGAGACACTGAAAGATAGTAAGCATGGCATCATCTTATGCACCTACGCGATTCATCCGCACATAGAGTCCTCGTTTCTGGGGGGCGATCATCAGCCAGGCATCAAGGCGCTTAAAGTAAGTCAGGGGATGCCACAAAGTAATATTGATAGAGAAACAAAGATAGATTCCTTGACCAGTATTCTAAGTTTAAAGAAAGAGCATGTTCCGCAGCTCCAAAAATTGAAAAATGAGACAGAGGAACATTTGCGGAATGTCTATGGTGTAAATGAGCACGACAATGTGAAAATGTTTTTTCATTTTCCCGTTGCAGAAAAGACCGCCACGCTCCACTTGCACACCTGGGTAAACAAAGGTGATCACCCGTTGAATGAGCCAAGGTCTTTCGATCTCGACACGATTATCGCGCATTTACAGTCTGGTAAAGAGATCAGCGATCTTGTCCTTGATCGAAACGAGGGAGCCTATTTTCTACCGACCTCGGACTCAATTAAGGATATTCGCGGTATACCATTTAAAGGTGTGCGCAAAAATTTTCTAAACCTACCGTTGTGATCATTTCATATTCGAACTTGTTAGCGTTGTAGCGAGCCTGGGCAACTCTTGATGGGTCAGTGCGCTCAATGCACTTGAAGTATGCGATATGACAGCTAGAGGAGATACCCAATGAGTATAATGGCGCTTCAGGTTTTTGCTGCAAATTTACTCCCTCACTCAAACCACTCATGTGGTCAATCCTTGGATGTTCAGGCAGTACGTAACTCTTCAGTCACTCTGAATCAGCACGAAAGCTCTGTGATTCGCAGAAAACTGGATGCTTATGGTATTGATGACAATCGGAAAGTCCTGAGGCAGCTAAGTGAGGAGAACCATCATGTGTTGATCAAGAAAGACAACTCCGGCTTCGCCGATTTAAGCCATGGCGCCTACATATCAAAACAATCGGAGGACGACTACGGGAGTTTTAGATGGCTGAATGCAAAAGGTTTACAGAAATATCAAACTACCGATCTGGCTCAGGTAACGCTGACAGCAAAAAACCTGTCACAACTTAAGGAAACGTACAAGCGTGAGAATGCCACCCAGTTTCTGGTTGAATTGCTACGCGGTAACAGTCGGGAACCAGGTGATAAAGTATACAGCGAGGTTTACAAGAAAAACCCCGATGTCTTCCATTACTCTGCCCCGTTGGGGGCGGGAAACGGCTTTCTAATTTACCCGAATATTCCCTACATGTCGCAAATCTACACCGCTGGGCAGGTCACGGATTTGCCCACTAGGCCAGAAGGCATCCAATTGACGGCTTGGGCCGTTCATCCTGCGGTACCACATAATTTGATTCAGGAAATGCAGGGTGATTCTTCATCAGGGGAGGTTTCGACCAAACAGAGTGAGGAATTGAATCAATATAGTGCTGAGTCGAAAACGGGTGTAAAGTCATTGACTTCTATATTGGATTTGGAGTCAAGTTATGTTGAGGTTTTGGAAAAATTAAAGCGGGATAGCCTCCGGCATTTAGTTGATAAATATGGGGTGTCTGTTGAGAGCGATAAGGTTAATTTATTTTTCCATTTTCCAGTGGCGCCATCAACCGCTACCTTGCATTTGCATATTTGGGTGAACAAAGGTGATCACCCGTTAAATGAGTCGCGCGCTTTTGGTATTGATGAGGTTATTGAGCATTTAAGGCGCGGTGAAAGTATAAGTGAGTTGATACTTTCCCGAAGTGATGGGCGGTTCATATTGCCAGCAAAAGATATGTTACATAAGATCAAGGGTATGCCTGAAAGTAGAGTGCCAACGCCCGCTGATTATAGCGAGCTTAGGCTTCCTATCGACGCTGGTGTATCAATAAAGTAAGCTTGAGTTCGAAGCTTCTCATGCCTACTGAGATCCAGGTAGTTAAGGGCGATCTGAAGTTCCTATCGGCATGTGATGTCCTTGCTGCCTGATGTCCAAAAGCCCGGAGTTACTCGAAAATTGGACTTTCCTGTGTTAACTAATTCTTCCTCAGGTCGAGGGACTGCAGGACGATCAGGGGTTGGGCATTATCATCAATTCGAGATGAGTGGGTGTCAGGTTGTGTAGGGGTTGTTAGCGGCAGAAATGCAATCAGCATCTTTCACCATGGCGCAGGGTATGCCCCAAAACAGACACTGCATTGACCCATGCCAACCAAACTACTTCACCCGGGAAGCAGTTATGGAAAAACGCGTGGTGTAAATTTTCATGGTCTCCCTAACTCATCGTGCAGTCGCAAAATAATGCGTTCTATTACGCAAGCAGCAATGTTGAGGGATTCAGCGCTTGGGTGTGAGGTGATCCATCCTCTTTCTGTATAATTTGCCATTAGGTCATCCAGACTCATTTTCTGACCTTCGAATTCTACCAACGTATTTTTCTCAGCTTCAAAAATAGACTTTAGCGTTTGAATCCGTCCTTCGTTCCAGTAAATGTTCGGTGTGTCAGGCAGCCCTTTTAGTTCCTTCTTGATAATTCTCGCGTCTGGCAGAACCCTATTTCGTTTTTCGTTGGTCAAGTTTAGGTCAAGGCTCATCAGCATATCTTCGCCACTTGCAACCATGAAGGCAGGATAAATTCCATCACTTCCCTGTTTACGGAAAGGAGCCTGAACTGAAACATACTGCTGTGCCGGAGTGTTGAAATCCGCTGCATCAGGCATGGCGCTCTTCGCGAACGGCTCAGGTACTGTCTGTCGAGTCGGGTAACCGACACCATAGCCAACAATTGGTTTGCTCGATGTCTGGTGCAAACTCTCCACAGTACGCCGTACCCTTGGATTGGTGTGTCTGGTATGCTCCGTTTTAACAACATCCTGATCAAGCATCATTATTCGCCGAGGACGGTACGGCAGTGAGTCAGCAAAGGCTAATGCCGCTGCCCGGGCAGCACCAAAACCAGTCAATTTCCCACCGTCCCAACCAATAAGATGCAAATTTCTATTTTGTTCAAGCACCTCTTTCATCGTCGTATTATAAGTCTGATAATCCTGTTTGTGGACAAGTAAGTATACCGGCTCATTCATCATGTTTTTTGGGTGCCACGCGAGGCTGTAATCCTTGCCAAGATCCGTAATGAGTCTACTGGCGTTGCCCCCGCTTATGACAATTGCAGGAATCGTGCTTGTGTGCAGTTGTGGCTCGTATAGCTGGGGGCTTCTGATAAAAGAAAACCAACTCCCGTTGCCAGGGGTCTCCCGATCCAGGGACAGTTCTCTGCAGGTGTCAATTCGATTTTGACGCACCGCCTGCATGCTAATGATATCTTGTTTATCGGTCGTGCGTCTGACTATAACCGGAGAATACTTACAATTCGGTCTCGTGGCAAGATCGATCCATTGAGGGTTTGCTTCCAACTTTATGGGTGGACTGCTTACAATGCTTCCTGGAATAACGACATTGCCGACTTCACCCAAACTGTTATCCTGTAGTCCATGGCACCAGAGGCTGACCAAGCTATGGTGCGGCTCGCAGATATTTTTAGCTAAAGCCCTTCTTAAGTCTGCAGCAGGCCTGTCGCCAATGGCTTCTGTCGAAACGTCCGCTTTGATAGCCAGCATTGTTTTTAAGAAAGCATCTTCGCCTGACGCTTGCCATGCTTTACCTTGCATTGTTGCGAAGTAACTATCTTTGCCGTCATGGTGTATTTCAATGCTTTTCTCTTTTTGCTCCTCGGATAGATTCTCATAATTTATCCAGCATTTTTCATTGCCAAGGGTAAATGCAGTATGGGGTCTGGCGTGAGCACTATGTTTCCAGACTAGCGAAATTTCAGTTGGCCAGTCGTTGCTTCTGACAAGTGCCAAGCTCAATAACTCTAGTGAGCTGCCATTCAGGGGGCGCGGTGGTTCGCTTAACAATGCATTGGCGATCTTCTCAATCTTGGATAACATCGCCGTCGTTGGGTTATAGGCAAAGATGGCTAAGTCGGACAAGTCTTGATTGCTTGCGAGAGTATTGTTTTTGCTTGACAAGTCGCGCAAATTATCAGTGGTGTATAAGTGCGGTAGGGAATGAGTTCGAGTAAGCATCGCAGTTCATCTGTTGAATGCAAGAATATTTTATCGAGATATTTTCTTGCAAATCTCTTAGGGAATAGCTAGTGCTCGATAATTAGCCGCAGAAAAGTGGTCGAGATCTTTCGTAAACTCTCCATCAGTCCCACCTCATACCTCATGGTACGGTGCGTCATCGATTAACTTATGAGTAGTGCGTGGTGCAGACACGCATAGGACGTTTGGTCGTTGGTTGTTCTCGATCTTTTCGCTGGCCTCGGAAGGCTCACGGAATTTTGGCGACCTTCGGCCGTGCAGCCGAGGCGTCAGGTAAAAGATATGAGCGTTACTTATCAAATGCTGGACTAGCGTAGTCTTGTATTACTAGAGCTATTGGAAAGTATGGCTAGTGGATATTTTCGAGTCTAGTTTTCTTCGTTGGCCGTATCTTTCAAAAAACGCTCAAGCCGCCGAAAACTTGATAATTTCGCTTTTGAGGCTCTGTCTGAAACAAAGCCGTTGCGCACACTGCGCGACACAGAACAGCGAGACCATTGCGGCATAACTTTTCGCGAGCTTGTCGAAGCGTACCACGATCCTGCGGTTCCCTTTCAGGCAGCCAAACATGCGCTCGATGATGATGCGCTGTCGGTATTCAGGCCGCTCGAACAGCCTGGGTAAGCCGGGCTTGGGTTTGTGTTTCAGTGACGGTAGCGAGATGACGGGCTGCATTCGACATTGATCGCAGCAGCGATGCGCGCTTCGCGGGGCGAGCCCGTTCCCACAGATGGCGCGGGCCTTCAGCGTTCTACCAGCACAGTTGCTGCCAAGGCCCCGCGCAGCTTCACCGGCTATTTCAGAAAGTTCAGGTCCAGCGGGTAGTCCAGAATGACCCGTGTCTGGTCCAGGTCATTGGCGATTGCCCCGTAATCGCCACCCGTGCGCATTGACGCATGCAGCAGCCGCAGCGACAGGTTCTTCGCAGGCCCAGACTGAACCACGTACTTCACCCACAAGTCCCGCTCCCATTGCGACCCGTCGCGCACCGCCTGGAATCGCGAATAGCCACCGGCAGCGTCGCGGCCATCAATATCGGTGCCACGTATGTAGCGCGCCGTGAAGGTCAGCCCCGGCACGCCAAAGATGGCCGCGTCCAGGTCGTAACGTGCGCTCCAGGCCCTTTCATTGGGGCTATTGAAGTCGCTGGCCTGTGACGCTGCATCCAGCTCGATGTCGAAGCTGTTCCACACATAGTCGAACGGCTGGTCGCCATCGATGCGGGTGTAGGCCACTTCGAACTTGTGACCACCCCGTGCATAGCCCACCCGGGCACTCCAGGCATCGTTGCGAATGTCGCCTAGCAGAGCGCTGCCGGTATCACGGGTGCGGTAGTAGTTGGCACCGGTGTTGATCACACCACCCACGTTCAAAGGTACCCGGTACTCGATGGAGGCAAACTGCTGGTTCCAGATATTGTCCAGCTCGGATCCGAACAGCTTGATCTTCACATTTTCAAGGCCGGTGTAAATGCCACCGTAGTAACTGACAAAGTCACTGTCAGCCTGGCGGCCACCGTAGGCGGTACCCAACTTGCCGCCGTGATTGGTTTCTGCCCGGTCACTGCTGGAGGTGAAGCGCCCTGCGTTCAGGGCCAGCCCGGCAAAGGAGTGGTCGGTGACGTTCCAGCCCCTGAGCGTTTGCGGCAGCAGGCGGATATCGCCGTACTTGAGCACCGGTGAATCGGGGAACAGGTCGCCATAGGCAAGTTCGGTGCTGCCTACACGCATCTTTACCGCGCCACCGGCTTTGGAATATTCAGCCTTGGGGTCACCGTGGTTATCGCGCGAGACGATGCCGCCATTGCCGATACCGTCGCCAACCCGGCCCTTGCCACCGTCCAGCTTCACCGCGCCCATGTAATGCAGGTCGAGGCCGAACCCTACAAACCCCTGGGTGTAGCCGGAATTGAACCTGGCCAGCACGCCTTGTGCCCATTCCTGGCGATAACTTTGCCGCTCGCCGGCCGGGTTGAGGTAGCTGCCGTTACGGTTGTCGGCGTTCCAGTAGAAGTTTCGCAAGCCGACAGTGGTGGTGCTGTCTTCAATAAAGCCATTGTCCGATTCGGCCGCGCAGGCGATCGAGCCGTACAGGCAGACGCTAGCGCCGGCCATCCCCAAGGTGAACGTTTTAAGCCACATGGATACTTCCTTATTGCCAGATTCAAGAACGGCAGCGTGAAGATTTATTGTTATTGCCCCGGCGTCTGCGACGGGCAGCCGGGGGCCTGAGCGCTAACATGCGGGCGAGGCAAGTTGCGTTCTTTATTGTTGTATTGCTCGATAAGCCGGGTTGCCCAGGGCAACCCGGAGTACTTCAGGTTTGCCTCAGGCGGTCATGCCGGCAAAGAAGCGCGAGGCGTTTTCATCCAGGGTCGCAATGTCATAGCCACCCTCCTGGACCACCACGCAGGGCAGGCCCAGCTGCTTGATCCGCTGCCCCAGCAGGCGGAACCCTTCGTGGCTGACGGAGACCTTGGACTGCGGGTCGTTTTCGTAGATGTCAAAGCCCAGCGACAGCACCAGCACATCCGGGGCGAAGGCGCGCAGTGCGGCTACTGCCTGGTCCATGCAGGCAAAGAAGTCCGCTTCGCTGGCGCCGTGGGCCATGGGCAGGTTCAGGTTAAAGCCTGCTCCGGCACCCGTCCCGGTCTCATCATCGAAACCTGCGACCACCGGGTAGAAGTTGGTCGGGTCGCCATGGATCGACACGTACAGCACGTCGTCGCGGTCGTAGAAGATTTCCTGGATGCCCTGGCCATGGTGCATGTCGGTGTCGAGCACCGCCACCTTGGCGAACTTGCCACGCAACACCTGCGCGGCGATGGCGGCGTTGTTCAGGAAGCAGAACCCACCTGCTGCCTCGGCGCGGGCATGGTGCCCTGGTGGCCGGCACAGGGCATAGGCGGCCTGGTCGCCTTCGATCAGCGCATGTGCTGCGGCCACCGCGCTTTGCGCCGACCAGTACGCAGCCTGCCAGGTGTGCTCGCCGATCGGGCAGCTGCCATCGGCCAGGTAGCGGGCGGTCTTGCCGAGGATGCCACGCAGCGGGTTGCCTTCACGGATGTAGATGTTGGACATCACCTCATCGCCCCAGTCTTCCGGCACTTCATGCCACTGCTGGTAGGCGCTGCCCAGGTAGTCCAGGTACGCCTGGCCATGCACCGCCGCCAGCGGCGCCATGCCGTGGTCGGCGGGTTCGAACAGCGGATAGCCGAGCTTTTCGACCACGGCCAGCAGTGGGTCGATGCGTGCCGGTATTTCCTGCGGCTGGCGCATCTGCCCCCGCGACAGGTAGGAGCGGGGGTGGTGCAGGCGTTGGGCAGGATGGAAAAACGTTTTCATGGATCACCTCTTGGTAACGCGTGCGGTCAATAGCCCAGTTCGGGGTCGACCAGGTTGTTCAGTTCCAGCCCGGCGCTCAGGCGCGACACGTTGTCGGCCACTTGCCGGGCGATGCACAGGTCGGATGCGGCCGACGCCATGTGCGGTGTCACCCACACACCCGGTGTGTGCCATAGCGGTGAATCGGCTGGCAGGGGTTCCTGCTCGAACACATCGAGCAGGGCGCCGCGCAACTGCCCGCTGGCCAGCGCCTCGCGCAGGTCATCCGGGTCAAGGTGCTGGCCACGGCCACAGTTGATCAGGGCACTGCCTTTTGCCATGTGCCGGAACACCGCGTGGTTCAGTAGGCCGTGGGTGCTGGCGGTAAGCGGCAGCAGGTTGACCAGCACATCCAGCTTGTTGAGAAAGGCCTGCTGTGAACCTGCGCCGGCGAAGGTCGTTACGCCGTCAATCTGGCGCGGGGTGCGTGCCCAGCCGCGCACGTCATAACCCGCCGCTGCCAGCCGTTGCGCCACTGGTGCACCGATAGCGCCCAGGCCCATCACGCCGACGCGCACGTCCCCGGCCTTGCGCTGCACCGGGCGCTGCCAGTGCTGGCCAGGGTTACCGGCAATCACCTGATCGAAGCCCCGGTGAAAGTGCAGCACGCCCCAGTGCACGTACTCGCTCATGCCCTGCGTGTGGTCAGGGTCGACCACCCGGCACACGGGCAGCGACGCATCGCGTGAACTGTCCTGGGCCAGGTGGTCGACGCCCGAGCCGATCGAGTGCACCAGGCGCAGGTTGGGCAAGCGGCCCAGGCTGCCTTCGGGCGGGAACCAGCACACGGCCACTTCGGCGTGCCGGGCGCCCGCATCGCCTGGGCGCAGTACGTCGAGTTGTGGGGCATGTTCGGCGAACAGCGTGGCCAACCAGTCAGTCAGCGTAGGGTTCTGGCAAAGCATTACGAGGCTGGCCATGTCAGCTGCACCACGCGCTGCGCTGCTCGTCGATCAGGCTCAGCGCGGCCTGCCAGGCCATGTCGATGATGCCGTCGATGCCATCGCGCCCGAACTGTGCGGCGGTGTGCCGGCACACATCCTCACTGGGAATGTTCAACGCCACACCGGCAGACATCGCCTGGATTTGTGCCTGGCAGGCGCGCTCCAGGAAATAGATCTCGTGGAACGCGGCCGCCACGGTGCTGCCGGCTGCCAGCAGCCCGTGGTTGCGCAGGATCATGGCCTTGTGCGGGCCAAGGTCGGCGACCAGCCGTTCGCGCTCTTCAAGCGACAACGCGATGCCTTCATACGTGTGGTAGGCCAGGTTGCCGTAGAACTTCAGCGCGTGCTGGGTCAGCGGCAGCAGGCCGTCACGTTGTGCAGCCACCGCCATGCCCGCCGCGGTGTGGGTATGGATGATGCAGTGCAGGTCCGGGCGCGCATCGTGAATGGCCGAGTGGATGACGAAGCCGGCCGCATTGACCTTGCCACCATTGAAATGGCTATCGACCACGTTGCCGTCCAGGTCGATCAGCACCAGGTCGCTGGCGCGCATCTTCTCGAATGCCACGCCATAGCGGTTGATCAAAAAGTGCCGGTCAGGCCCGGGTACACGCAGGGTGATGTGCGTATCGATCAGGTCGGTCATGCGGTAATAGGCGATCAGGCGATACAGCGCAGCCAGCTCGCAGCGGGCTTGCCATTCGGTTTCCGACATGGCGTGAGGCTTGTTGCTCATCAGGCGATTCCTTGCGAAGGGGAGAGGGCGACCGGCCTGGCAGTGGCGCTGCGCAGGTGCGAGAGCCCCAGCACGCCGGCCAGCGACATCAGGGCCAGCACGCTGAAGAACAGTGCCAGCGGTACCCATTGCCCGGCGAACTGGCCGGCAACAAAGGTACCCAGCATTGGCGTAAGGCCACCGGTCAGGCCGCTGCCCAACTGGTAGGCGATGGAAATACCCGAGTAACGGACGCGGGCCGGGAAGGCTTCGGCCATGTAGCCGGCAATCACGGCATACAGCGCCGACAGCAGGACCACGGCCAGGGCGATACCCGCAGTCATGTAGACCACATTGCCGGTCTGCACCAACAGGAACATCGGGTAGGGCACCACCATGCACAGGGTCGCGACCCACTTCAGGAAGCGCCCTTCACCCAGGCGCTCGGCGAGCATGGCCGAACAGGGTTGCGAGAGAAACTGCAGGATGGTGACCACGAACAGGCAATCAAGGATGGTGGTCTTGGCAATGCCCTGGTACTGGGTGACGTAGGTGATCATGAACGTGTTGGTGAAGAAGAACCCGCCAGAACCAATGGTCACGGCCAGGGCGGCGAAGACGATGTTGCGCCAGTGCTTGCGCAGCACTTCCCGCACCGGGTTGTCGCTGGTCTGGTCGCTGTTCTTGACCTCGGCGAACTCCGGTGACTCCGGCACGCCAAAGCGGATCAGCAGGCCTACGATCATCAGCAGCCCGCTCATCAGGAACGGAATGCGCCAGCCCCAGCTCATCAGGTCTTCCGGCTCCATGGCAGTGATGAAGCGGAACGCGATCAGTGCCAGCAGCAGGCCCGCCGGGCTGCCCCATTGGGCGAACGAGGCAAAGAACACCTTGCGCCCCTTGGGCGCGTGTTCGCTGGCCATCAGCACCGCGCCACCCCATTCGCCACCGACCGAAATGCCCTGTAGCAGGCGCAGGAAGATCAGGCCAATAGGGGCCCAGATGCCGGCCTGGGCGTAGGTCGGCAGCAGGCCGATGCAGGTGGTGGCCACGCCCATCAGCACGATGGTCACCAGCAGCATTTTCTTGCGGCCCAGGCGGTCGCCCAGGTGGCCGAACACCATGCCGGCGAACGGCCGGGCGATGAAGCCCACGGCAAAGCTGCCGAACGCTGCCATAGTGCTGAGCATCGGGTTTTCGCTGGGGAAAAACAGTTGCCCGAGCACCAGCGCTGCGGCGAAGGCGTAGATGTAGAAGTCGTAGAATTCGATGGTGGTGCCAATGAAGGCAGCCGCCGCGGCACGACGCGGGGTGGGGGTATTGCTCGTCATCTGAGGCTCCTGGGCGTCATTGTTATAGGCAGGAGAAGGAGAGCCCTGCACGGGCAGGACAAAGGCACTCTGGCGGTGCGTTGCTTGATGGTGAGCCAAGTTCTATTCTAGGAAAAGCTTCTAATTTAAATACTCAAGTATAAGACCAACAAATAATGACGCCGACATCACCGCCGCTGGCCAGGGACCCCGAAGCCAAGCGTTTTCTCAACGACCGCCTCGACTGGAACCTGCTGCGCACCTTCCTGGTAATCGGCCAGGAGGGCAGCATCAGCCGCGCCGCGGCACGCCTGCACCTCAGCCAGCCGGCCGTCAGCCAGGCGCTCAGGCGCCTGGAGGAGCAACTGGACAGTGCCCTGGTGGTGCGCCGCGGGCCGCGCATCAACCTGTCGCAAGCGGGGCAGGAAGTGATGCAGATCGCCGCCGAACTGTACGGCACGGTCTCGCGGCTGGGGCCTGCGCTGGACAGCCCGGCCGAAACGGTAACGGGCAAGATCCGCCTGCTCAGCATCAGCCGCATCCAGTCCCGTGCCTACGACGATTTCCTGGCGCAGTTCCACAGTGACTACCCGCAGGTGGAGCTGGAGATCGATGTGCTGCGCAGTTCGGATGTGGTCAGTGGCCTGTTGCAGAAGACCGCCTCGTTCGGCCTTAGCCTGTGCCGCACGCCCCAGCCCCGGCTGGAACAACGGGTGCTGCTTGAACAGCGCTACGCGTTTTTCTGCGGCAAGCGCCACCGCTTTTTTGGTCGCAAGAACCTTACCGTGGCGGACCTTCAGGGCGAGCACTTCGTGAGTTTTACCAGTGACCAGATGGGCGGCAACCTGTCGCCGCTCACGGTATTTCGCGATCAGCAGGGCTTTACCGGGCGCATTGTCGCGTCATCGCCGAGCCTGGATGAAATCCTGCGGCTGGTGGGGGCGGGCTACGGCATTGGCTGCCTGCCGGAGCACATCGTCGCTGCAGATGTGCAGGCCAATGAGCTTTGGCGCTTGCCGCCGTGGGACGGGGTGATTGATGTGAACGTATACCTGCTCTGGAACCGCGAACAGAAGTTGACCCAGGCCGAGTCTATCTTCCTGGAGCGGTTCCAGCAGATGCTCATGACCACAGACCCGGCCGAGCGGTTTTGATTGATGGGTACTGCCCCGGTTACACCGTAGCAACCTCGCGCTCAAGCAGGGGCGCGAGTGCATCACGCAGGGCCTGGTGCTTGTCGGCTGCAAGACGTGCCAGCGGACGACGTGGGTTGCCAGCGCCATAGCCCATCATGTCTGCGCCGGCGTATACCGACTGAACGTAATCACCTTGCCAGATCAGCGACATGACCGGTGCCAATGCCTTCCATATTTCGCGGACTTCGTCCCACCGCTGTGCCTGGGCAGCATTGGCCAGCGCCACACAGGTTTTCGGTGCCATGTTGGCACCTCCCCAGATCAGGCCTGCAGCACCGGCGAACAAGGCATAAGGGACCAGCGGGTCGGCACCGTTCATGGTTGGCACGCCAGTGCGTGCCAGCGAAGCCTGGGCGGCCAGGTCGCCGCTGCTGTCTTTGACGGAGACGAAGTTGGGGATTTTGCTCAGTTCCTGGAGCAGCGCTGGAGTGACTTCAATACCAACGGCTTGGGGGACGTTGTAACCAATGATCGGCAGGCCGGCTTCGCTGACGCTGCTGTAGAAGTCGATGATGCCTTGGTCATCGGTCGGGCCTTCGAAGAACGGTGGCAGCACCATCACGCCGTCGGCGCCACAGTGCTTTGCGTGAACGGTACGCTCGACCACTTCCTCAACCAGCAGGGCGGAGGTCTGGGCAATGACTGTTGCGCGGCCGGCGATCACTTTCGCACCGAAGGCGACCAGTTCCTTGGACTCATCCTTGGACAGATAGACGTGCATACCGGTACCCGAACTCAGGACGAAGCCATGCACGCCCGCGGCGATGTAGCCTTCGATCAATTGTTCGAAACGCGCATAGTCAATATGGCCTTGGGCATCAAAGGGCGTGGTGATTGCCAGGTTGACGCCAGGGAACGCAAAGTGGGACATACTCAGGAACCTCGTGATGTTGTACAGGGAAAAATCACGGCCGAACGAGCCCGCGAAACTGAAATGTTCTTCAGTACCGGCACAGGGGGCACGGGGGCGTCTACAAGCTGTGTAACCACTATGCGCATTCTCCGGTAGGCTGTCTACGGGGGCGCGCCGCCTCGAAGCCATGCGTTTAACTCGGGCTTGTTCAGGAACTTGTTAGAATGCAACAGGGTGGAAAGTTACCTGTTCATAGACGGGCTGACGTGAGTGAGATGGCGTGAGCGCCTGGAGTTTCAAGGCACAGGCAATAGTCGAGCAATCCGCAGCGTGTGAAAGCTCAGGTAGTTGCTTCTCGAGAGTGGTTAGAGTTTAAGTGCAACCGTAAGACGGATGGGTATTTTGACGGTGTAGTACCGCCAAGACAGACTGAGTTACGTTCGATAGGTTGTGGGCATTGAAAGATGAAGCGGCGGCGTGTAAGCCAAAATGAGTAAATTCAGTCAGAGGCAGGAAGTATACCGATGGTCAAGCACACTGAGCCCGATCAGTCACTGATTCAAATTCCCTCGCTTCGGGCGGTCAAGGCTTTTGTTGCGGCGGCGAAGCATCAGAACTTTACCCGTGCAGCCGAATCGCTATGTGTCACGCAAGCAGCCGTGAGTCGGCAGATTAAAGACCTGGAAGCGTTCCTGGGCACCGATCTGTTTGTCAGGGCAGGGCGGGCAGTGGAGTTGACGGAGGCGGGGGCTTTGTTTTTCGATGCCGTGCAGTTGTCGCTGTCCAACATCTCGCAGGCGTCGGCTCGCATCCGGCGCCAGAGCTATGGGAAGCGAGTGGTCACATTATGCTGCAGCCCCGCATTTTCGGCGCTTTGGCTGGTGCACCGGCTGCCTCGGTTTCTGGCGCAAAACCCTGACATCGACCTCAATCTGGTCACCACTCAGAATTTCTTCCACATGGAACCTGGGGTTCGCCCGGATATCGTTGTAAGCAAGGTTTCCACGATCCGCGATGGTTATCACAGCCACAGATTGGTGCACGACATCATTTACCCGGTTTGCACGCCGCAGTACTTGAAACAGCACCCGGAGGCGCAATCGCTGGAGGGCATAAAAAGTGGGCCCTTATTGAACTTGAGCCCTTATGGGCGTGCGCAAGTGGCAGAGCATGTCGACTGGTTTATCTGGTTTGAAGCACATGGGTTGAACCTTGAAGCGCGCCTGGCTAGTTCAGCCCAGTTCCTCAACGTGAACGACTACAATGCGATGATCATGTTGACGTTGGCGCATCAGGGCGTTGCATTGGGTTGGCACTATCTGGTCGACCCTCTGGTGCAACAAGGGCTATTGGTGAGGCCCGTTGATGCACAGCTTGAGCATAAAGAGAGCCAGCATTTCCTTTCGTTCAGTAACGAAAAGGTTGATGACAGCGCCTGCTGTAGATTACGTGACTGGATACTCGAGAACTTCGAATGAAAGGTTAGTTCCGACATGAAACAAGCCCTCTGTGCAGGGCTTGATCATATTGAGTGACGGGGCAAGTAACGTATCCATGAGAAAACCTCATCGGTACGCCGCCCAAAATTTGGTTCTTCACGGATTGCCGGGAAAGTCATTCTTGATCTTCATGAAAAAGAACTCGCTGTCCCGGTAGCCGTAAGCCATCCGCTTGATCACCTTGA